>JBBSMX010000085.1:2500-18525 GCA_038232935.1 Rhodothermales bacterium | reverse complement strand
GCCCCGCGCCCCTCCGGGCGCCCCTTCCCCCCCCCCGGGGTGGACCCGGGCAGGACCTTTTCGCCCCACGGGGGCTTCCCGGCCCTCGGCGTTCCGGCTTTGCCCGGGGGGGGGGGGGGGTGGTGGCCCCCCCCCCCGCCGGAGCGTGAGACACGCCGGGTTGAGGTAGACGTACGGATTCCGCGCGAGCGCGGCCATCCGCTCCATCACGTCGTCGGCCAGCCCCTCGCCGAGGGCGTTGTACTCGAACAGCGGGTTCAGAATCAGGATCAGCCCGTTCGGGCGGCTGATCGTTTCGTAGACCCGTTCGAGGTGGTGGACGTTCTCGTTCGTGACGGTGAACAGCAGGTCCGGCCGCTCGCCGAGCGCGAGCGCCACCTCGACCGACTCCATCAGCTTGTCGAAGCAGGCCACGCCGCGCGAGGCGTTGTGCTCGTGCGGCACCGGTGAGTCGATCGAGAAGTGGAGCAGGTCGATCTTCCCGCGCAGCGCCTCGGCACGCTTGGGGTAGAGGAGGCCGTTCGAGGTGACCGTCGTGAGGAAGCCGCGCTCCTTCGCGAGTGCCAGCAGGTCGCCGATCTGGGGGTGGAGGAGGGGCTCGCCGCCGGTGAAGTCGATGATGCGGACGCCCAGCCGGCGGAGGTCGTCGAGGTTGCGGGCGGCGTCTTCGAGGGAGATCAGCGGCGAGGGCTGTTGCCAGATGTCGCAGAAGCTGCACGCGGCGTTGCAGCGGTAGGTGACGTAGTAGTTGCAGAGGACGGGCTTCACAGGGGGGAGCCGGGCGACAGGCACAGAGAAGAGCGGGCGTAAGGTACGCAGAAAGCCCCGACGCCGGAGCGCCGGGGCTTGCAGAGCGAGCGCAGGGAGCGCGCTACCGGACGAGCGTCACGCGCCCTTCGTCGCGGAAGCGTTCGCCGGTGACGACGTAGAGGTAGGTCCCGCTGGCGAGCCCGGTTCCATCAATCGTGAAGCGCTGCGGCGTCTCGGCCGCGAGCGGTCCGTCGTGCAGGATGGCCACGTGCTTGCCGAGCGTGCTGAAGACCTCGACGCGGACGTTCTGTGGCTGCGCGATGCGGAGGCTGAAGCTCGCGCGGTCGGCGAACGGGTTGGGGTAGGCGGCGTCCAGCGTGTGCGTGCCGGCTACCGCTGCGTCCTCCTCGGCACTCACGGGCATCATCTGGAACGTGGCCGTAAAGACCCCGCGCCCGTGCGTCGCCGCCATCACCACGTTGTCCGACTCGCGGGTCTGAAGCATGTCCACGCGCGTCGTCGGGAAGCCCGGCGCGGGCGTCCACGTCGGCGACCCGGCGTTGAAGTTGGTGGTTTCCCAGACGCCCGCTTCCGTCGCGATGATGACCTGCGTGCGGTCATTCGGGTTGAAGAGCGCCCAGCGGACGGGCATGTTCGGGAGGTCGCCCTCCCTGTTCGTCCACCTCCCGCCGCCGTTGGTCGACTCCCAGACCGAGACAGTGTTGTAGTTCGAGAGGGTCACGAGGAGGTGGTTCTCGTCCGCGCCGAACTCGATAGAGGAGATGCTGCCGGCGCCGAAGACGTTCGTGTTGAGGGGTTGGACGTCGGGTGTGCCGTGGGCGTCGGTGATCTTGAAGATGCGGCCGGCGGCGGTCCCCACGAAGAGCGTGGACGTGCTGTCGGGAGCGAACGGCGAGACCCGCAGGTGCGTGGGTGTGGCGAAGAACGAGCCGGTGATCGTGGAAGCGACGGGGGTCGCCGTCGCAACTCCGGTGACGCGGAAAAGCGAGCTCGCGTTGATGTTCGTAAAGAGGATATCCTCGCGGTCGTCGTAGTCCGCCGGGTTGATGAACGAGCCGGAGTTCTGGTTGAGGAGCGTGGTGGGGAACGTGAAGCCGCCGTTCGCGCTGCGGGAGAAGTTGTTGAAGACGGTGGAGGCGATAGCGATCACGCTCTGGGTCTGGTCGATGAACGTGAAGCCGCCGTCCCCCCCGTTGGCCTCCAGGGTGGCACCAATCCCCTCGGTGCTGAAGCGCTGGGTGCCGTTGTCCTGCGCGCCGGCGAGCATCACGTTCGAGCCCTCTTCCGGATGGATCGCCCCGGAATAGAACTGCGTGACGTTGTAGCCGTTGTTCCGGTCGATCCACGTCGGTTGTAAAGCGGTCGCGTCTGCTGTATAGGTGACGCCTCCGTCGTGGCTGAAGACGGCCTCGTCGGACGAGCCGGGTTTGAACACGATCGCGTGCTGGTCGGCGTGGACGTACGGCTCTCCGAAGCCGTTGTACCAGTGCGAGATCTGCTCCCACGTCGTGCCGCCGGTATTCGACTTGAAGAGGTCGACGCCGCCCGCGAACAGCGTGTTGGGGTCGTTCGGGTCCACCTCAATGATGAGGTCGTACCATGCCTGCCCCCGCGTGAAATCGATGTCGGGGTCGCTCGGGTCATCTACGCCCGGATCGGCGTCTCGCGGTTCAGCGACTTCGGTCCACGTCTCCCCCTTGTCGTCGGAGCGGTAGATGCCACCGGAGCCATTCGTATTCACGTCGTGGGTCACGGCGTAGAGCACGTCCGCATCGCTCGGCGCAGTAGCCACGTCTACCCGGAAGTAGCCGGTAGTCGGGAAACCCGGGTTGGCCGAGATCTCCTCCCAGTCGCCGGCATCGCCGGTGGAGGATTTGTACACGGCCCCCTGGCTGAAGATGCCCACCGTCGCGTAGAGCGTCCCGTCAGCTCCGATTTCGAGGTCGGCCGTCCGGTTGTCAGAGGACCCTACTCCTGCGCCGAGTACCTTCGTCCACGTTTCGCCACCGTCCTGAGAACGCTGGAGGCCGCCCTCCCGCGTGGTCGCATAGACATCGCCCGTAGTCGGATGGACGACGAGGTCCTGGATGTTCTGGAAGAGGGCGTCCGTGGTCGCGGCGAGTTGCTCCCACGTCTCGCCGCCGTCTTCGCTCTTGAAGATGCCCCCGCCCCGGATGGCGTCGGCGTTGAACCAGCCCTCGCCCGTCGCGACGTAGAACACGTCGGTGTCCGTGGCGTCGTAGGCGATGGCCGAGATGGCGATGTTAGCCCAGAAGTCGTTGACGGGCGTCCACTCGGCGTCCTCGTCCGTGATGTCGTCGGTGAACCAGAGGCCGCCGCCGACGCCGCCGGCCCACACCTTTTTGCTGTCGGCATCGTTGGGGTCGAACATGAGCGCGCGTGTGCGGCCACCGACGTTGTTCGGCCCGCGCTCTTGCCACGCCTCCGTCGCGAGCGGGCCACCGGCCGCGCGCTTGTACACGGTGGCCTGCCGGTTTGCCTCGAAGAGATGCTCGATGGGGACCAACCCCGTGGCGGGGTCCATCGTCAGCAGGTAGTTCTGCTCGGCGGCGAGGTCCGGCCGATCCTCCTTATCCATCCCCTCCAGATCCTCCTCGCTCGTGGGGGGGCGGTTGTTGTACGGATGCTCGGCCAGCATAGCCTCGTAGGCCTCGCGTTCGCTCGGGGCGTCTCGCTCGGCGGCGGAGGGGAGGAGTACGAAGAGGGCGAATCCGAGGAGACCTGCCGCGAGGGCAACGATCAGTAACCGAGTAGGCATGGAAAACGGGGCTGAATTGATCGGGACGAGAGGACAACGGACTCAGAATATACACGCGCCCCGAGGTGCTGCCTAGCCGTTCGGCCTACGAGATGAGCTATGTTACAACTATGTGCTGCGGCGAAGGGGCGAGCGCGTCGATAGGGGGAAACGCGCGGCGCGTGAGGGCTTCGTCAAACCAAACGAGACGCGCCCCCGTCAGCCTGAGCCAACGAGGGCGCGTGCGTTTCGTGACGACGGCGCTGCTTACTTGACGAAGAGCATGTCGCGGTAGGTCGGGAGCGGCCAGAGGTCGGCGGGGACCTCCTTTTCGAGCGCGTCGCACGCGGCGCGCACCTTCGCCATCGCAGGGATGACCTTGTCCTTCATCGCCACGTCCTCCTCCTTCGCCTTGTGCGCGGCGGTGCGGGCTTTGGCGAGGCCGCCGAGCGCCTTGCGCAGCGCGTTCACCTGCGTCACCACGCCCTCCGCCGTCTCCTTCGTGCCGGACGCGTCGAGGCCGAAATCGCCGACGGCCTTGGCCGCTTCGCCGAGCTCAGTCAGGTAGCGGACGGCCGCGGGGAGCACGAGCGTCTTCGCCATGTTCTCGGTCATCGCCGCTTCGATGTTGAGGGTGAGCACGTACTGCTCGGTGAGGATCTCGGTGCGGCTCTCCAACTCGGCCTCGGTCAGCACGTCGTAGGCCTCGAACACCTTGACGTTCTTCTCGGCCGTGAGCGTGGCGAGCGCCTCCGGCGTGGTCTTGAGGTTGAGCAGCCCGCGCTCTTCGGCCTCGGTGTGCCACGCCTCGGAGTAGCCGTCGCCGTTGAAGATGATGGCTTTGTGCTCGCGGATCGAGTCGGCGATGACCTCCTGCGCGGCGGCTTCGAGCGCCTTCTTCGAGCGCTTCTTGCCGAGCTTGGCCTCCATCTTCGAGGTGAGGTCGTCGATGGCCTCGGCCGTGATCGTGTTGAGGACGGTGAGGGGGAACGAGATGCTCTGCGACGAGCCGACGGCGCGGAACTCGAACTTGTTGCCCGTGAAGGCGAAGGGCGAGGTCCGGTTGCGGTCGCCCGCGTGGCGCGGCAGCCGAGGCAGCACCGGCGAGCCGAGGCCGAGGAAGCCGCTCGACGTGCTCGAGGTCGCCTTGCCTGCCTCCACGATCTGGTCGAACACGTCGGTGAGCTGGTCGCCGAGGAAGATCGAGAGGATCGCGGGCGGGGCTTCGTTCGCGCCGAGCCGGTGGTCGTTCGCCGCCGTCGCAATCGTCGCGCGGAGCAGGTCCTGGTGCTCGTGGACGGCCTGGATCACGGCCGTGCAGAAGAACAGGAAGAGGAGATTTTTGTGCGGCGTATCGCCAGGCTCCAGCAGGTTCGCGCCCGCGTCCGTCGCCATCGAGAAGTTGCAGTGTTTGCCGCTGCCGTTGACCCCGGCGAACGGCTTCTCGTGGAGGAGGCAGACGAGCCCGAAGCGCGGCCCCATCCGCTGCAACGTCATCATCATGAGCTGCTGGTGGTCGGCGGCGACGTTCGCGTTCTCGAAGATCGGCGCGAACTCGTACTGCCCCGGCGCGACCTCGTTGTGCCGCGTGGCGACGGGCACGCCGAGCCGGTACAGCTCTTCTTCGACGGCGTTCATGTAGGCCATCACCCGCTCTGGGATCGAGCCGAAGTAGTGGTCGTCCATCTCCTGCCCGCGTGGCGGCGCAGCCCCGACGAGCGTCCGCCCGGCCACGAGCAGGTCGGGCCGCTCGTCGTAAAACGCCTCGCCGATGAGGAAATATTCCTGCTCGGAGCCGCACGTCGCGACGACGCGGGCGACATCGTCGTCGCCGAAGACTTTGAGCGCACGCTTGGCCTGCTGGTTCAGCGCCTCCATCGAGCGCAGCAGCGGGATCTTATGGTCGAGCGCCTCACCCGTCCACGACGCGAAGGCCGTCGGGATGCAGAGCGTGGCCGAGCCGTTGTGCTCGATGAGGAAGGCCGGGCTCGTCGGATCGTAGGCCGTGTAGCCGCGCGCCTCGAACGTGGCGCGGAGCCCGCCGCCGGGGAACGAGCTCGCGTCGGGCTCGCCCTGGATCAGGTTCTTGCCCGAGAACTCGGCGACGGCCCCGCCGCCGGCGTTCGGCGTGATGAAGCTGTCGTGCTTCTCGGCCGTCCGGCCCGTCAGCGGCTGGAACCAGTGGGTGTAGTGGGTCGCGCCGCGCTCGACGGCCCACTCTTTCATCGCGAGCGCGACGGCGTCGGCGACGGTCGCGTCGAAGGGCTCGCCTTTTTCGATGGTAGCCATGAGGCGTTTGTAGACGGCCTTCGGCAGGCGGGCCTTCATCTCGGTGAGGCCGAACGTGTTCTGGCCGAAGATGGCCTCGACATCGAAGGGTTTCGCGTGGCCGTTGGTGCCGGGTTTGCGGGTCAAGGTAGCAGGCATGGTGCGGTGCAGGTTGGGGGATACGGGGGGCCGAGACAGGGTCAGTCGGGAATCTGGACGAGCGTCATCGGCTCGGCGGGGAGCGCGGTGGACTCCTTCTGCGTGGAGAGCACGATCGAGGTCTGGGTGCCGCGCACGCCGGGGATCCGCTGGACTTCGGCGAGCAGGCGTTCGAGCGCGCTCGTGTTGCGGACGCGCACCTTCAGGAGGTGCGAGCCCTCGCCGGTGATGGAGTGCAGCTCCTGCACGGCATCCATCTGCGTGACGGACCGGATGAACTCGCCGTAGTGCTCGGAGCCGAGTGAGGAGACACGGATGAAGGCCGTCACGTCGAAGCCGAGCCGGCGAGCGTCGAGCGTAGCGTGGTAGCCGGTGATGACGCCGCGCTCTTCGAGCTTCCGCATCCGCTCGGAGGTCGCCGGCACGGAGAGCCCGACGGCTTCGGCGATCCGGTTGCGCTTCATGCGGCCCTGCGGCTGAAGCAGGCTCAGAATCTGGGCGTCGATCTCGTCAATCTTGTCCACGAGGAGGTTCGGGTTGAGGTGTTGGAGCGTATCGTGCGAATGATACGTCGCACTATTCGGCCAACTCAACTCGAAACTTAAAAAGGTACTGTTAAAATTGCGATGGCACTTTAATATCGGTAGCAGTTGCCGAGCTGAGCCATACGTTTTCAATTTTGAGAAGCGTCGCGCTGGCTCGGCATCCCCTCACCCTGTCCCCGGAGGGGCGAGGGGACGTGACTTGCAACGTCGGCGGTGATGGAAGCGAGGGGCGTGATCTGAAATGATAGTGCTCGGGCACAGGCACAGCGGTTGCAATCACATTCTCGCCCCTCCGGGGGAGCGGTGCCCAGCGGCAGGGCAGAGAGGGGGTACCCACGACACCGACACGGTGCTAGCTCGCGCGCGCCGCCCACCACACCCACCCGATAAGGACGAACTGGAGCGGGAGCCGGAGCCACAGCCAGACCGGCGCAATTCCGAACTTCTGCGGCGCGAGCGCCATGTAGACGTTCGCCGGAAACACGGCGACGAGGAGGGCGATCAGGCCGAACCCCGCCCACGTCCGCAGCGACGGGACCAGCATGCCGATGCCGCCGAGGATTTCGGCGATCCCGCTGAGGTAGACGAGCGCGAGCGGGAACGGCAGGAAGGGCGGGACGATGCGGACGAACGGGCCTGGCCGGACGAAGTGGAGCACGCCCGCCCCGACGAAGATGAGGGCGATGAGCCCGAGCGAGAGCAGCCTCATAGACCCTCGCGCATCCCGATGACGCCCATCATCCGGCCCGTCGTTCCGCCCTCGGCGCGGTAGGAAAAGAAGTGCGCCGTGTCGAACGTACTGCGCCCTTCGACCTCGATGTGCTCTTTGCCGAGTCCCATCTTCCGCAATTGCGTCACAATCGCGCCGGGGAGGTCCACGTGTGGCTTCGCTTGCTCGGGGCGGCGCAGGACGTGGGCGTCGTCGAACTGCGTCGCCACCTCGATGCCGACCTCGAAGGCGTCCGGTCCGATGCAGGGGCTGACGTACGCCCGTATGCGTTTCGGCTCTGCTCCCAGCTTTCGCATCGCTTCGATGGTGACGATGGGAATCCCGCCGACGGCCCCGCGCCACCCCGCGTGGCACGCGCCGATGACGCCTGCCTCGGCGTCGGCGAGGAGCACGGCCCCGCAGTCCGCCACGAGCACGCCGAGCACGAGCCCGCGCCGGTCCGTGACGAGCCCGTCGTGCCGGTCCGTGTGGCCGGGCTCCGTCACCTTCGCTACGGCCGCCCCGTGCACCTGCCCGACGGTGGCGAGCGCGTCCGGCGCGAAGCCGAGTGCTTCGAGCACCCGGCGGCGGTTCTCGCGTACGGCCGCCTCGTCGTCGCCCGTCGAGAAGCCGAGGTTGAGGCTGTCGAACGGGGATTGGCTGACGCCGCCTGCCCGCGTGGTGAACGCGGCGGCGATGCCGGGCAGGTCGGCGAAGATGGCGGGACGGAGGAGGGGAGGGGCAGATTCCATGTTAGGGCGATGAGGTGGGGAGGTGAGCGTCATCGGACACGCCAACGAGGGGCGATGGGTTCAGATGGCGGCGAAGCGCCGTGCGCACGGCGTCCACCGGCATCGGTTGCCCCATCCACTGCTCGAACGCCGCGGCGGCCTGCCCGACGAGCATCTCCAGGCCATCTACCGTCTGCGCCCCCCGGCTCGCCGCCTCGCGCAGCAGACGCGTGTCGGTGGACGTGTACACGAGGTCGTAGACGGTGTGATCGGGTCCGAAATCCTCGGCCAGGGGCCACACGGTCGAGCCCTCGTGCGGGTGCATCCCGAGCGGCGTCGCGTTCACGACGAGCCGGCTTCGACGGAGCGCCGCCCCCGCTTCGGCGAGCGGCACGACGCGCAGCGCGGTGTGGGAGTCAAAACGGGAGAAGGCATCGGCGAGGGCTTCGCCGGTCGAGGGCGTGCGGGCGGCAATCGTGAGGGACGCGGGATGGAGCGTCGTCAGGAGGGCGTACACGACGGCGCGCGCGGCACCGCCGCTGCCGAAGACGAGTGCAGGGGCTCCGCGCATTGCCTCCAGGTCCAGGCCGCTCAGGAAGCCCGCTGCGTCCGTATTGTCGCCGCGCAGGATGCCGTCCTCCAGCCGCGTGATCGTGTTGACCGCGCCGATGGCTTCGGCCTCCGGCGTCAGCCGGTCGAGGTGCGGGAGGACAGCGCGCTTGTGCGGAATCGTCACGTTCGCCCCGACGATGGGGAGTGCGCGCAGTCCGGTGATGGCGTCAGCGAGGGCGTCGGGTGGGACGCGACATGCGAGGTAGAGAGCGTTGAGTCCGGCAGCGCGGAAGGCGGTGTTGTGGAGGAGCGGCGAGAGCGAATGCGCAACGGGATCGCCGAGGAGGACGGCGAGGCGGGTGTGGGCGTCGGGCAGCGAGGCAGGCATAAACGAAGTAGGGGCGCAGCACGCTGCGCCCCTACGGATGGTTCAGCAAAGAAGGGGGGATTCAGCGCGTGCGGCGGGTACGCTCGTCCGTTCCGAAGAGCGGGCGGAGGCGGGCGTCGGCGGCGAGGTCGGGGTAGATGTGGCGGATCTCATCGCGAACGGACGGGTCCAGCTCGAACGCCTGCCGGAGCGCGGTAATCGCCTCGTCGTTCCGGCTGAGGGCGAACAGGGCCTTGGCCTGCTGCACGTGCGCCTCCGTCAGCTCCGGGTCCACCTCGGCCGCTTTCTGATACGCCGCGAGCGCCTCTTCCAGATGGTTCGCCTCGAAGAGCGTCTCCCCGAGATCGAGCCACGCCTCCTCGTTGTCCGGCTCGAGCTCGACGACGCGGGCGTAGGAGCGCAGCGACTCGTCCAGCATCCCGGCGTTGTATTCGCTGTCGGCGCGGGCGTACCAGAACTCGCCGACTTCGGGCCGCAGTTGGAGGGCGTGGGCGAAGCACTTGAGCGCGTCCTTGTGGCGCTCCACCGCATCGTAGCAGCAGCCCATCCCGTACCACGCCTCGGGATACTCGGGATCGTCCTGCACGGCGCGGCGGAAGTACGTCACCGCCGTCTTGTAGTCCTCCAACTCTTCGTAGGCCAGCCCGATGTTGTAGTACGTGGAGGCGTCGCCTTCCTCGTATTCGAGCACCTTGAGATAGCTGTCCACGGCGCCCTGCAGATCGCCCATGTTGGCGAGGGCGTTGCCCTTGTTGTAGTGCGCCGAGGCGAAGGCGTCGTCGATCGCGAGGGAGAAGTCGTAGGAGGCGACGGCGTCGGCGTAGCGCTCCATCCGGTTGAGCACGATGCCCCGGTTGTACCACGCGTTCTGCGAGAACGGGTCGAGATCGATCTGCCGGTCGTAGGCAGCAACGCTCTCGTCGAAGCGGTCGGCCTGGTCGTAGCAGTAGCCGAGCTCGTACCAGATCTCCGGGTGCTCGGGGCTGAGCTCGGCGCAGCGCTCGAGCGCGGCCACGGCCTCGTCGAAGCGGCTGAGTTTTTCGAGCGTGATACCCTGGTTGAAGAGGGCCTCCTCGTTCAGTGGGTCGAACTGCAGGGCGTGCTCGTAGGCCGCCATCGCCTCAATCGAGCGGCCGAGGTTGTCGAGCGTGATGCCGCGGTTGATGATGGTCTCGGGGTCGACCGGGTTCAGCCCGAGGGCGGCGTCGTAAGCAGCGAGGGCTTCTTCGTTCCGGTCGAGGTTGTTCAGGAGGACTCCGCGCCGCAGCCACGCGTCGGAGGAGTACGGGTGCGTCTCGATCAGCCGGTCGATCACGTCGAGCGCCGTCTCGAAGCGCCCGTGCTCGAAGTAGTAGGTGGCGACCTCTTCGAGGGCCTCGGAGTCGAAGTAGGCGTTGCCGCCGTCCTTCATACTCTCCTCATAGGCGGAGACGAGGTCGTTGAGCCCCTCGTCCCCTCTCAAGTCATCAAAATCTTCGAACTCGAACATGCTCATAGCGCGCTGCGAAAGGGGATCGGAGCGAAGGCCGCGTGCCCTCTGACGGGACTGAAGGGACCACCCGACACGGCCTAATTTACAGGTGGCCCGGCAACATGCAATAGCTACGCTGCAGGCTCGCCCTAGTTGCTCCCGCGTTCATCCTTCCGGCGCGCCGTAAGTTCCCCTTCTGGCGCGACAGGACATAGCTTTTCCCCTCCCCTTCACCGCCCCCATGCTCATCACGTTCGAAGGCATCGACGGCAGCGGCAAGAGTACGCAGGCCCAGCTGCTCTACGCTCACTTCGAACGACAGGGGCGTGCGCCGCTGCTCGTGCGCGAGCCCGGCGGTACTGCTCTTTCGGAGCGGGTCCGTGCGCTCCTGCTCGATCCCGAGACCCACATCACGCCACGCGCCGAGCTGCTACTTTTTTCAGCGGCCCGTGCCCAGCTCGTGCAGGAGGTAGTCCGCCCTGCCCTCGACCGTGGCTGCATCGTCATCGCCGATCGGTTTTACGATTCGACGACGGCGTACCAGGGTGCCGGTCGCGCCCTCGCCGACGCCGACTGGCTACACACCTTCCACGCCTTCGTCACCGACGGCCTCGCACCCGCCCGCACGTACTTCATCGACGTGCCGCTGGACGTGGCCGCTGCCCGTCGCGGCGGCGACCGTGACCGAATGGAGCAGGCAGGCGCAGACTTCTTTGAACGGGTTCGTGAGGCTTACCTCGATTTAGTAGAGCGAGAGCCTGAACGAGTTGTCAGAATCGATGGGACGATGTCAATGGAGTCGATCAATGCACAAATTATCGAGGAGGTGGAGCGGATGCTGCGGGCCGAATGGGTCGGAACCGGAATCGCCCCCTCCGGTTCTCCCAACGAGGATTCGTAAACCGCTGGCACCACGCTCATGTCGTTGCTCCCGCAGGCTCAGATGGACGAAGTCACCCGCTCCTTCAGCGCCTTCTTGAAGGAGCGCGGCCAGCGCCAGACCCCCGAGCGCTTCACGATCCTCGACGAGATCTACGCCACATCCGACCACTTCGACGCGGACGAGCTGTTCGTCCGCCTCAAGCAGAAAGGCAGCCGGGTCAGCCGCGCGACGGTCTACAACACGCTCGAACTCCTGCTGGAATGCGACCTCGTGGTGCGGCACCAGTTCGGCCAGAACCAAGCGAAGTACGAGCGAGCGTACGCCTACTGGCAGCATGACCACCTCATCTGCCTCGACTGCGGCGAGATCCTCGAGTTCTGCGATCCGCGCCTCCAGAGCATTCAGGACACGGTGGGGGAGATCTACGGCTTCGAGATCAGCCACCACGCCCTCACCCTCTACGGCCACTGCCGGCGGAAGCCTTGCCCGAACCGGTCGCTGCCCGAGCAAGCCGCCGCCTGATGTCGCTCCCTCTCTATCAGGTCGATGCCTTCGCGGACGAGGTTTTTCGAGGGAATCCCGCCGCCGTCTGCCTGCTCAGCGTCGCTGCACCCGAGATGTGGATGCAGCGCGTCGCGGCGGAGATGAACCTCTCTGAGACGGCGTTCCTCGCTCCGCACGACGACGGCTACCTCCTGCGCTGGTTTACCCCGAAGACGGAGGTAGACCTGTGCGGTCACGCCACGCTCGCGAGCGCCCACATCCTCTGGGAGACGAATCAGCTCAGCGCTGAGGACACGGCCCGGTTCCACACGAAGAGCGGCCTGCTCACCGCCACCCGCGACGGGGAAGAGATCGCGCTCGACTTCCCCGCCACGCCGCCCGAGGACGCTGACGCGCCGGACGGCCTCGCCGAGGTGCTCGGGCTCACGCCGCAGCACGTCGGACGAAGCCGGTACGACTACCTCGTAGAAGTGGTGGACGAAGCGACGGTGCGCGAGCTCGCGCCGGACTTTGCAGCGCTCGCTGAGGTCGAGGCGCGCGGCATCATCGTCACGAGCCGGGCCGACACTGATGGGGTGGACTTCGTCTCCCGTTTCTTCGCGCCGTCGGTCGGCATAAACGAGGATCCTGTGACCGGGTCGGCGCACTGCTGCCTCGCGCCGTACTGGGCCGACAAGCTCGGCCGCTCCGACCTCGTCGGGTACCAGGCCTCGAAACGAGGCGGGACGATCCGCGTCGAGGTGCGCGGCGACCGGGTGCTGCTCGGCGGGCAGGCCGTCACCGTTTTTCAGGGCGAACTCCTCGCCGAGCCCGCGTAGCGCCGCTGTATCTTCCATTCGGATCTAAACCGGAGGGGAGGAATGCAACACCTACTGGACGACGCGGCCCGCCGAGCCACCGCTTACCTCGAACGCCTCGACCACCGCCCCGTCGCACCAACGCCTGACGCGCTGGATGGACTAAGCCACTTCGCCGAGCCCCTTCCCGTCGACCCGACGGATCCGGCCGACGTATTGTGCCTCCTCGACGAAATCGGCTCACCGGCGACGATGGCGAGCGCGGGCGGACGCTATTTCGGTTTCGTCGTCGGTGGCTCGCTGCCTGCGGCGAGGGCGGCGAACTGGCTGGCCGGCGCGTGGGATCAGAACGCCGGAGCTCGCTCGCTCGCCCCGAGCGCGGCGAAGATCGAAGAGGTAGCATCGGGCTGGCTGCTCGATCTGCTCGGCCTGCCCGCCGAGGCGGGCATTGGGTTCGTGACGGGCGCGACGGCGGCGAACGTTTCGGGCATCGCTGCTGCGCGCCACGCCCTCCTCCGCCGTGCAGGGTGGGACGTGGAGGCGCAGGGCCTCTTTGGCGCCCCGCCGATCACCGTGATCGTGGGCGGCGAGGTCCACGTCAGCCTGCTCAAAGCGCTCAGCCTGCTCGGACTCGGGCGCGACCGCGTCGTTCGCGTGCCCGTAGACCGTCAGGGACGGATGCGCGCCGACGCCCTCCCGCCGGTGGATGGGCCGACGCTGCTCTGCCTGCAGGCGGGGAACGTGAATACCGGCGCCTTCGACCCGGCCGCCGAGATCATCCCCGCGGCACGCGAGGCCGGGGTGGGCTGGATTCACGTCGATGGCGCGTTCGGGCTGTGGGCCGCCACGGCACCCGAGCGCAAGCACCTGATGCAGGGGTATGCCGACGCGGACTCGTGGGCGACGGACGCGCACAAGTGGCTCAACGTCCCCTACGATAGCGGCCTCGTGATCTGTCGCGATCCGCTCGCTCTCCGCGCCGCGATGTCCGTCAACGCATCGTACCTCATCTTGAGCGAGTTCCGCGAGCCCTACGCGTACACACCTGAAATGTCGCGCCGTGCGCGCGGCGTTGAAATATGGGCGGCACTTCGGTCGCTCGGCCGCTCCGGCGTGGCCGACCTCGTCGAGCGGTGCTGCCGCCACGCGACGCGCTTCGCCGAAGGATTAGCGGTGGCCGGCCATACGATCCTCAACGACGTGGTGCTGAATCAGGTACTCGTCTCGTTCGGCGACGCCGAGACGACGAACCGAGTGATCGCAGGCATACAGAAAGACGGGACGTGCTGGTGCGGCGGCACCGTCTGGCAGGGCCACACCGCGATGCGCATCAGCGTCTCCTCGTGGGCCACGACCCACGACGACGTGGAGCGCAGCCTCGATGCCATGCTCCGGGTCGCTGCCGAGGTCCATCGGTCTTTGGAGATCGCCGAGTAAGCCGTGACAGGCCATATCCCCTTTCGCTTTCCCAAGACGTAGCACACCTTATACAATACATGCCCCGCACTGTCCTTCTGTCGCCCGAGCGCGTCCGCCGAACGCTCACCCGGCTGGCGTACGAGATCGTCGAACGCAACCGGGGGAGCGAGTCGCTGGAGGTTTTTGGAATCCGGCGGCGCGGCGTGGCACTTGCCGAAACACTCGCTCAGATCATCGGGGAGACCGAGGGGCGCACGATTCCGGTCCACCCGCTCGATGTGACGCCCTTCCGCGACGACCTCCCGGACGTGCCGGAGCCCGACCCGCTCACTCCGCGTCCGACGGTAGAGGGGCGGAACGTGGTGCTCGTGGACGATGTGCTCTTCACCGGCCGCACGGCGCGCGCCGCCATCGATGCGGTACTCTATTACGGCCGTCCCGCGTCCATCCAACTCGCCGTCCTCATCGACCGGGGACACCGCGAGTATCCGATCCAGCCGGATTTCGTCGGCCGCGTCGTCCCGACCAAGCATCGCGAGCGCGTGGCGGTGGAAGTGGGAGACGACGTAGCCGTCTATCTGGAAGAGTAGCAGGAGTCAGGCTCCACCGTTCTCTTCGAAATCGCTAGGGGAGTTGGACTCGTTGGGGTCATCCTCGAACTGATCCCTGTCGTCTTCGGATGGTGAGCGCTCGTCGAGAGGCTCCGAGTAGATGCGCACCTCCGTGCCTTCGCGCACCTCGTCGCCGGACTCTGGCTCCTGCCGCGTAATCGTCCCGCCCACCGAGCGAGTGGGGTCCACCCACAGGCCCGCTTCGGTCAGCGTGCGGCGCGCGTCAATCGGGGGGAGGCCGCGCACGTCCGGCACCGACACGGTCTCATCGCCGAGCCCGGGGCTCACCCACAGGACGATCCTGGATTCAGCGCCGAGCGTCTCGCCGGAATCCGGATTCTGCCGAGTCACGGTTCCCGTATTGGGAGAGGGGTTTTCATCCTTTCGCACTTCCACGTTAGCCAGGCCCGCCTTAGACAGGGTAGACTTCGCGTTCATCTCGGTCTCAGTGAGCACGTCCGGCACGGTGATAAGCTGACGCATGCCGCTGTTGACGTAGAGGTAGATCCGCCGGCCTGGCTTCACCGACGCGTTCGGCTGTGGATTCTGATCGACTACGGCATCGCGTGGAAGACTCGGGTTGAACGGTTGATCCCGTCGCTCCGGCCTCAGGTCGCGATCCTCGATGAGGTTACTGGCCTGCTCGAAGGGAAGCTCCCGCACCTCCGGCACCGTCACCGCTGCCCCCTGCCGTGTGTAGATCGGCATCACGACGTAGTTCATCATGAGGTAGAGCCCCACTACCATCCCGACCAGCCCGAACAGTCCGAGCCAGAAATAGCGGTGCGTGGTGACGGGCTTTACCCAGCGTGCACCGTGCGCTAGGCGGGCTTTGAGGCGAGGCCAGAAGGAATCGGTCCGGGCGGGCATGAGGCGGGCATCTATGAGGAGAGGCGTTGCGGCTGGAATATACCTCGCCTTAGAGGGGGACCTCGTGTGGCTCACCTGATACGCATCTTTCAGCGCGCATGCTCGAAATGGCTCCGGCGGGCACGATCATGGAGCCGCCCTTAAGCTTCCGTCACCACTGGTGAATTGGAACTGTAACGACTAAGCGCCTATCCTCACAGGGATGGAAGAAAGAGAGTCTCGTTAAGCATCGTTGAAGCACGACAATGTGCTTGCGGCTGCTCGCGAAAGAACCTATCATTGCAGCCCTCTCAACGACGGCGCCGGTTTTAAGGCGGTCGAAACTGAGGGGGATGTTCTTTACATGATGGCAGAAGCGGGGCATCTGTGAAGGCGCATCGAAAGCGGTCTTAGTTGTTGACTCGCCCGGCCCGTTTCCGTATCATAGCTGTCCTGCCTGACGCTGTCGAGCACGCACATCAAATAGCTTCTCCTGGAAGCTGGCGCTTGCGCCAAGAGATGATGAAGCGCTTGACACCGGCACTTCGGTTCCGTAATTTGGCTGGACGCGCTCGGGTCAACGCCCGGCGCATTTTTTAGCGCCTGTTCT
>JBBSMX010000084.1:0-18584 GCA_038232935.1 Rhodothermales bacterium | reverse complement strand
TGCGTGCGGTGGGAGCACGGACGCGGGACACCCTCCGCACGGCGGTGTCCGAGGCGTTGGCGCTCGTAGAGATCGGGGAGATACGGCGATGGGTGCGGCATTGCGGCTACCGGCTTACGAGTACGTGACTCTCACACTAAACGCGGAATTACGACGGCGGCGGGCAGGGTGAACGTAGTTTCGCCCCGCATCCCACCCCCTTCCGTATGCACACGCCACGGTCCGTCCTCGTCACCGGCGGGGCCGGCTTCATCGGGTCCAACTTCCTGCTCCGGCTCGTCCCCGCGCTGCCGAAGGTCCGGTTCGTCAACCTCGACGCGCTGACGTACGCGGGGAATCTGCTGAACCTGCGCGCCGTCGAAGACGCGCCGAACTATACGTTCGCGCACGGCGACATCGCCGACGCCGACCTCGTCCGTCGGCTGTTCGCGGAGCACGACTTCGACACCGTCGTCCACTTCGCTGCCGAGAGCCACGTGGACCGCTCGATCCTCGACCCGCTCGCGTTCGTCCGCACGAACGTCGTCGGGACAGCGACGCTGCTGGAGGCGGCGCGGCAAGCGTGGAGCGGCCGGGGCGGGATGCGCGACGATGTCCGCTTCCACCACGTCTCGACGGACGAGGTCTTCGGCACACTCGGCGACGAGGGCGCCTTCGACGAGGCGACGCCCTACGACCCGCACAGCCCGTACTCCGCGTCGAAGGCCGGCAGCGACCACCTCGTGCGGGCGTACCACCACACGTACGGCCTGCCCGTCACGCTCTCCAACTGCTCGAACAACTACGGCCCGTTCCAATTCCCCGAGAAGCTGATCCCGCTCGTGATCCGGAACGCGGCGGCGGGCGAGCCGCTGCCGGTCTACGGCCGGGGCGCGAACGTCCGCGACTGGCTCCACGTCGCCGACCACGTGGACGCGCTCGACCGGATCCTCCGCGAAGGCACGGCGGGCGAGACCTACGCCGTCGGCGGGCGGGCCGAGCGTCGGAACCTCGATGTCGTGGAGATGCTAGCGGACCTCGTGGACGAGCACCTCGGGCGCGAGCCGGGCACTGCGCGGGCGCTCATCACGTTCGTGACGGACAGGCCCGGCCACGACTGGCGCTACGCGATGGACCCCTCGAAGATCGAACGAACGCTGAACTGGCAGCCCGCCCACACGTTCGAGTCCGGCCTCCGTGACACCGTCCGCTGGTACCTCGACCACACCGAGTGGCTGGACGCCGTCACCGATCAGTCCTACCGCGCCTACTACACCTCCCAATACGGCACCCGCTAGGTTTATGAAACTCCTCCTGTTCGACATCGACGGAACCCTGCTGACCACGAGGGGCATTGGCCGCACGGTCGTCGAGGCCGCACTCTCCGAACTCACCGGCCTCACCATCTCGACGGAGGGCGTCTCGTTCTCCGGCAAAACGGACCCGCAAATCCTGCGCGAGGTGCTGACGCTGCATCAGGCCGATACATCGTTGCTGAACGGGCGGTTCTCCGAAGTCGTCGAGGTCTTCCGCCGGACGATGCGCCGGATGTTCGACCCCGCCGCGACGGACGCGCTCGCGGGGGCGCAGCCGCTCGTCGAGCAGCTTCACACGGACGACCGCGTTCAGCTCGGCCTGCTCACGGGCAACCTGCGAGAGATGGCCTACCTCAAAGTCGGCGCGATTGGGCTGGGCGAGACCCACTTCCCGTTCGGCGCGTTCGGCTGCGACAGCGAGAACCGCAACAAGCTCCCAGCCGTCGCCGTAGAGCGGGCTTCGGCGCACGCCCGGCGCTCGTTCGACGCCCGCGATGTCGTCATCATCGGCGACACGCCGCGCGACATCGAGTGCGGGCGGCTCGGCGGCTGCACGACCGTCGCCGTCGCCACGGGCAAGTACGACCGCGCCGCCCTCGCCGCGCACGACCCCGATGTGTTGCTCGACGACCTCGCCGATGCGGAAGCCTTCGTCGAGTCGGTGCTGCGCTAGCCGAACCGACGCAGCGTCCGCTCCACCCCACCCGCGTAGCCCGCGCCGAAATGGTTGAGGTGGTTGAGGAGGTGGTACAGGTTGTACACCTCGCGCCGCTCCTCGTAGCCCGGCTCCAGCGGCCACGCGGCGCGGTAGGCGTTGTAGAAGCGCCGGTCGAATCCTCCGAACAGCTCGGTCATGGCGAGGTCGGTTTCGCGATGACCGTAGTACGCGGCAGGGTCGACGAGCGCGGCACGGCCATCGGAGGTCGGCAGGAAGTTGCCGCTCCACAGGTCGCCGTGGAGGACGGATGCGGGCGGCTGCTCGGGCAGCAGCTCATCGAGCCGACCGGAAAGGCGGTCGGCGAACGTGTCCCATTCAGAGCGCCACCGGCCCCTTTCACGGGCGAGCATAATCTGTGGCACGAGCCGCTGCGAGCGAAAGAAGTCGGGCCACATCGCCCGCCACTCGTTGTGCTGCGGGAGCCGGCCGACGAAGTTGCCGCGCTCGAACCCGTACCGGCCATCGGCCGAAGTGTGGCGATGAAGTGCTGCGAGTCCCGCGCCGAAGTCATCCCAGAAATCCGTGCCTTTCGAACCCGGCTCGATCCAATCCATCAGCAAAAGGCCGGGGTGACCTTCGGCATTCTGCGCCGCCGTCACCTCCGGCACGAGCAGGGGCGAACCGGCCTCACGGAGCGCGCGGAGCCCGAAGGCTTCGGCCTCGAACGTCTCCCCTGCCTCGCCTCCGCTCCACTTGACGAAGAACCGGCCGCGCTCGGCGTCGATCCGCGCCGCGTTGGCGATGCATCCCCCTCCAACCGGCTCGGTCTGCCTGATGTCGCCGACGTGCGGGCGGAGCGCTTCGGCTACGGCGGCGGGCAGGTCGGCCACGGTTTCAATCCAGGTTGTAGACCTTTTTGAGCCGGTCGAGGATGGCGCGGCAGGTGCGCGCCACGATGTCGTAGACGTTCTCGAACCCTTTCTGCCCGCCGGTATAAGGGTCGGGAACCTGATACGTTTCGGGCTCCGGATCGAACTCGCGGAAGAGGCGGATGCGGGTGCTGTGGTCGCCCTCGGGATCGAGCGCGAGCGTGTCGTGGAGGTTCGTCTTATCCATCACGAACACGTGGTCGTAGTCGTAGAGGTCGCGGCGCTGGACCTGCCGGGCGCGGATCGATTCGAGGCTGAGGCCCCGGCCGCGTGCGGTCGAGCGCATCCGGGCGTCCGGGGCCTCGCCCACGTGCCACGGGCCGGTGCCGGCGGAATCGACCTCGAAGCGGTCGGCGAGCCCTTCGTCTTCGAGGAGCTTGCGGAAGTACCCCTCGGCGAGGGGGCTGCGGCAGATGTTGCCCATGCAGACGAACAGCACGCGGATCGGGTCGGGCGCGGGCGTCGTATCGGGCGCGAGGGCACCGTGCTTGGAAGGCGAGGAGTCAGACATCGGAGGCACGTCGGATAGGCAGGAAAGCGGGGGGTGGTACTGCCCTCCCGAGCCGGGGATTCGCAAAATCCGTGGGAAGTGCGCGGGGCCGAGCGGCCGTTCCTTTCATTTCTGCCTGAAACCTCCTCCGTGCCGCTGCGTGAACGGCGGAGCGCCAGCGGCACACGTCGCGGATCTCACTCGGCTCTTATATTTACCTTGCTGTTCGCCGCGTCTGCTTCTGCCCCGTGCGTACGCTACGCGCCCCAGGCTCTCTCCCATCGACTCCCCCCGATGCCTCACGCCGACTCGACCCTGACACCCGGCCCGCTCCTCGCCCAGATCGACACCCCGGCCGACCTCCGGTCGCTCTCCGAAGACCAGCTCCCCCAGGTCTGCCGCGAACTCCGCGAGTACATCATCGACATCGTCGCCGTGCACGGCGGCCACTTCGGGGCCTCGCTCGGCGTCGTCGAGCTGACCGTGGCGTCGCACTACGTGTACGACACGCCGCACGACCTCCTCGTGTGGGATGTGGGCCACCAGGCCTATGGGCACAAGATCCTCACCGGGCGCCGCGACAACTTCCCGACGAACCGGAAGTACGGTGGCCTCTCCGGCTTCCCGAAGCGCTCCGAGTCGGACTACGACACCTTTGGCGTAGCCCACGCGAGCACGTCGATCTCGGCTGCGCTCGGGATGGCGAAGGCCCGCGACATCAAAAAATCCGACGAGAAAGTCGTCGCTGTGATCGGCGACGGGGCGATGACGGGCGGGCTCGCCTTCGAGGGCCTCAACAACGCGGGGACGGCAGGGACCGACCTGCTCGTCATCCTCAACGACAACCGGATGAGCATCGACCCGAACGTGGGCGCGCTCAACGAGTACCTCGCCTCGATCGCCTCGGGCAAAGCGTGGAACGGCCTCCGGGACGACATGTGGGACCTCTTCGAGCGGATGAAGGGCGTCGGCGGCGGGACGCTGCAGAAGATCGCCGCCCGCGTCGAGAACGGGCTCAAGGCGACGATCACGCCGGGGATGCTCTTCGAGGCCCTCGGCTTCCGCTACTTTGGCCCCGTCGACGGCCACGACGTCGAAGGGCTCGTGGAGCGGCTCAAAGACCTCCGCGATCTTAAGGGTCCGATCCTTCTGCACACGCTCACGGTGAAAGGCAAGGGCTTTGCCCCAGCCGAAGCCGACCAAGTGAAGTGGCACGCCTCGGGCTCGCCGTTCGACAAAGTCACCGGCAAGAGCCTCGCCGTCGCGGCGCCCAACGGCACGAAGAAGCCGAAATGGCAGGACGTGTTCGGGCACACGATAATCGACCTCGCCGAGCAGGACGAGCGGATCGTCGGCATTACGGCCGCGATGCCGAGCGGGACGAGCCTGAAGTATATGATCGACAAAATGCCGGACCGGGCGTTCGACGTCGGCATCGCGGAGATGCACGGGGTCGTGTTCGCGGCGGGCCTCGCCACGCAGGGCCTCAAGCCGTTCGTGGCGATCTACTCGACGTTCCTCCAGCGCGCCTACGACGGCGTCGTCCACGACGTCGCGCTCCAGCACTTGCCGGTCGTCTTCTGCATGGACCGCGCAGGCGTGGCCGGGGCCGACGGCCCGACGCACCACGGCGCGCTCGATATCGCGTTCATGCGCTGCGTGCAGGACATGGTCTGCGCCGCTCCCCTTGACGAGCAGGACCTCCGTGACCTCATGTTCACGGCCGCTCAGTACGACGACGGCCCCTTCGCCATCCGCTACCCGCGCGGTTCCGCTACCGGGATGCCGCTGCGCCCTGGATTCGAGCCCATCGAGATCGGCAAGGGCCGAAAGATCGCGGGCGGCACCGACCTCGCCTTCGTGACCTACGGCGCGATCGGGCAGTACGTCTTCGAAGCGCGCGAACGGCTCCGCACACGCGGCATCGATGCGGCTCATTACGACCTCCGCTTCTGCAAGCCCCTCGACAGCGAGCTGCTGACGGAGGTGTTCACGCGCTTCGACAAGGTGATCACCGTGGAGGACGGCGTGGTGACGGGCGGAGCAGGCACGGCCGTCCTAGAATGGCTGGCCGATCACGACGTACCCCACGCCGAGGTGCTGCGCCTCGGGTTGCCAGACCACTTCGTCGAGCATGGTTCGCAGCGCGAACTGCACGATGAGGTCGGCATTGGTCCGGATGGGCTCGTCAATCACGCGTTCGCCCTACTCGGGAGAGAGCAGCACATCGAGGCGGCCTGACACTGGAACGGCCCTTCCTATCTGCACGTTGTGTTTCTAACATCGGGTTGCGGATGATCGCGTTGAGCGGCGGCACCCGGGGGCTATAACCTCCGGGTTGATAATGGGTACGGAGGTTGCATGTCTCTCCGTATCGTTCGTGTTTACCGAGTGCGGCGATCTGCTCCGCTCTCGACACGTTCCACCTCGTTGTTGCCCTCCAATCAGGCCGATGCGTCCTACCGCCATGACTGAGCGGCCTCCTCATCTCGCCTCTCCCACCGCCGACATTCGGAGCACGCCGCCCCGCATGCTTCCGCTAGGCGGTAGGCCTCCGCTTCCCACCCCACAGCCTCCCGGTCTACGGCTGCGGCTCCGCCCGTTCCTGTTCGCGGGCGTCATCGTCGTGCTTTCGGTGGGTGCCTTGCTCATTCTGTTCTTGCAGGGCGACACGCGGTCGGACGACCTTTCCGAGGCCGAAGTCGAAGCCCTGGTGCTCTCGGAGCCACCCGAGACGACGCCCCTCCCGCCCCTCTGGACGACCCCCTCGCAGCCCTCTGACCTCAGCCTGACCACCGATCCCGTCGGTGCCGCCGTGCAGATCAACGGGGAGTGGGTGGGGACCACCCCAATCCGGTTCGACGACTTCCGCCCCGGGTTCTACTCGGTCTCGTTCTACGGTGCCAACAGTGCCCGGGTGGATACGTCCTTCTACCTCGCTAGCGGCTCGTTCCTCCACCTCGACGTCCCCTTCCAACCTATCGCTAACGAGCAGGATGCGGCTCCGCTGGAAAGGGTCCCTTCCGCAGTGGCGAGAGGCGCCGCCCCGCAACGTACTGCTCCGCAAGCCCGTCGGCTCCTCGATCAACCCGGCCGTCCTTCCGGCGGGGGAACGCCACCTCCAGACCGGCCCGCATTCGAGACCGTTTCTCCGGATCAGCTTCAACGGGTAGCGCACACCGGCTCGCTCTCCATCACCTCCAACCCGTTTGGGGCGGAAGTGCTCGTAGACGGCGCGCCCTTCGGGCGCGCGCCCCTCTCGATCAGCGGGCTCCGTCCCGGCGCGTACGTCGTCACCCTGTCGCTGCCGGGCCGCACGCCGATCTCGTATCGGGCGGAGGTGAGGGCACAGGCCGTCTCGGTGGTGAAGGCCACATTCCCCCGTCCGTCCGACGACTGAGCGGCCCCGTGCGGCTCGCCCTTCTGGCTACGTGCCAAGCGGGCGAGGACGGGCGTCGACCTCAGTACATGAACCGGCGAACCGTGGCGAGCAGGCGCTCCCGTTCCATCGCCGCTTTCTCCGGCTCACGGATCACGCGTCCGCCGACGGAGACGACTGTGCTCTCCTCGAGCTGATGGAAGGTGAGTTGGTCGTAGAACGGCTCGAACGCCGCTTCATTCGCCAGCATCTGGGTCCCGCCGCTCATGATGAGCCGGCGCACGGCTGGATCTTGCCCGCTCACGTAGAAGATGGGCAGGTCTACGTCTTCGTAGCCTTCCGGTCGGTAGATGAAATAGATCTGCTCGATCTCCGACACGAACCCGCGCTGGGAGGCTTCGAGCCGGTATGTGAGGAACACCCGGTTGGCGCTGGAAAAGTCTAGCCCTTCGCTGAGCAGGCCATCCTCCAGCTTCCGGAACGAACTCGCCGGGGCATCGGGCTCCCGGCGCAACTCGACCTTCCCGCGCCGCATGACCTGAACGAGGGAGTCCCGGAAGGCACCCGTCACCCCGTAATCGTCAACCGGTGCGATGACCTCGACGGTCTGGAGCCAGCGCGCCTGGGCGTGCGACGCAGCGGACCCGAGAACGACGGTAATGAGGACGAGGAGTAGGAATTTGAAAAGGCGGGACGTCATGAGGGAGCTCGATGGTTGGAATGATCGGAGGTGCAAGCCAGAATCAGACCAACCCGGAATCAGGAGAGCGTGAACCCGAACGAGAGTGTGCCACGGTTGAGTGGCACGCTGATGGCGCGCCCGGCGTGGTTGATACGCACCACACCTTCGAGTTGAACGAGGACGCGGTCGCCGGGGCGGGCGTCGCGCAGTGCACGTGTGAGGACGAGGCTCCCCCCGTCGAGATTGAAGGTACCGATCTCTTGACTGGCCGCCAACCCGCGCCGGAGGAACACACGGGCACGGCTCGCGCCATAGCGCGCGTCGCGCGGGAAGCGCTGACGGAACTGCTCGTCCGCATCGAACCGAAAGTCCAGGAGGGCGCGAGCGCGGGGCAGGTTATCGCCGTTACGTAGTTCGCGCCCGGCGCTGAACACGCGGATCTCCGGACGTGGCGGATCGATCGTCGTAAACGATTTGCGGCCGAGCAGGAGGTCTTCCTCGCCGTTCTCGCCCGCGAGGTACACCGTGACCGTCGTCCCGTCGCCGCTCGGGCTCAGGTTGATGGAACGGCCCTCGACTATCCCGCCCCCGGCGTTCAGCTTAAGCATGCGATTTTCCAGCCCCGGCACCTCGATGCGGATCGTGTTGAGGCACTGGCGGTAGAGAGCCTGCGTGGCCTCGCTGGCCGCGATGATCTCCGGCCGCCGCACGGTGAACGCGCCGACGACAGGCATCTCGGCCACGCCACCGCCGACCTGCGGGAAGCTGAACGTCCCGCTATAGGATACCTGCTTCTCGTCCTCACTCTCGCCGAGCAGGGCCGACGTAGGCATCTGGAAGAGCGAGTCCCCGACGGCCTGGAGCCCCCCGTTCCCCGTCAGCTTCTGTCCTTCGCCCGCACCGATACTCAGGAAGGCTTGCGCCTGGAAGGGCTGGCCGAGCACCACGGTCTGATCCCCTACCACGACGGGCGTGACCTCGTTCACCACGAACGACTCTTCGCTGAGGTCGAAGGTGCTGAAGGCGTAGAGGAGAATGGGGAAGTACAACGCGAGCATCACGTTGTACCGGATGTCTTTCAGCGACTCCATCACGCCGCCTCCGCATGATCACGCTTGCTGGCAACGGAAACGCCGATGATCCCGGTTCCGTCGCCATTCGTCTTCGCTCCACGGTTGAACGCGCTGAAGCGGCCTGCCATCTCGTTCAGATCGTCCCGCATGCGATCCACGGTGGCTCCAGCCTCAGCCATTCCTTCGCCGAGCTGCCGCATCCCCGTGCCGAGTCGCTCCGCATCCTCCGGAAGCGTGCCCATCGCAACGCGGTCGAGCTCCTCGCGCATGGCGTGGACGGCCGTGCGCGCCTGCTGCATCTCGTCTCCCAGCCCGCGCATCTCGCTGCCGAAGTGGCGCACATCGTCGCCGACGCCCTCCATCATCGCGCTGAGGTCGTGGCCGAGCCGCTCGTCGAGCGCCTCCCGAACCGAGGCTCTGAACTCGCTCGACGCGGCCTGCATCGACTCGCCGAAGCCTGCCGACGACGTCTGCAACGCCTCACGGAACTCAGAAGCGGTGACCGCGAGGGCCGCCCGGAACTCGTCAGCGATGTCTTCGCTGAGGAGAGACCCGCTGACGAAGGCCGCACTGCTGGTCGTGTTTGCATCGGCTCCAGCGCCTTGCGAGGTAAAGCCACTGATGAGCGCGAAGAGTCCCATGACGACGAAGGCCGCCGCCTCGCCCATGAAGCCGACCGCCATGAAGAACTCGTAGTCAACCCCGGGGTATTTGGCGATCTTGAAAAAGACGCCGAGGATTGCCATTGCCCCAAAGATGCCGATGAGGAGCCCGAGGATACCATTGAGCCGGCTCATCGTCCGGGAGGGTTTGGATGCCGCCATAATGTTCGAGCGTCAGGAGTGCGTTAGAGGAAGGAGCGCGGGGCGGGATTAGTTCGAGTTGTCTTCAGCGATGATCGGCGTCCGGCGTGTTGGGTCTGATACCTCTCCCCCCACTTTGATGAGGCTCGGCACCTGGGTGCCGAGGTCGTACACGCACCGGAACCCCGTGTATATATTCGCCTCCGTCGCTGCCTGTGCATCGCGGACCCCTACGCCGATGTAGAAGTCGTCCGACGCCCACGAGCCGCCGCGCACGATCCGGCGGGGCTCCCCTTCGTCATCGTATCGCGGGTTGAAATTGGAGAGGGAGGAGTAGCTAGCAGCGTAGGAGTCCTGCACCCACTCGGCGACATTGCCGCTCACGTTGTACAGGCCCCATGGCGTCGGCGTGTAGGCTCCGACCGGGGCGGTAAACGCGTAGCCGTCTGCAGCGTAGACGCCACGGCCCGGGCTGAAGTTGGCGAGGTAATTCCCCTGCGGGTCGCGCGGCTCGAAACCAGGCCATGGATAGATGTTACCCTGGCGCCCGGACCGCGCCACGTACTCCCATTCGGCTTCGGTGGGGAGGCGTCCGTTTTGGGCCTGGCAAAAGCTGCTCGCCTGGCCCCAAGTGACCGCCACTACTGGATAGCTAGCGTACGTCTCGTTCTGGAAATAGCCCTCCAGCGTAGAGGCGCTTCCGGCACGGGCCCACGCCCCCGCGTCCGGCATCAGGCCTGACTGCCCCCCTCCCTGCTCGTTCATGAAGGCGCGGTACTTCGCGTTCGTGACCTCATGCTTGTCCACCATGAACGAAGTGACGGTGACGCGCTTTAGGCCCGAGGTCTGGAGCAGAAGCGGGTCCTCGTCCGTCAGCCCCATGACGAAGGTGCCGTCCGGGACGCGGACCTGCTCGCCCAGGTCTTCGATGGTGTCCTGGGGCTGCTCCCATTCGCTCCACGCAGCCGACCGCGACGTGACCGCTACCGGTCGCGTCATGGTCACCGGCGGGTTTGCACCACCCGATACGGCTGAATCACCTTCCTCGGCCCCAGACTCACTCGCGGCATAGGCCGGTGTGTCCGCCACGTACTCACTCCGCACCCCGCGTGCATGGAGCTCCGGCCGCCGGGTGAGCTGGTAGCTGATGCCCACCGTGGGAACGATACTGAAGTTCAGATTATTGACTTCCGTGACGGGATTCCGCTCCGCGTGCCAGCGCCCCGCCATTTCGAAAAAGAGACCCAGATTCGGCTGCGCATGGTATTCCACCCCGAGCCCGGCCGGGACCGACGTCCGCCGCGAGTCGTCGCCGAACTGGAGTCCAAAACCGGCGAACACATAGGGCTCTACCTTCATGGCGTGGTCGAATGGCCGGACGTACAGCGCGGCCTCCGTCGTAAACCGGTCGTCGTAGCCGAGCGTGCCTTGGAGTTGGAACAACTCGGTCAGCCAGACCCGGGCACCAAACTGGACGTTGGCGGTCACGGAGCCAGACTCAGCGACCTGGGCGGACGGGTTGGTCAGGATGGAGGGCCCGCCGCGGACCACGAGGGACTGGGCAAACACCGGCGTACCGGTGAGCACGCAGCAGAGGGCAAGAAAGGAAAACGTACGCCGGACGGTCATGGGTGCGGGATGGTTTGGAGAAGCGGTAAGGCGTAGAGTAGATAGGATTACGGCCGTAGCAAGTCAAAGCGGTAGCCGACGCTAACGAACGAGATCAGATCCGAAGCCCCACTGCGTCCCGTGGCTCCGTCGAAGTCGTCGCCCGGAACGAAGCGCACACCGAGCCGCAGCACGTCCTGGATCACGAGGCCTACGGGGAAACTCCAGGCGAGGCGGGTGCCCTGCTCCTGGAACGTCAGAATCGACCGGTCCAGAGCCTCTTGGTCTACCCGCTCGTAGCTCGGCACTACGAGCATCGGGGAGATGCCGGCGAAGACGCGGAAGAACAACGGCCGGACGATGTTGAACCCGATCCCCGCGTTGAAGTCGAGGCTCACCGTGTTCAACGTCATCTCAACTTGCGGGTAGTCGATGGCGAGACGGTCGTAGCGAAAGGCGGTCTCGGCGATGAACGGGCCGAAACTCCGGTCGGCCGCCACGAAGAGCCCGAGATTACCTGCGGCGAGGAACTCCGCAGGTCCGTTGTCCGGATTCCAGTCTAGATCGCCGTGGTAGCTGGACACCCCGGCACCGACGCTCACGCCGTCTACCAGTGGCTGTGCTCGTAGGATGGGCGCACTGAGCGCAATAAAAAAGAGAAGGGTGATCCACCCGGAGCGTCGTCGGTTGAGCATCTAAAAAGGGAGCGCGGTGCCGGTGCCTCATCGGTCTCAAAGCGAGACGCCGACCCTGTGGGGAAGAAACGGTAAGCGCAATAACGCCTGCTGATCCCCGTATCGGCAGACACATGGTGTAGTTAAAATAGATGAAGGCTTTTAACCTGTCGTTCCGCTATGATACGAAAAGGAACGCGCCCGTTCCGAGCATCGGCACCATGCTAATGCGTCTGTCCGTATATGTAACGGCCCTATGGCATGACCACCTGTAAGACGTCTGGGAGAGTTGCTACGCACTGAAACATCCTCTCGGTCGTGCGTTGTAATGCCTCCCCATCGCCCCTTGTCTCATGCTGTTCCCCGATCTCCCCGCAGACGCTCGCCTGTGGGTCTTCACGGCTGAGCGCGCGCTCTCCCCTGCTGAACAGGGCCGTCTCCGCGACACCATCGCTCGCTTCGTCGCCCAGTGGACCTCCCACGGCCGTCCTGTACCCGGCGGTGTCGCCCTCGCGGAAAACCGATTCGTGCTCGTGGCCGCACATCTCGCGGGCGGTGTCTCCGGCTGCGGCATCGACAGCCTCGTCCACGCCGTCGAAGAAGCCGGGCGCGCGATGGGCCTTGAGTGGGTGGACGGGTTGCAGGTGGTCTTTCGCGATACGGACGGCGACCTCCGGGTCCTCCCCCGCCTCACCTTCCGCCAGCGCGTCCGCGACGGTGCCATCACGACCGCGACGCCCGTCTTCGTCACCACCCTCGACACCGTCGGGGATCTCCGTGACGGCGGGCTCGAACGTCCGGCCGGGATGACGTGGCACGGCCGCACCTTCCGCCTCCCCGAGCCGGCTTAGTTTCTCGGTTCCGGTTTCCTTCGGGAAACCTCGCTTGCTGGTTCGGCGAGAACGGCCGGACTCAACTACGAAAAACCAGAAACGCCCCCTTTGTGACCCGACCCGGCTTCGTCGAACGCCTTGCCGACCGCCTCGCTCGGATGGACGGAGCGCGCCGGGAGATCCTCGTAGCCGGTCTCGCGCTCGGGCTCATCGTCGTCGTGGGAACAGCCGGTTACCACCTCATCGAGAAGATGAGCGTGCTCGATGGGCTCTACATGACCTTTATCACCCTCACTACGATTGGGTTCAGCGAGGTCAATCCGCTCTCTAGTGCGGGCAAGCTCTTCACTATTGCCATCTCTATCTTCGGGATCGGCACCGTCGCGTTTATGGCGACGCGAACTGCTCAGGTCCTCGTCCGGTACCAGCGCCTCCAGCACCGTTTTATGACCCGCAAGATCGAACGCCTCGAGCACCACTACGTCGTGTGCGGCTACGGCCGGCTCGGCCGCCGCATCGTCACCGACCTCATCGACGCTGGGCTCCCCTTCGTCGTGATCGAGCGGGACCCGGAGCGGACGGAGTGGCTCGAAGCGGCCGGCTACCTCTACGTCGAGGGCGACGCCGAAGACGACGACGTCCTGCACGAGGCGGGCATCGAGCGCGCCGAGGGCCTCATCCTCACACTTCCCGAAGACAGCGCGAACGTGTTCGCCGCGCTCACGGCCAAAGAGCTCCACCCCGGCCTCTTCACGCTCGCTCGCACGAACCAGCACAAGAACACGCAGAAACTGCTCCGCGCCGGGGTCGACAAAGTCATCTCCCCCTACGAGATCGGGGCCGACCGGATGGCGCAGGTGATCCTCCGCCCCTACGTGGACCAGTTCATGGAGCAGGTGCTCCACGTCGGTGCGCTCGACCTCCGAATGGAGGAGGTCCGCATCGAGGCCGGCTCCCTGCTCGACGGACAGTCCCTCGCCGAGAGTGACTTCCGAAACCGATTCAACGCCGTCGTGATCGCGCTCCTCAACGAGGGCACCTCCGACTGGCGGCTGAACCCGAGCCCGACCGCGCCCATGGAGGCCGGCGACATCCTCATCGTGCTCGGCAACGTCGATATGATCGAGCGGCTCCGGCGCGAGGGGTGCTCCCCGCCCGAGGACGGCCCCGGCAAAGCCCGCCGGATGCAGCGCGCCCAGCCCTAACCTCGACGCCGGACCCGACGCCCCCAACGCGAGTATACCCGGCCGATATCCAGCCGATACTCCGACCCACCCCCGTTCCCGATGCGCCTCGCCCTCGTCCTCCTCTGCCTCCTGCTCGCCACTCCTGTGTGGGCGCAGGAGACCTCCCACTTCCGGCAGAAAAACATCGCCGATGTCATCGAGCGGCGCGACGGCGACCTCGACGACATCCCCCCCGTCTACTACGACTACCACGTCGTCGAGAGCGACTCCCGGCTCGAAGCACGACTCAAGCTATACCGCCGCTATGGGGAAGAGAACAAAGGTCTCCTCCAGATCCTCAACCGGAACGACCTCGAGAACCTCCGTCGCGGCGACACGCTCATCGTCCCGACGGACCTGACGCTGGACTTCCGCGCCTATTCCCCGTTCCCCCGCTACTACCCCGGCGCGCGCGATATCGACAAGCTCGTCGTCCTCGACAAGAGCATCCAGGCTTTCGGGGCCTACGAGTGGGGCAAGCTCGCGCGGTGGGGCATGATCAACACTGGCACGGAGAGCGCGCGGACGCCGAGCGGACGCTTCAACGTCAACTGGAAACAGGACTACCGCATCTCCACGCTCTCGCCGGCCGACGAGGACTGGGAGATGTACTGGGTGATGAACATCCACGAGACGCGCGGCATCCACCTCCACCAGTACGCCCTCCCGATGGGTGGTCCGGCCAGCCACGGCTGCATCCGCATGTCCGACCCCGACGCCCGCTGGCTCTACGCCTGGACCGACACGTGGAAGAAGACCGGCGGCGACGAAATCTCGTCCGTCGGCGCGACGATCAACGAGCAGGGGACAATCGTGCTCGTGATCGGGCAGGACATCGTCGGCAAGCCGAATCCGTTCGTGTTCCGGGAGGACTACCCGGTGCTGAAGCGCGTCCGCCTCCCGGCCTCGCCCTACGACGTGCCCGCCGGCACCCCGCAGCAGGAGCAGTTCGACCGGCTTCGCGCGCAGTCCGCCTCGGCCGGCACGCGCCCCTGACTCCGCGCACCGGCGCTATGCGAAAGGTTCTCACTGCACCTCTGCGCAGGCTCCGCTCGGTCGTATACACGGGCTACTTCCGCGCGCTACCTCTCGTGCCCGGCAGCATCGCCATGCTCCACACTGGGCGCGTCGGGTCCACGGTCGTGGCCAAGATGCTCGAACGCCACCCCGCCCTGCTCTGGGATGGCGAGCTGCTCGAGCGATACCGCAAGCAAAAGCTTTCTGAGCAACGGATCGTCCGAGATCCGTTCGCAGTGCTCCGCTGGCGTATGCGGAACGCGGGGAACCGCAGCTACGGCTTCGAGACGAAGGTGCACCGCCTGCAACACCTCGGCCCCGAGGTACTCCGTCTCGACACGGCCGAGTACGTGGAGCGGCTCCGGGAGCTCGGCTTCTCGCGGTTCATCGTGCTCCGCCGGAAGAACTACCTGCGTCAGGCGGTCTCCGCCGCCGTCGGCCAGGCGGACGAGCGGCGACACATCTCGAAGGAGGAGAAGGGCAAGATCGTCCGGATCGACTTCGACGTGGAGCGGACGCCACTCATGAAGAGCGCCCTCCCCCTCCTCCAGCGCTTCGAGGAGTTCGACGCACTCTACGACACGCTCGACCGCTTGCTCGGCGACGACGAGGTGCTGCGGCTGACGTACGAGGACGACATCGAGCAGAACCCGAAGGTGGCCTACGAGAAAATCTGTTCGTTCCTCGGACTCCCCTCCGCGCCCGCGGAGATCGAACTGAGGAAGACGAACCCGTATCCGCTGTCCGACATCCTCCTCAACTACGAAGAAGTAGCGGCTCTCCTGCGAGGCACCGAGTACGAGTGGATGCTCGAACGCCAGTCTGATTGAACTCGTTCACGGCGGGGGAATGCACGCACGCTGGCAGTAGCGCCATGAACCACGGACAGCTTCAGGCGATCTGGATCAAGCGCTTCAAGCGCGGGCCGATGGACCCCGCCGTTTCCGCCGAACTCGTCGCCGGGCGCGGGCTCGTCGGCAACGCGGATCAGGGGCGGCGGCGACAAGTCACGCTCATCGAAGAGGAGGTGTGGGAGGACTTGATGCAGCAGCTCAGCGGCACGCTCGACCCGTCGGCACGGCGGGCGAACCTGATGCTCCGCGGATTCCCCCTCGCCGACAGCCGGGGCCGCGTGCTGCGCGTCGGCCCGTGCCGCCTCCGCATCTTCGGCGAGACGAAACCGTGCGAGCGGATGGACGAGGCGCTGCCGGGGCTGAAAGACCTCATGTTCCCCGACTGGCGCGGCGGTGCCTTCGGCGAGGTGCTCGATGACGGACGCATTGCGGTTGGCGACGCCGTGCGATGGGAGAAGTAGGCCGCGCACGACGACCGAGGTTACGGCTCCTCGCAGCCGGTCCCCGTCTCGTCAAGGAGGCAAAGCCCGGCGTTGGTCTGATCCTGCTGCGTCGGGACGATGCGGCGGCCGATCCGGTATCCCGCCCCGTAAAAGCCGAACCCGTCCTCCACGTTCGAGAGCGTTTCCGGCTCGACGAGCCGTCGGGATCGAACACCCCGCCCACGTAGCTCGCGCCCGGCGTGGGTTTCGTATCCCACGAACGAGTCGCGGAGGCGGTCCGGCGGAAAGCGCGCAAGGACGTAGAGCCCGTCGGTGGCCGTGCGGAACGGCCGCTGCTCGGCACGGTCCAGCGGCTCCAGAAACACGGTCACCCCCGGCAGCGCCACCCCGTCTGCGCTGTCGACGACGAAGCCACGCACGGTGGCGGCCTACGCCCACCCGCTCGCCGCACCGGCCAACGCGATCGGGAGCACCAGCACGGCGTGGCGGCGAGCGCGCATGCCTGTTGCGGAAGGGCGAGGGACGTGGTAACGGCGCAAAGTAAAGCAAAGCACCTAGTGGTTCGAGGCATTCCACCGCGCCTTCGAGCAGGGCCCGTTGCGCCCCCGATAGCGCAGCCGGTAGCGCACCGCCCGTGCAAGAGAACGCAGGCTGATCGATTACCAATAACTGATCTGGATATGTCCAGTGTAGTGCCAGGTCCCTTTTCCCCCTTCTCTCGGGCAGGGTTACGCATTACTTTACCGGCACTGCCCAACTACGTCACACATAGTTCGTCCATTCAATGCGTACCCCGCACGCATCCTCCTCCGAGAGCCAGCCGCCGCCCAGGGAACCGGATTCCCCCGAGCGTGAGTCGCCTGGACCGCAGCCCGGGGAGATCGTGCGCCGTACCCCGATTCGCACACAACCTCCCCCTTTCCGGCCTCCCCCCTCGCCGGCGACCTTCCAGCCTCCACGATTCGCCGAGACCCACTTCCCTCTGATTTTTATCGGACTCCTCGTGCTCGTATTCGTGGGAAGCGCGGCGTTCCTCCTCTGGTCCCCCTCTCCTCAGAACGATCTCGGCCTCACGTCCGAAGAGTTCCGCGTGCTCACCGAAGCAGCGAACGCTCGATCGGCCGCATCCGAGGAACCTCCCTCCTCGGGTGGAGCCCCAGGCTCGGCCGTCCTCGACATAGCCACGACGCCCTCAGGCGTGCTGGTCTCCATCGACGGAGAGATCGTCGGCGTGACGCCGCTCCGGCTCGGGCACCTATCTCCCCGGCCGCACTTCGTGTCCCTAGAGAGCCCAGGCTTCAGCACCACCGACACCCTCGTCGAGCTCAATGAGGAGTTGCCGACCATGATCTCGCTGGTACTGGCCCCTTCAACCTCGGGAGGAGACGTTCCCCCGCTCTCCCTCGATTCAGACCCACCCCCTGTGCCGCGCCCCGCAGCGGCACCGGTCGTCTCCGAAGAAGCCCGCCCGCCCAAGCCTTCACCTCCGCCCGCCCCCACCTCCGGTTCCATTGACGTGAAGGTGAATCCCGCCCGCACGCCCGTGCAACTCGACGGCCAGACGGTGGGCGTTGCCCCCCTGGAACTGCGCGACGTCCCTGCCGGCCCCCACACGCTGACCTTCTTCCTCCCCGGCTACGAGAATGCCTCGGTCCGCGTCCACGTCGAGCCGGGCGTGCGGGAGAACGTGGAGGTCACCCTCACACCAGAGACAGGTACCGTCGTCGTCGTCGTCCGCCCGTGGGGCTCGGTCTACATCGACGGGGTGCTGCGCGCTCGGGAGACGGACCTGAGCTTCGAGGCGACGCTACCGCCGGGCCGCCACCAGATTCGGGTTGAGCACCCAGAATTGGGGACTCAGGAGCGGACGATCGAGGTGCAACCGCACCGCACGACCTCGGCCGTTTTCGACCTCAACTGAGGCCATTGCCGGTCCTGCCTCGTCTCCTCATGGCTAGCTCTTCCAGGCTTTTTGTGTACCCCCTCGCCTCGCTGCCACGACTGCCGGGATGGTACCGCGCCGTGTTGTGCGGGTTGGCGGTGTGGGGAGCGGGAGGGCTCCGGCCGGTCTCCGCGCAACCACCGCCGCCGTGCGAGCCCCTCCTCGCAGCGGCAGAAGCGCGGTACGTGAACCGAGAGTTCGCCGAGGCCGAGACGCTCGTTCGGGCTTGCCTAGCCCAACCCGAGAGCGACGAGGAAGCCCTGCATGCCTACCGCTTGCTCGCGCTCGTCTTCATCCGACAAGACGATCTCTCCGAAGCGAAGCAGGCCATCCTCCGGTTGCTGGGCGTCTCGTTCGAGTACGAACCCGACCCCGTCCAGGACCCGCCGGCCTACGTCGCCCTCGTCACGTCCATCAAGGAACAGCTCCGCATCGAAGAGGAGCGCCTCCCCCCGCCCGATTCGGCCCGAGCGACGCCACCCGCTCCGGCGGTGGTGGAACCCGAGCCAGAGCCCGAACCCATCGTAGCTCCGAGCGGGGGATCTTTCCAACAAGGTACAGCGCCTCATGGATAGGTCCCCCTTCACCAGCCGCCTACCGCCATGTCTGCCACGACACTCTACACTGGCCTCGACCTCCACAAGCGCTCCGTCTTCGCCCTCACTGTCGACGCCACCG
>JBBSMX010000083.1:0-18638 GCA_038232935.1 Rhodothermales bacterium | reverse complement strand
GAGGGTACCCGTCGGGGACGCCATCCCCGGCCGCGACGTGTCGGCCGCCGACCTCGCCGTCGAGGCTGCCGCCCAGCACCGCTCGCAGGGGTTCGACAAGTTCGCCCCGCGCTTCCGCGCCGACACGACGTATTTCGTCCTTTTGCGCGCCGCGCCGGGCGTCCCGCCGCTTCCTCCAGATGCCACGGACCTCTCCGCCGGCCTCGCTCCGAACCCACACGCCGCCGAGGCCGCTACGAACCTCGCCTACCTCATCGACAGTGGCCGTGTTACGCCGACGCTACCGACCAACGACGTACTCGCTCCCGACGACTCGATTGCGATGCCCGGCGATGACGTGCCGATTCGGTGGACCAGCCCCGCCGCATTCCACAGAAGCGACGGCCGTCCCGCCGCGGTCGAACTCGCTTTCTCCGGCGCGGTGGATACCGTCATCACCGTACCGCCTGCAGGGTCTCCGACCGACGTGCCCGTCGCGATGCTCCAGATTCCGGCCGACGCCGTTCCGACGCTGCCGAAAGACGTGCGGCAGTATGATCGCTTCCTCAGCGATCCGCCGATCCAGGTCGCGGTGCGCATCCCCGGCCATCCGAGCGCCCTCTACGCGGCACACGCCCTCCCACTGGAGATCGCCCCGCCGCTCGCCGTCGAGCCGGCGGCGCAGGTGATCCGGCTGCAGCCCGGCGAGAACGCGATCCCTATCCACGTCCTCGTCTACGACACGGCCATCGACTCCGTGGAGCTAGCCGTGAGCCTGGAGGAGACCAGCACTTCCGAGTCGATGCTGACGCTCGCGAGCCGGGCGTATCCCCGGCCCGCACGCGGACTGCTCCTCGACACGCTCAACGTGACGCTGGAAGAAACGGAGATGACAGCCGGGGCGCGCGACCTCTACCTCAGCGCCGTCCCGCTCTACGTCGAGCCGAGCGGTGAGCGTCGCGGGCCGGCCGCGTACACCACGCAACCCGCGCGCGTGCTGCCCGAGGTGAAGGTACCAGAGGGCCTGAGGGTCGGCTTCGTGAAGAGCTACGACGATACGACGGAGGACGCGCTCCGGCAGATGGGCGCGACCGTCGTCCCGCTCGACTCGGCGGCCCTCGCGAACAGCACCTTTGACGGGCTGAACACGATCGTCGTAGACATCCGGGCGTACCTCGTCCGGCCGGATCTGCGACGCTACAACCACAACCTGCTGGACTGGGTCGAGCGCGGCGGGCACCTCGTCGTGGGCTATCAGAAGACGTTCGAGTGGAACGCGGACTACGCCGACCCCTTCGACGAGACGCAGAAGAACCCGGCGGGCTTCGCGCCCTACCCGCTCACCCTCGGCCGCGACCGCGTGACGTATGAGGATGCAGCGGTCACGCTCCTCGAACCCGACCACGCCCTCGTCCACGCCCCGAACGAGATCACGGAGGCGGACTGGGACGGCTGGGTGCAAGAGCGCGGCCTCTACGTCCCCGCCGACTACGCCCCTGACTACGTCGAGCTGTTCTCGATGCACGATCCCGGCGAGGCCCCGCTCCGCAGCTCGACGCTGCTGGCGCGGTACGGCGAGGGGACGTACGTCTACACCGCGCTCGGGTGGTACCGGCAGCTCGCGGCGTATAACCCCGGCGCGTACCGCCTCTTCGCCAACCTCGTCAGCCTCCCCCTCGTCGATGGACGCTAGCGCCCGGCCGGCGGACGTCCGCACGCGGCGGCTGGCCTATGCGGCGCTCGCGACGGCGGCCGTGCTGTGGGGCGCGTCGTTCCTGCTGGGCAAGCTCGCCCTCGCCGAAGTCCCCCCGAGCTACCTCATCCTCTACCGCTTCGCCCTCGCCTCGGCCGTGATGCTGCCGTTCGTCGCGTGGCGGCGGCTGCGCTGGGAGCGGGGCACGGTGGGGCTCGTCCTCGCCTGTGCGCTCGTGGCCGGGCCGTTCATGTTCCTGATTCAGTTCGAGGGCCTCGCGCGGACGACGGCGTCGAGCGCGGCGCTGCTCGTCGCCACGGCCCCGCCGATGCTCGCCCTCGCCGCGACCTGGTTCGACGGTGAGGAGCCCGGCCCGATGACGTGGACGGCAGTCGGTCTCTCGGCGCTGGGGGCCCTCCTGCTCGTCGGACGGCCTGGCCCCGGCCGCACGCTCCTCGGCGACGCGCTCGTGTTCGTTTCCATCGTCGCAGCCGTGGGGTGGACCCTCCTCGCGCGGCGGCTCGCACGGCGGATCGGCGCCCTCGCGGCGACGGCGCTGCAATTCGCCGTCGGCGTCTTCATCCTCGCCCCGATTGCATGGGCGATGGACGGCGCACCGCCGGTCGCGCTGTCGGGCGGCGTGTGGGCCTCGGTGCTCGCACTCGGGGTGGCATGCACGGCGGTCACGTTCGGGCTGTGGAACTGGGGGCTGCTCCACGTCGAGGCCGCACGCGGCGGCGTCTTCGGCAACCTCGAGCCGCTCGTCGGCGCGCTCCTCGGCGTCGTGTTTCTCGGCGAAGTGCTCGGTCCGCTCTCCGTGCTCGGCGGCCTCGTACTCCTCGTAGCCGCCTTCCTCGCGACACGGCCGGCGCATCCGGGGGTCGAGCCGTGAGCGACCTCGTCCCCCCGACCCGATTCGACGGCGCGAAGTTCGAGACGTACCGCCCGCAGAACGCGGCGCAGGCCGAGGCGCTCGCCGACGCGCAGCGGTTCGCCGAGCGGGTGCGGACGCGATACACCGGCCCTCGGTTGCTTCGCTGGATGAACCGCGACGAGACACTCCGCAGCGGGCTCTACCTCGTCGGCCCCGTCGGCACCGGCAAGACACACCTGCTCGTCTCGATCTGCCGGGCGCTCTCGCCCGACGTGCCGTGCGCGTTCCTCCACTCGTCGGCGCTCTTCCGCGCGACCGAGCACCCCGAGGCCTACGCCGAGCGCCTCGCCGATTCGACCCGCGTGCTGCTCATCGACGAGGTCGAGCTCGACGACCCGGCCAACGAGATCCGGCTCACGAACGTGCTCAAGGCGCTCCGCAGGCTCGGCGTGACCGTCGCGGCGACGAGCAATGCCGAGCCGGAGAAATTCCTGTCAGCTCAGTTCGGGCGGGATCGGCTGGAGCGGTTCATCTCCGAGGAGTTCAAGCGGACGTACCACGTCGTGTTCGTCCCCGGCGAGGACTTCCGGGCGCGGCTCGACAAGCCCGGCCGCGCGTGGGTCGGCCCGCTCGACGCGGCGGACGCGGCGATGCGCGTCGCCTACGACGAGGCCCCCGGCGACAAGCTGTGGCTCGACCGCGCCGACCTCCTCCGGCGCACCGTCGAGACCGAACGGCAGGCGCTCACCGCCGAGCTCGCCGCGCTCGACCGCCTCTTCCTCGCCGACCTCCGCGTGGCCTCCACCGACGACGCCCTCCGCCTCCTCCGCGTCGTGGACGACCTCTACACCCACCCGACGCCGCCCGTTCTCTACTTCACCGCCGAGACTCCGCCCGAGCGCTGGTTTCCGAAAGAGCAGGCGGCCTCCGGCATTGAGGCGGCCGTCGCGGAGAAGTTCGAGCGGACCGTCTCGCGGCTCCGCGCGCTCTGCGACGTGCAGCCCGTCGGCGCGGCGGGGACGGTCGAGCGCTGAGCGGAAGGAGGAAGAGCACCGGCGCTCGGCGTCCCCCGTTGCCGGCTCCAACGAGGGCAAGGCACGCCTTGCGCCTACGAATGCTTCACAGAACGGAGGTACGTTCGTTTCTTTCGCTGCGGCGTCCTACCCTTTGCCCCTCACCCTTTACCCCTTCTCTTGATGCCCTTCATCGACCTCCCGCCCTGGTTCCTCCCCGCCGCCGTCACGGTCGCCACCGTGCTCGGCATCCTGAGCGCGCTCGACGCGGTGATGACGGCGCGGACCCCGCAGGGCTCCACGGCGTGGGCCATCGCTCTCATCTCGATGCCGTACGTCGCGCTCCCGCTCTACTGGATCTTCGGCCGCGCCCACTTCGACGACTACCTTGAGGCCCTGCGCTCGTTCGACTCGGCCGTCGCCGAACGGCTGGAATCCATCCACGAAGAAGCTCTCGGCGAGTACGTCGTCGAGCCGGACGACGAGCGCGGCGAGATCCGCGCCTTCGACGAGATGGCGACGCTCCCACTCACGTGCCGCAACGGCGCGCGCCTGCTCATAGACGGCCACGCGACGTTCGATGCGATCTTCGCAGCGATGGACAGGGCCGAGGACTACATCCTCGCCCAGTTCTACATCATCCACGACGACGAGATCGGGAAGCAATTCAAGGAAAAGCTTCTCGCGAGAGCGCGCGACGGCGTGCGCGTCCACCTGATCTACGACGAAGTCGGCTCGCACAAGCTGCCGCGCTCCTACAAGCGCGAGCTGGAGAAAGCCGGCGTCGAGGTGTCCAGCTTCAGCGGGAATCGGAGCCGGCTCGGCCGGTTCCGGCTAAACTTCCGCAACCACCGCAAGATCGTCGTGGTGGACGGGAAGTGGGCGGCCGTCGGCGGGCTCAACGTCGGGGACGAGTACCTCGGGCGGGACAAGAAGCTGAGCCCGTGGCGCGACACCCACGTCGCCCTCGAAGGGCCGGTCGTGCAGGGCGTGCAGCTCTCGTTCGTCCGCGACTGGTTCTACGGGTGCAACGAGATCCCCGGCGTGACGTGGACGCCGACGCCGTGCGACGAGGACCGCAACGCCCTCGTCCTCGCCTCCGGCCCCGCCGACGAGCTCGAAACATGCGGGCTGCTGTTCACGCACGCTATCGAGTCGGCCGAGGAGCGGGTGTGGATCGCGACGCCGTACTTCGTGCCGGACGGGCGCGTGCTCGGTGCGCTCCAGCTCGCGGCGCTGCGCGGCGTGGACGTCCGCATCCTCATGCCGCGTCAGTCGGACAGCCTCTTCTTCAAGTACGTCCCCTACGCCTACCTCCCCGATGTCGAGCGGGCCGGCGTCAAGGTCTACCTCTACGAGCCCGGCTTCATGCATCAGAAAGTGCTCCTCGTCGACGACGACTATGCCGCCGTCTCGACGGCCAACTTCGACAACCGCTCGTTCCGGCTCAACTTCGAGATCACGGTCCTCTTCGCCGACGCCGGCTTCGCGCACGACGTGGCGCAGATGCTGGAGGATGACTTCGCCCGGTCCACGCAGATCACGCAGGAGGAGATGGACGACCACTCGTACGCCTTCCAGTTCGCCACGCAGGCCACACGCCTGCTCGCCCCGGTGTTGTGAGTCGAGAGTCCAGCGCCGGGAGTCCCCTGCTTATGCCTTCCCTCGCCCGCCGCGTCTACGGCACCCTGCGAGCCCGCGCCCACCGGCTGACGAGCCGCCTCCACGCGCTCCCCGACTTTATCATCGTCGGGGCCGCGAAGGCAGGGACGACGTCGCTCTACTTCTATCTGTCGAGCCACCCCAAGATTTATCCCGCGACCAAAAAAGAGATCCACTATTTCGACCTCAACTTCCCACGGGGCGAGCACTGGTATCGGCGGCATTTCCCGCCCGCCCTCCGGCTCAAGCTCGAAGGGGCCATCACGGGCGAGGCCAGTCCCTACTACCTCTACCATCCCCACGTCCCCGAACGCATCGCCCGCGCCCTTCCCGACGTGAAGCTCATCGTCTGTCTGCGGAACCCCGTGGACCGAGCCCTCTCGCACTACTGGCACGTCGTGAGGGCCGGAAACGAGCCGCTCGCCCCGGAGGAGGCCCTGGATATGGAGACGGAGTCCCAGCGGATCGGCCAAGAGAAGGCCAGGCTCATCGCAGACGGGAACTACGACAGTCGCGCTTACCGCATTCACTCCTACCTGGACCGGGGGATCTACGCGGATCAGATCGCCGCGTATCAGCGCTATTTCCCTGCATCCCAGATGTTGATCCTCAAAAGCGAAGACCTGTTCGCCGATACGCAGGGGACGTGTGACAGCGTGCTCGACTTCCTCGGCCTCGACCATCACCCGCTCCCGACGGATACGGTTCAACACAAGGGTTCGTACGAACAGGATGTGAAGCCCGAGACGCGGGAGCGGCTCGCGGCGTTCTACGAGCCGCACAACCAGCGCCTCTACGACCTGCTCGGCGTCGATGCGGCGTGGTGGTAGCCGGTGCCACCCCGGTGACCGGTGCCGCTACTCGGTGAAGTCGAGCGTCGTGCCATCGGGTCCCTGGAGGAGCTTCACGGTGCGGAGCTTCTGCATCACGGTGAGGGCCAGCTCCAGCTTCTTTTCGAGGTTCTCCATCTCCAGCTTCTCGGCCGCCGCTCTGTGCTCGCGGGCGTGCGCCAGCCGCTCCTCCGCCTCGGCGTAGAGCCGCGTGATGTCGGCGAGCTTCTGCTGGTTCTCAATCGACGGCGCTTTCAGCTTGGCCTCGACGTAGGTCTGCGCCGCGCCCAGCAACTCGCCCATCACCTCACGCGACGACGGGTCGATCTGCGCGTGCGCCAGCCGCTCGACGATGTCCACGAGCGTCTGCTCCAGCCGTGCGAAGAGCGCGTCGAAGAGCGCGGGGTTCCGGCCCGCGAGGTCGATCTGCAGGGGCTCGCGGCGATCCGGCGTTAGCCTGGCTCCTCGCCCTCCGGGTCCCACGCCGGGACGCCGCTATCGAGGATCACGAGCCCGTCGCCGCCGAGCGCGCGGTAGAGCGCGGAGAGCGCGAGGAGCAGGTCGGCCACCTCCTCCTTGCTCGTGTCCTCGTCGAAGACGATGGAGAGCCGGCGGGCGGCAGCGGCAGCGCGAGCGCGCGCAGCCTCTGCGGTCGGTGGCGGTTCTGACTCGGGTTCCGGCTCCGTCCCATGCAGCCGTGCCACCTCGTCCCGCACGGCCTCGGCGGTGACGCCGAACTCGTCGCGGAGGATGTCGGCGACGGCGTTCTCCCCGCCGAGCAGGCCCAGCAGCAGGTGCTCGGCTTCGATGGCGGGGGCAGCCTCCGCTTCGCTGCGCGTCTGCTTCAGCGCCGCCTCGGCCTCAGCCGTCAGCCCGAGATCGCTGTGGAGCAGCTCGCGCGGTTCCTCGATGGCGGGCGGGGCCGCTGCTTCCACGGCGTGCCGAAGCTGCTGCGTGTTGACGCCGAGGGCGCGGAGGATACGGGCGGGCGGGCCGCCTTCTCGGAGCAGGCCCAGCAACAGGTGTTCGGCCCCGATGGCGTCGTGGCCGAGGCGGGCGGCTTCCTCGCGGCTGTGGAGCAGCACGGCGCGGGCGCGGGCAGAGAATCGTTCGTTCATAGACAGGCTCCCGGTTTAGGGCAAGCCTACCCGACGCCTGCGCCAACAGGCTGTCAGACGTGCTTTACAGCAGCCGGTAGAGCACCCACAGCACAGGCAGCAGCATCAGCGCCACGAAGAGCCACGCGGTCGGGCCGAAGGTGCGTTTGGGGACGGGGTACTCGTAGCCGCACACCGGGCAGACCTCGGCCTCGGCGTCGACCTCCATTGCGCACGAGGGGCATTCGCGGAGGGCGTCGGCCATCGGCTCAGTCGTCCTTCCCGTCGAGGCTCACTTCCACTTCGGTGAGCCGGATCGGGATGCCCCATTCACCCTCCTCTCGCTCTTCGTCGAGGACGTAGCCCTCGATCTCGACCACCATCCCCTCCTGTTCGAACTCGGCGGGCAGGTTCGTCGGGCGGAACCGTGTGCTATCCTCCGTCACGATCCCCCAGAACCCGCCGTCGCTATTCACGAACGTGATCGTGCCGACGTGCTCGATTTCGCCGAGGTCGCAGCCGAGGGCAAAGAGCAGAACGGTGAGAAGTGGAAGGGCGCGGCGCATGACCGGAGGAAGCGGAATCGAAGCGGGTTGCAATATACCCCGCTACGCGCTGCCGCCGACCTCGTGAATCCACCCGCCGGCCACGATGTCGTCACCCTCGTAGAGCACGACGGACTGGCCGGGCGTGATCGCTGCGCGTGGCTCGGCGAAGGCGATCCGCAGTTCGTCGTCGCCGGTCTGCCACGCGAGGGCGGGTGCCCCGGCGTCCTTGTACCGGATCTGTCCGTGGACCGGCCGCTCCTCGAACAGGTCGGGGACTTTGACGAAGTTGAGCTGCCGCGCCGTGAGCGCCTGCCCGAGCAGCGCCTCGCGCGGCCCGACCGTGACGGTGTTCGTCTCCGGGTTGATGCGGGTGACGTAGGTAGGCTCGCCGAGCGCGATCCCGAGCCCGCGCCGCTGCCCGATGGTGTAGAACGGATACCCCTCGTGTTGCCCGACGACGGTGCCGTTTTCGAGCACGAAGTCGCCACCGGCTACCTCGGCTTCGAGCGCCGGGTTGCGGCGCTTGAGGAAGCCGCGGTAGTCGTTGTCCGGGATGAAGCAGATCTCGTACGAGTCCGGCTTGTCGGCGACGCGGACGAGTCCGTACTCCGACGCCATCTCGCGGATGCGCGGCTTCGTGAACTCCCCGAGCGGGAAGATGCTGCGGGCGAGGTGGTCCTGCGGCAGCCCCCACAGCGCGTAGCTCTGGTCTTTGTTCGCGTCGAGCCCGCGCGAGACGACGTGCCGGCCGGTCGCTTCGTCGTGGCGGACGCGGGCGTAGTGGCCGGTGGCGATGAACGCGCAGCCGAGGTCGTCGGCGCGGCGGAGGAGGGCGGCCCACTTGATGTGGGTGTTGCAGAGCACGCACGGGTTCGGCGTCCGCCCGGCGAGGTACTCGCTCGTGAAGCGCTCCACGACCCAGTCGCCGAACTCCTCGCGGATGTCCACGATGAAGTGGGGGAAGTCCAGCTTCATCGCCACGCCGCGCGCGTCGTTCATCGACTCCAGCGTGCAGCAGCCGACCTCTTTCTGGCCGGGCTTGCGCGGGCCGCTCGTCGCGTAGTCCCACGTCTTCATCGTGATGCCGACGACCTCGTAGCCCTCGTCGCGCAACAGCGCCGCCGTCACCGACGAGTCCACGCCGCCGCTCATCGCCACCAATACGCGTCCGTGCTTGCTCATGGAAAAAGGGCCGAGGATTCGGGGTCGAGGGTCGGCAGTCTCCTGATTTCGGGCGCTTGAACAGGCCCTCCGGCAGGGCGTTCCACCTCTGCGGATTCTTGGAACGCACGCCGTCCCCCCGGCTATTGCTTGAAACTTCGCTTGTCGGAGGGTGGGGCTGGTGCGAACCTACGGCCCCCTTCACTAGCCTGCCGTCTCATGCCTACAGCTACCACCCGGCGCGACATCATCAATTCGCCCAACGCGCCTGCCGCCATCGGCCCCTACAGCCAGGCTATCCTCGCGGGGAACACGCTGTACTGCTCGGGGCAGATTGCCTTCGTGCCCGAGACGGGCGAGCTCCTTCGGGGCGACGTGGAAGAGGAGACGGCGCGGGCGCTGGAGAACCTCGGGGGCGTCCTCCACGCCGCCAAGATGAGCTTCCGCAACGTGGTGACCTGCACCGTCTTCCTCGCCGACATGAACGACTACGCGCAGGTGAACGAGATCTACGCCCGCTATTTCAGCGAGTCGCCGCCGGCGCGGGAGACCATCGAGGTATCGGCGCTCCCGCGCGGCGCGCGTGTCGAGATTTCCTGTATCGCCGTGCGCTAGGCTAGACGTTAACCTCCACGTTTACGTCGAAGGTGACGGTGAACTGGTAGCTCTGCGTTCCGGCCTCGGCGACGCGGAGCGTCAGGGTGCCGGTGAAGGTGTCCTGCTGCAGGAACTCCGTGATGTCCGCGTCCGCGAGATCGAGCGTAGCCCGGCGAAGCTGCGCGTTCGTGGTGAGGATCGAGAGGGAGATGTTGGAGGAGCGGGCGACCACCTGCTCCCCTACGCCCGGCGCCGACAGCGAGAGCGTAGCCTCCTCGATCATGATCGCGTTCTCCTGGCCGCCGGGGAAGTCCATGTTGAGCTCGACCGTCCCGGAGCGCACGGTCGCCGAGGCGACGTCTGCCGGCGTAAACCGGGGGTCGTTGATGACGGCCTGGGAGGACTGGGACTTGCCTTCGGTGTAGGTCCCGCCAGCTTGGAGCGTACCGGCCATGTAGACGAAGCTCGCTCGGTGGTTGGGCGGGGTCGGAAGCGGGAAGGTTTCACCTCCCGAGGTGCTGCTGTCGCACCCGGCAAGCACGAGCGGGAGCAGGAAAACGAGGGGAAGCAGACGGCGGAGTGTGGTCATGGTGGGTTCGGGTCGGAGTGGGAAAGGAAGGGACAGGAATGGCACGCATCAAGCCGTGCCGAGCGGGCTGTGAGTAACGCGGGGCCAAGTTGTGGGTGAGAGCGGAATCTATTTCACGTCCAGCACGACGTGGACGGGCAATCCCTCCGGAAGCTTATCGCGCCCGTGCAGAGCCACCAGTTCGATCAGGAATGCGAACCCGACGACTTCGGCCCCAACGCGTTCCACGAGCCGGGCCGCCGCCGCCGCCGTCCCGCCGGTCGCGATCACGTCGTCGTGGATGAGCACACGGTCCTGCGGCGAGAGGGCGTCGGCGTGGATTTCCACCGCGTCGGTGCCGTATTCGAGCGCGTAGTCCTCGCGGAGCGTCGCGGCCGGGAGCTTGCCGGGCTTGCGGGCGAGCACGAAGCCGGCCCCCAGCCAGTCCGCCATCGGCGTCCCGAACAGGAACCCGCGCGACTCCACGCCGACGACCTTCGTGACCCCCATGTCGGCGTAGGGCGTGGCGAGCGCGCGAACGGCGGTGCGCAGGAGAGCCGGATCGGCGAGAATCGGCGAGATGTCTTTGAACTGGACGCCGGGCTCCGGGAAGTCCGACACCGTGCGGAGAGCGCCGTAGAGGGCGTCGATAGGGTCGGTGGACATGAGTCGGGGTGCCGTTCGGAAGGGAGGCCGGACGCGAACGCCGGCCCCCTAAACTAGCGACGGACGCCCCTGTTAGTTCACCGCAAAGCGGAAGCCGCGTTCGTACTGCTCTTTATAGTCGCGGATCGAGCGGAAGATGGCGCTCGCGAGGAGGTCCTGCCCGCTCTCGCTCCGGAGGAAGCGAGCCTCGTCCGGATTCGTCACGAAGCCGAGTTCGACGAGGACCGCGGGCATCGACGCGCGCCACAGGACGAGGAAGCCGGCCTGCTTGACGCCGCGTGAGGGCCGGTCGGCGCGGTGCTCGAACTGGTCCTGGATGAGGGAGGCGAGCCGCTCGCTCTCGCGCTGATACGCCGTCGTCGCGAGCGTCTGCACGATCACGGCCGCGTCGTCGAACCCAGCGTAGAGGCCGGGGTCGCTTTCGAGCGCGACGACGCCGTTCTCGCGCTCCATCACGTCGTGCGCGCTGTCGCTCTTGTGGAGGCCGAGGAAGTACGTCTCCGAGCCCTTCGCTGAGCGGCTGCCGGCCGCGTTCGCGTGGATGGAAACGAACAGCTTGCCGCACGACTCGTTGGCGATCCGCCCGCGCTCGTGGAGCGGGATGAACGTGTCGTTGTCGCGCGTGTAGACGACGCGGATGCCGAGTTGGTCCTTCACGTACTGCCCGACCTTCTTCGTCACGGCGAGGGTGATGTCTTTCTCGCGGACGCCGTTGGAGGTCGCCCCGCCGTCGTGTCCGCCGTGCCCGGCGTCGAGCACGAGGCAGTCGAGCGCCCAATGCTCGTTGCTCGCGGCGTCCGCCTGTCCCGCTACCGCAGGCCCAGCCGGCGGCTGCGTGTACGTCAGTCCGAGCAGCACGTCGTCGGAGTCGCGGTCGGGGTAGGCCTTCGCCTCGACCGGTGCGTTCGGGTCGATCTGAAACGAGAGGACGACGCGGTCATCGCTCGGATGGATCGCGTAGCGCTGCACCGGCCCGCGCGCATCGTCCCGGCGCACGGACGCCGCGATACCGGCCCGGTAGAGCACGAGCTGCACTTCGGTCGGGCTAGGCCGCTCGACGCTGTAGGCCGAGATCTTGCCCGTCGTGTGGACGCGGACGACGTACCCTTTGCCGTCGGACCGGGACGCGAACGAGACGCGGTCGATGTCGGAGCCGGCCTGGGCTTGAAGCGGCAGCACGAGCAGGACGAGGCAGAGCGCACGCCCGAGGGCGAGGAGAGGAAGGGACCGCTGCATGGCGGAGCTGGCGTTAAAGTGTGGCGGGGTGCCGCACGCGCGGCGTGTCATCCCTTGTCGAAAGCCGTGCCGAACGGTGACGTATCGGCAGCCGCGCGGCCTTGGAGCGTTGCCGCGCGAGGTAGGAACGGCCCGTTTACGGAATGGAGGCTGATAAACTCGAAAGAGAACGTCCACCCGGCTCCGCCATCGGCGCGCGACCCTCTCCTGACGCGCGGGTAGAATGGTACGGGGCCGGGCTTTTTCGCTACGCGGCAGGCTGCTCCGAAGGGGGCAACCGTGACGCCGCGCACTTAAAGTATAACGTTAAGTGTGCCGAGTTCCAAGTAGGCCGTGCCCATAAAAGCACACGGGGGCGACCGAACTGGTCGCCCCCGTGTAGGGCTACGAGGATGGGGGGGTGCTTACCAGTCGAGCTCGCTGCCCTCGCCGAGTAGCTCGCGCTGGCGGCGCTCGATGATCTCGCGCCGCGCCTTTTCGCGCTCGGCCACCTCGTCGTTCAACTTCGACAGGTCGCCCTGGAGGCGCTCGGCGTCCTGCTGGAGGTGTTCGATCCGCTCACGGCGGGACTGCTGCTTGAAGTCGAACGTCCGTTCCAGCGTGTCGCGCAACTCACGGGTGGGGCGTTCGCGTTCGGCCCCTTCGGCGCGACGGAGACGGGAAGCGAGGTCGCGGCTCGCGCGCTCGCCCTCGGCGATGGAGCGGCGCGTTTCGGGCGTCACGCCCCGCTCTCCGAAACCGGGCCACGGCGCAAAGCCCTCGCCCTCGAACGCCATGTCGAACGCGCCGGGCCTCCCCCGGCGGCGCACCATTCGGTGGACGACGGAGTCCGCATCCATCTCGATATCGAATTTTTCTACATCGAACGGTGCCTCGCCCGGCCTCATCCGGAACGCGAAGGCACGCGGACGCTCGTCATCGTCACCGCCCTCGAACCACACGGCGGGGCCGTCGCCCCGGCGCTCCACTTCGATGCGGCGGCGCAGCCCGTCCTCTTCCCCCTCGCGCTCGACGAGGAGGGGGCCGTCTTTCACCCGGACCCGAAGGGGCGTGGCCTCATCCACCGTGAACCGCTCGACGGTACCGTCGGGACGGGTGATCGTGATCTCTGCGCCGTCGCGCTCGACGGTGAGATCCTGCGCGGTGGCGAGCGGGGCGCTGAGCGCAGCGACGCACAGGAGGAGAGTAGAAATACGCATGACAAAACCTAGGTTAGTGAAGAGATACGGCCGGACGGGACGGGGTCCCGCTGCACCCTCCGTATGCTCGGCCCTGCGAAGCCTTACTGCCCTGTCAGTTCGCGCAAGCGGTGCTGGATGATCTCGTCGCGCATCGCCTCGCGCTTTTGGAGCTGCTGGCGCAGCGCCTCCAGCACCTCCTCCACCTGGCGAGCCTCCTCGCGTCGGTTCTCCTGCTTGAGTTCGAACATGGCTTCGAGCTTCTCGCGGAGTTGGGACCGGAGCGTCGCGTATGCGGCATCCCTCGGGTTCTGGCGGAGGGCGCGGGCGAGTTGGATCGTCTCGGCTTCCATCTCGCGTTCGCGGACGAGCCGCTCGTAGAGGGTGCGGTCGCGCTCGGAGAGGCCCTGTAGATACGCCTGCTCGGCCTGCTTGGCGGCAGACTCGCCGAGCGGCTGAGGCTGAGTGAGGGCGAACGCCTGCCGGTCCATCCCCGCTTCGTCCAACTCCACGAGGCGGCTGCCTTCGAGCGCGTAGATCCGGCCGTTGAGCCCGATTGCGGGCGCGACAGGCCCACTGTACTCGAACGACATGCTCATCCCTTCGACGTCGAGGCCAGCCGGCAACGCTCCGGCGGAGAGGGCGTTGCCGTCGTGATAGACGGTCCCGTTGTGGATCTCCAGCCGGTGAACTTCAGCCTCGGCGGGGCGGCCGGCGGCAAAGCCGGCGGGGACCTGCGCCTGCACGGAGACGGTGACGAGCGCGAACCCGGTAAGGAGGACGAAACGTGTCATGGTCGGTCGGGAACGTGGGGAAGGAGTCAGCGCTGGACGCGCACCTGCATCCAGCCGGTCGCGGCCGGGACGGAATCCGGCGCGATACCCAGCGGGACGAGCGGCGTGTCCCACCCGAGCCCGGCCTGTGCGGCCTGCATCTCGCGGACGCGGAGGTAGAGGAGCTGCAGTTCCTCATCGCCATCGGTGAGCGGGAGGGCTTCTTCGCTGGCGAGTGTCGCGCCTTCGACCTTCGCCCTATCGGCGCTCAGCGCCGCCATCTCAGCATTCGGTGCGGCATTCGGCGCTGCGGGCGCGGTGGTCATATCGCGTCGGGCAGACGCAGCCGGCACGTCCGCCGCCATCGCGTCCGCCAACCGCGCACGCTCATTTTGTACGATTTCGTTCGCAGGAGCAGGCGAGGCTGTGCGCTGCGGTGCCGCTGCGGCCAGCGGGCCCGTCACCTCAGTCGGGGCGGCCGAAGCCGGCTCTTCGAGCGCATCTTCGGCAGAACCCTCGGCCACCAGCGGTGCGGCATCCACCTCCTGCTTCTCCGCTTCGAAACGGTCGGCGGAAGCGATCTCTCGCGGAGCAGCGGTATCGCGGCTCAGCCAGAGCCCGCCCCCGAAGACGAGCACGAGGGCGAACACCGCACTCAACGCGGCGACGACCCCGCGGCGCGGCGCGGCGCGGGCCGGCCGGTCGGCGGCCCGCCCGGCAGTGGCCCCGACGGGGACCGGGCGCGACGGCAGCGCCGCGGTAGCCACGACGGCATCGATCACCGCGAGGTCGGGGCGCTGCGGCGGCAGGCGGTCCAGCGCCGCCTTCATCTGCGCGAGGACAGCGGCTTCGGACTCGGCCTGCGCCGAGACGAGCGGCTCCGGCTCCTCGTCGTAGACCTGGCGGATCGGCCCAAGCGCGGCAGCCCACGCCGCCTCGCCCGCCGCGGCCACGACGGCGTCGATCACGAAGGCATCGGGGCGCTGCGGGGGGAGCGCGTCCAGTGCCGCTTTCATCTCCGCCAGCGCGGCCGGCACGGCCTGCGCGTCGGGGGGCGGGTCGCTGATGCCGGGCTCGCCGTAGAGGCGACGGATGGCGTTCAACTCGTCGTGCATAGTATCGGTGGGATCAGAGGCTGGGTCGGTCTGGGTCGGCCGGCGGCCGGGTAGGAATGGAGGTCTAGCTATTTAGCGGCGTCCGGAATGAGGGTCTTGCGGAGGTTGATGAGCGCGTAGCGCATCCGCCCGAGGGCGGTGTTGATGGAGACGTCCGTGATCTCGGCGATCTCGCGAAAGGTGAGTTCGGACTCGTGGCGGAGCAGGACGACCTCGCGCTGCTCGGGCGGGAGCTTCTCGACGGCGGCGCGCAGTTCCTCCACGCGCTCCGCCGTGTCGAGCAGGATAGTGGCGTCGGGTCCCTCATCGGGAAGCCGCTCAAAGAACGAGGTGCCCTCTTCGTCGCCCGAGTCCACGTCCTGCCACTTCTTGCGGCTGCGGAGGTGGTCGAGGGCGGCGTTGCGAGCGATGCGCATCACCCAGCCCAGCCATCGGCCCTGCTTCTCGTACGAGCCCCGTCGCTTCTGCATCGCGGCAATGGCGCGGAGGAAGGTCTCCTGGAAGAGATCGTTGGCGACCTCGCGGTCGCGCACCATCCCCACCAGGTAGCCGTAGATCCGGTCCTGATGCCGTTCGACGAGGAGGCGGAAGGCCCGCTCATCGCCATGGTCAACGTAGGCTGCGACGAGGGCTTCGTCTGGCAGGTGCTCCATGCTGCTAGGCTGCGCGGCGCACGCTCGGGTAACGGCAGCCGCGCCGGGGTTATTGTGCGAAAAGAGGGGTGCGGCGACCGCACCGCGCCGAGGGCTAAAATAGCCGACGCCCCTGCTTACGGGCGACCTTTCGAAAATGATCTAGTAGAGAGAACGGACGCGCAGGGACGAGGCGGAGAATACGAGACTCGCTCGTCGCACCGTGCTGCTACCGAGCAGACGCCGCCGTTCCTACTCAGGCCTAGAAATATTCCGTAGCTACACACATTCAAATACAGCGCTCGAGCACATAATGGAATCTTGATGTGCGTAGCGCCGGAACACCTCGCGATTAACCCCGTCACAGGAGGTGCATTTCTTTGACATCGCACATCCCTGAGACGCCTCGAAGTCTCCCAGTGCCCGAGCCAGGTTCTTCCCGCAGACCCTACTCGATCAAACCGCACTTCACATCTCCAGATGTTCAGGCGTTGAAGAGAGCCCCACACTTCTAGGCTCTTGTTCCAAAGAACGGAGGCCCGGTCGCTCCCCCAGCGACCGGGCCTCTTTGTATTTCGGCTATCCAGTCCTGCGCTATAACACCGCCTCCAGCGCCTGCCCGAGCCGCTCCACCGCGAGCACTTTCAGGTCTTTGGGGAAGCTCGCGCCCTTCCGGTTCGCCTTCGGGATGATGGCCTGCTCGAACCCGAGCTTCTTCACCTCCGCCACACGCCCCTCGATCCGGCTCACGGCCCGCACCTCGCCGCCGAGCCCCACCTCGCCGATCACGACGGTGCCGGAGTCCGTCGGCACGTCGCGGAAAGAGGAGGCGACGGCGAGCGCCACGCCGAGGTCCACGGCGGGCTCTTCGAGCCGGACGCCGCCGGCCACGTTGAGGAATACGTCGTGCTGCGAGAGCCGCATCCCCTCGCGCTTTTCGAGCACGGCGAGGAGCACTTGCAGCCGCTTCGGGTCGAACCCCGTCGCCGTCCGCTGCGGGGTGCCGTAGGACGTCGGACTGACGAGGGCCTGAATTTCGACGAGGATCGGCCGCGTCCCCTCCATCGCGCAGACGATGGCAGAGCCGCTCTGCCCGAACTGCCGCTCGGACAGAAAGATCTCGCTCGGGTTCTCGACCTCGCGCAGCCCGTTCTCGCGCATCTCGAAGAGGCCGATCTCACCCGACGCGCCGAACCGGTTTTTGACCGTCCGCAGAATGCGGTACGCGTGGTGCCGGTCGCCCTCGAAGTAGACGACGGTATCGACCATGTGCTCCAGTACGCGCGGCCCGGCAATCGAGCCCGCCTTCGTGACGTGGCCGACGAGGAACGTCGCCGTCGCCATCTGCTTGGTGAGAGTGAGGAGCGCGGCCGTGGACTCGCGGACCTGGCTGACGGAGCCCGGCGCGCTCGTGAGGTCCGGCCGGTAGATCGTCTGGATCGAGTCGATCACCATCACATCCGGCCCGATCTCCTGCGCCGCCGCGACGATCTCCTCGACGTTCGTCTCGGCCAGCAAAAAGAACTCGCCGGTATCCACGCCGAGCCGCTGCGCGCGGAGCTTCACCTGCCGCGCCGACTCCTCGCCGGTGACGTAGAGCACGGTATGGGCCGGGAGGAACCGCCCGAGCTCCGTCATCAGCGTGGACTTCCCGATGCCGGGGTCGCCCGCGATGAGCGTGAGCGAGCCCATCATGATGCCGCCGCCCATCACCCGGTCGAACTCCTTCATCCCGGTCACGAGGCGCGGCTGCTCGGCGACTTCGACATCGGTGATCCGCTGCGCCTTGCCGCCCGTCGAGCCGCGGCCGAAGGTGGGGACGATCTGCATCACCGGCGCCTTCACCGCCGAGCGCTCGGTCTCTTCGACGAACGAGTTCCACGCCTCGCATTCGGGGCACTTACCCATCCAGCGGTGCGCGACGTACGCGCATTCCTGACAAGTAAATATCGTTCTCGACTTAGCCATACTTTCGTGAGTAGTCCGAGCCCTGCTTCGCCTCGGGCGAGGACTGCCTGTGGTAACGAGTATCTTCACGCAACGGCGCGACGCGACGCGACGTAAGGTGCCGTGCGCCGCTCAGTATACACCCCCCCAGTGACACCCCATGGTCGCGTTTCTTCGCACTCGGACGGAAGACCTCTTCGTCGGCATCGGCCGATTCGGGCTGCTTCTGTCGAGCGCCTTCGGCGGGGTGCGCAACGTCCGGCTCTACTACCGAAACCTGCTCGAACAGCTCGTCCGCGTCGGCATCGACTCCATCCCGATTGTGGCGCTCGCATCGGCGTTTACGGGGGCGGTGACGGCGGTGCAGTCGATCTATCAGCTCGAAGGCTCGTTCTACCTCCCCAAGACCGCCGTCGGCTCGTTCGTGACGACGTCGGTGATCCTGGAGCTCGGCGCCCTCATCGCGGCGTTCATCCTCGCCGGGCGCGTCGGCGCGCGGATCGCGGCGGAGCTCGGGACGATGCGGGTGACGGAGCAGATCGACGCGCTCGAAGCGATGGGGCTGAACTCGGCGAGCTACCTCGTCCTCCCGCGCGTTGCGGCCGGCGTGCTGATGTTCCCCGTGATCTACGTCGTCGCCTGCACGGTCAGCATCCTGATGGGGCTCGCCGTGGGCGAGATCAACGGCGCCATCCCGATGCAGACGTTCATTGACGGGGCGCGGCTGCTGTTCCGCCCGTACGACGTGTTCTTCGGCGTCGTGAAGTCGCTCGCCTTCGGGTTCGCCATCACCTCCGTTTCGTGCTTCTACGGCTACTTCACGAGCGGCGGTGCCGAGGGCGTCGGCCGCAGTACGACGCGGGCGACGGTGATGTCGTGCGTATTCGTGCTGCTAGCGGATTACGTACTCGCCGTGGTGATGCTGTGAGTCAACGTCAGTCGCGGGTTGAAAAACAGCTTTTCTGCTCGATCATTCCACCCTAACACAACGTCAGTCGCGGGTTGATCAGATCGAGGCAATTCCTGCGTAGCAGAGGTTCAGATGCACCAGCTTCAGCAACGACACGCT
>JBBSMX010000082.1:0-18774 GCA_038232935.1 Rhodothermales bacterium | reverse complement strand
GGCGGGTGGCCTGGTCGAGTACATTGCTGGTCATCGGGTTGGCGGGGTTGCTGGTGCGAGGGGAGTGGTCAACTCCACCCTACGCACGACGCAGCGACTTGCCAACCCGTTCTCTACTTCAACCCGCGACTGACGTTAACTCATGGTTCCAGCGGTGCATGGAGTAGGCGGCGTGTCGGCACTCCGAGTGCCATGGGGGAGGTCGTCCCTCACTCAACACGTAGAGGAGCCGCGGAAGGGGTCACGCGAAGTGTCATCGTCCCTACGATTACACGGCCGTTGCGTGTCGTTGCGAGACCGACGACACGAAAAAAGCCGCCGTCCCACGAAGGAAACGGCGGCGCTGGAGAGGCAGGCAGGTCGTTACTGCTCGTCTTCCTCGACGCGGTCGGCATCGTCGATGCGCGGATTGTCTTTGAGTGCATCGTTCATCTGGCGACCGGTGTACGTGTTGCCGGCCTCCCCCTGCCGCTTCGTCTCCGGATCGGGCGTGCGGACTTCGGAGCCGGTGCGGGCGTCTTTTTGGAGGCGTTCGTCGTTGAGGGCGGCGGCCGTCTCTTCTGAGAGGTTCGGCGCGGGCGCGTCTTTACGATTGCTGGTATTGTGGTCGTCGGGGGTGTTCTGATCGGGGTGGCCCATGGCGATGAGGGGGAATGGGAGAGGAAGAAAGGCGCGGTGAGGCGACATGGAACTAGGCAGGGCATGGAGTACCGCTGCGGACTGCTACATGCTTAACCGCCCGAGAGGCCGGAAGGTCCCCGAAACGGCCACGTCAGCACGCCGACTGCTCGGCCGGAAGTGGTAGCTCCGGGGGTACGGCTTCACACGCGAGCGGGGCGACCCCGAAGGATCGCCCCGCTCTTTTACAGCGCTTCAGCGGCGGACCGGCGTGCTGAGCCGGCCGCGACGAAGAGTTAGTTGAGCAACGTCATGCGGCCGATGCGCGTAACGCCGTTGACTTTGAGCACCGCGAGGTACAAACCGGGGCTGAGCCGCTCGGCGTTGAACGGATCGCGGTGGAAGCCCGCTTCGCGGTACTCGTCCACGAGCGTGGCGATCTCCTGCCCCATCACGTCCACGACGGTCAGCGTGACGTGGCCGCTCTCCGGCAGCCCGTAGCCGACGAGCGTCGTCTGGCGGAACGGGTTGGGGAAGTTCTGCGCGACGGCATACTCAGTGGGAAGCCCGTCGGCGCTGCTCTTTGCGGCGGAACCACCCGCTACGATGGCTGAGTTGTTACACGTCCCGTTTCCATTCCACGTCAGCGTCGGGTGCGTGATGTTCGTGACGCAGACGACGAAGCTGCTGGCGGCCCCGCCTCGGGCCGTGCCATTCGTCGTGATCGTCACGACGCCGCTGCCGTTCGTCGTGCCGGAGCGCGTCTCGTTGTACGGCGCTTCGAAGCGCACCGTCACCGTGGCCCCCTGCACCGCACCACCCTGGTTGTTCACAACCGTCACCGTCGCGGTGCCTTTCTTGTCGCCGCGCCCGGCATTCTCCGTGCCGGACACCACCGACGAAGCGGTCATCGTCGTCGCGCCGCCGGCACTCTGGATCGTGACCGAGATGTTGTCCGAGCCGGAGAGCCCGCCCGAGTCCGTGGCGGAGGCCGTGATCGTGTGGGTGCCCGTGCTGAGGTTCGAGCGCGTGATGCTCGCGCCGGAGCCGAGCGATCCGTCCCGGCTGGACGACCACACGATCTGGCCGCTGATGTTACCGTCCTGCGTGTCGCTGGCCGTGCCGTTGAACGTCACCGCCGTGCCGGAGGTAAACGTCGAGCCGCTGGCCGGAGACGTGATGGCGACGGTGGGCGCGGTGTTGCCCGTCCCGCCGCCGGTGCCAAGGTCGATGTGCGCAATGCGCGTGTTGAAATTGTACGAGCTCGTCGTGGCGTAGTACTCGGTGGTGTACCAGAACGTGGTGTTATCGGAGGGATCGACCGACATCGCTGAGTAGTCGCCCCAGCGGCTGGCCTGGGTCTGCGCGCCCGTCCCCGCCTTAATCGTCGTCTCGTCGATGTCCATGACGCCGAGGGGGCTACCGGCGGTATGGCCGGTGAAGCGGATCGAGGGGAAAAGGTTGGTCCCGGAAACCGAGTAACCGAGGGCGATGTCGCCATTCGCGTTCATCGCGATCGAGCCCATCCAGCGGTGGAGGCCGTCGTTCGGGGCATAGGTGCCCTGCTGGTAGATGCCCCAGCCGCCGCCGCTGTTGCGGACCTCGTACCAGCGGATGCCCGCCCGGTTGTTGCCCACGTCCACGGTGTGGTTGAGGACCATCCGCTGGTTCCCGCCGACGTTGCGGTAGGCGGCGCGGAACATCGTGAAGTTGGTGAGCGCGTCGAGGCCTTGGCCGTTCGGTTGCGGGATGCTGCTGATCGAGGTGTCGAACGTCTGGGTGCCGAGACTACCGACTTGGGCGAAGGTAGAACTGCTCGGGTTGCTCCAGTTCACGTCCATCTCGTAAATCTTGATGGTGTTGCTCGAGCCCGAGCGCGGGACGGCCGTGAAGAGGCCGCCGACGCCGGCCGGCGGGGCCGGGCCGTCGAGATCCGCCGGGAGGTAGCCGTCGATGCCGGTGCCACCGGGGATCTGGAACGAGACCGCCTGCGCCGTTTGGCCGGCGAGCATCTTCGAGCGCTCCAACGCGATCGCGGACTGGCCCTCGTAGAAGCGGCGGCCGAAGTTGCGCGTCGTGACGTAGTACGCATCTCCCCACACGCCGACCTTGAAGTAGTCGGGGAAGGAGCTGAAGTTGAACTGGTAGCGGTTGTAGGCCCCCGTCGGGTCGCCCGTCTGGGAGATGGCGAAGCAGAGCGCGTACGGCGAGCTCGCCACGAACTGGCTCATCAGCCAGCGGTCGGCGAGATGGTCGTAGAGCACGATCGGGTCCCCATCGTTCTCCGATGCACAGCGCCCACCGAAGCCGGCCCAGAACTGGTTGCCAGCAAAGGGACCCTGCACGGTGCTGCCGTTCTTATTGAAGATCTCGACGACGGAGTTCACCCACTGCACGTAGTGGCTCGGACCGACATCTCCGTCGGTGTCCGGCGGGACCACGCGGTAGCCGAGGAGCGCGGCGTTATCCTGATCGTTGAGTCCGTCGAAGTCCGTGAGGACTGAGCCTGCGCGGAGACCCGTCTCGTACTGCACCACAGGATCGGTGAAGCCGGGCCGGTCCTGCGCGGTGCCGATCGTGCCGAACTCGTAGAACTTGTTCGGTACGATGTACGGCATGTCGCGCGGGATCACGCGGGCCTGCGGCATCGCGCGCAGCGGGAGCGAGGAGTCATGCCTCACGGACTCGAACACAGTCGGGGCGAGGCGGTCTTCTTGGGCGAGCACGTCCGGCGCTGAAAGGCCGGCCATGAGGAACGCGAGGCATATGGTAGTCGAACGTCGCATGTGAACCTGGGGGTGAGGGAAGCAGGAGCGGGGAGGCCGGCTGACCACGGCGACGGCAGAGGCTTTCGTTAATCCTGCATGAAGAATAGGAGCTCAAAGGATACGCACTTATGCCCCTTTATCCAACGGAGCGGGTTCATCATGCGGTGGTTGGAGGAACGTGCTTGTGGGAGGGCACCAAAACGAGCGAGCCGCCGCACCCCGGAGCACGGCGGCTCGCGAGCGTGCTCGGTCGGGGAGCGGACAGGTCTCGGCGAGCGGGGGGCTCGTCGGCAGGCAGCAGCGTGCGAGTGACATCGCTGCAACGAGCCGGTGGGATCACTCGGACGGAAGTGAGTTCCACATGTCGTGCGCGATGCGCCAGACGCCGTCATCGCCGCGCTGCCACACGATGAGGTACTTGCCGCGGAACGGCGGACGGGCCTCGCCGTCCTGCGTCCCCGCACCCTCGTAATATCCCCAGTCATAGGCCACGTCCCCCGCGACGTGCAGCTCGACGGGCCGCGCCGCGTGGTGCGTGACGACGCGGCCCTTGGGCAATGCCCAGAGCTGGCGCAGGGCGTCGTACCCCCGGACGAAGTCGCGCCCGCCCGGCGCGGCCACCCCGTCCTCCGCGTAGACGGCGACGAGGGCGTTGATGTCGCCGCGCACGTAGGCCGCCGAAAGCGCGCGCGACTGATCGAGGATAGCCGCCACGTAGTCTGCGTCCCCGCTCGTGACCGGATCGGGCTGAGCGAGAGTGATCGAGCTGAGAAGCAGGCAGAGCGCGAAGGCGAGGGAGAGGCGCATGGGAATAGGGAGGGGCGGTTGTCGGGTCCCCAATAGCGTAGGGGCCCTCCGTCTCCTACGGCGCGAGGCCGCCCCGGCGGATGCGGGACGGCCTCGCGCCGTAGCGAAACAGTTGCCTCTGATCTCGGCGGGGGTTACTTCGCCGGGAAGCCAGGCAAGGCCGGGCGAGGCGCGCCGGGACGGAATACGCCGAGGTCCTCGTCGCTATTCGCGAGGACGTAGCGAAGGCCGGGCTGGCCCTGGTCCGGGGGCGTGCTGGCCTGGCCGCTGACGGTGATGGAACTGCCGGCCTTGGTCAGTTCGAACACGCGCCAGGAGTTAGCGACGAGCCCGAAGTTGGCGTCTGTGGGCAGCGGGGCCCTGTACGTGCGGAACAGCCCGGCCTCGGTGTACAGCTCGACCGTCGTCGGCGAATCGTAGATGCTCTGGCCGCCTTCGGTGGAGCCACGCTGGGTATAGTTGTGGACGGTGAAGCGGTAGATGCCGTCGTGCGTAGGGTAGAACGTGGTCGTCTCCGGGCCGTAACTCGACGTGTCGTCCAGGTCGAGGTTGTTCGGGCCGTATGTCTTCTGAGCGTAGAAGATGTGGAAACGGGCGTTCGCGTCCGTGCTGTCCGGGCCGGTGAGATGGGAGTCGAGGTCGCTCGGCGAGGCGCCCCAGCGGAGGACGACGCGGTAGGCACCGGGCGGCGGCGGCGGCGTGACGGGGATGGTGCCGTCGGTGTTCTCCGTGATGGTGAGGATGATGGGGATCTGCGAGGCACCGGCCTGGACGATGCATTCAGCCTGACCGAGGAAGACGCCTTCGAGGTGAATCATGCCCTGGGCGTCCGTCGTCGCGTCGAACTCGAACTCGGTGTACGTGCCGTCCGGAAGCTGCCGTCGGCACTCGACGTGGGCGAAGGTGAGGATGGCCCCCGAGACGGCGTCCACGAGCTGTGCGTCGATGTTGCCGTCGCCGGTGAGACCGGGGAGGTTGAGCGTGGCGTTCCCGTTTTCATCCACGATGATCGGGAACGTGTCCGTGCTGTAGCCCGGAACCTCGACGGTGACGTCGTAGCCTCCAGGCGGAAGGTCGCAGGTGAACGAGCCGTTGGGCCCCGTCGTGGTCGTGCAGACCGGATCGGGGCGGCTGAACGTGCCGGCCTCGCCCCGAGCCGCCGCCGGGGCGGTGAACGTGAGTGTCCCGCCCTGGAGCGGCCGGTTGAATGAGTTGACGAGGGTACCGGATACAGCGACCGGGCTGCCGTCGCCACTGCTGCCGGAGTCGCACGCGGCGAGGGGCAGGGCGAGGAGAAAGACGATGGCGAAGCGGAGGGATACGCGCATGGCTGTAGTGCTGAGTACGGTGAATGGAAGCTTCTCTACCATCCAACAACGGGATTCCCTCTCCCGTAGGCTCATGCGCTTTTCACCATAGCAAATAACACTCCGACGAAGCGAGGGCGGCCACCGTCTGTGGGATCGGAGATCATTCTGTCACGCAGCCGTGGGCACGCGGGCCTGTCCGCTTCGCCATCGCCTACCGTCCTCCTTCGAAGCATAGCTCGAGCTCTGACGCCCAATGTGAGGGACGGTAGCTCGTAGGCTCCCCTCACCCCGTCCAGTTCCCTCGGATTTGCGTTCTCGCCCCTCTGGGGAGAGATGTCCGGTAGGACAGAGAGGGGGCCGGAACCGGCGATGGCGGCTTACGCACAACCGGCCGCGACAGTAAAGCCGCCGCGCCCTCGGCTGCAAGGAGACTACCGGACAGTTGGAGCGCGGCCTCGCGTTCCATCGCGGCTACTTGCGATTTCCGATGCGATCCTCGAGGGGCGTAGGCACCGCAGAGGATGCATGTATATTGGGCGCTGCTGTGTTTCACCAAGGCCTTTTCGTCGGTGAGCCTCCGCCGCAGCGGCCGTTTCGACGACAGTGGACAAACCCTATGACGCGCCGTTTCAGACTGACTGTGTTCGGCTCTCTGCTCGTGCTGCTGTACACCGCCGCCGGACCCGTCGCTGCCCAGAATGCGCCCGCTTCGATTCGGCCCGGTGCCCCCGGTGAGTCGAGCCGCCCGGCCGCCGAGGCCCAAGATGCGCCCCGGTATGCCGAAGCCGACGTGCAGTTCATGCAGGGCATGATCCTCCACCACGCCCAGGCCCTCGACATGACAGCCCTCGTCCCCGAGCGCAGCACCAACCGCGCCCTCCGCACGCTCGCCGAACGCATCGAGGTGTCGCAGACCGACGAGATCGCGTGGATGCAACGCTGGCTGCAGGATCGCCACGAGGACGCCCCGATGGTAGGCATGGTGATGCACCACGGTGCCGGGCACGGCGAAGGCAGAACGCACGGCGAGCCCGAGGCCCACCCCATGCTCATGCCCGGCATGCTGACCCCTGACGAGATGGTGCAACTCGCCGCAGCGACCGGCCCGGCCTTCGACCGCTTCTTCCTCCAGTACATGATCCGCCACCACGAAGGGGGCCTGATCATGGTCGCCAACCTCCTCGCCACCGAGGGCGGAGCCCAGGCCCCCGAGGTCTTCCGCATCGCCACCGACATCGACGCCGACCAGCGGGCGGACATCGACCGGATGCACGCCATGCTCGACGTGCCGCCACTCCCGTCTCTGATGCGCAGCAACTGAGGACCAGCGTCCCTCGCCCTCCCTTTCCCCGTCACCCCCCGCCTCTCATGAACGTCCCCACCGTACCTCTGCGCCGCGCCCTCCTGCTCGCCGCCGCTCTGCTCGCCCTCACGGCCGGCGCCCACGCCCAGAACCACACGGGTCATACCTCCTCCGACGATCCCCGTGTCGGCTTGCGGGCCGGGTGGCAGGATGCTGCTGAGGCCGCCAGCAACCTCGAACTCGTCGCCCACGTCCCGCGACCCGAAGGCTTCTTCAACCCCGACGACCCCGGCGACTTCAGCATGATGAACGCCGACCTCGCCTTTAAGGGCGACACGCTGTTCTTGGGCGGGTTCAACGGCATTCAAGTGTGGAACATCGCGGACCCGAGCAAGCCCACGCTCCGCCTCACCATCGACTGCCCCGGCGGACAGGGCGATGTGTCCGTACACGGCAACCTGCTCTTCATGTCGGTCGAGGAGACACGCGGCCGCCTCGACTGCGGCGCCGAGGGCGTCACGGGCGACGTCAGCGCCGAGCGCTTCCGGGGCGTGCGCATCTTCGACATCAGCGACCTCGACCACCTCACGCAGGTGGCCGCCGTACAGACGTGCCGTGGCTCGCACACGCACACTCTCGTCCCAGACCCCAACGATCCCTCCACAGTGTATATCTACGTCTCGGGCACCTCGCAGGTGCGGCCGGGCGAAGAGCTCGCGGGCTGCTCGGACGCGTCCCCCGACGAAGACCCCAACACGTCCCTGTTCCGCATCGAGGTGATCCGGGTCCCCCTCGCCCATCCCGAGCAGGCCGCCGTCGTGAACTCGCCGCACTTCCTGCTGGGCCTGGCGGGTCCGGCCTCGCACGGAGAATCCCCGTCGGACATCGCCTCCAGCCTGGGGCTCCAGCCCGTCACATCGGACGAGGCGGAAGCCGCGCGGTCACGCAAGGCCTTCATGGTCACGATGAAAGGCAAGGACTACGTGATGTCTGATGAGAGCGTGACGCGCAGCCTGGCCTACACGATGCAGATGCAAGGAACCACCGGCACGCCCACCGCCGAGGACAGCTCGGCCCTGCGCGCGGCGTTGCCCGACCTCGTCGCGCAGCGGTCGGGCAACCAGCCGAGCGGGGAAGCGCGCCCCGGCCCCACGGCCTGCCACGACATCACCGTGTACCCGGCCATCGGCCTCGCCGGTGGCGCTTGCGGCGGCTACGGCCTCCTGCTCGACATCCACGACCCCGCCAACCCCACGCGCCTCGCCGCCGCCGCCGACTCCAACTTCGCCTACTGGCACTCGGCCACCTTCAGCAACGACGGCCGCAAGGTGCTCTTCAGCGACGAGTGGGGCGGCGGCCTCGCCCCCCGCTGCCGCGACACCGACCGGACCGAGTGGGGCGCCGACGCCATCTTCACGCTCGAAGACAGCACGCTCCATCAGCAGAGCTATTACAAGCTCCCCGCAGCCCAGACCAGCGAGGAGAACTGCGTCGCCCACAACGGCTCCCTCATCCCAATTCCGGGCCGCGACGTGATGGTGCAGGCGTGGTACCAGGGCGGCGTCTCCGTCTTCGACTTCACCGACCCGATGCACCCAGTGGAGATCGCCTACTTCGACCGCGGCCCCATGGACGCCTCGCGCATGGTGATGGGCGGCTATTGGTCGACCTACTGGTACAACGGCTACATCTACGGCTCCGAGATCGGGCGCGGGCTGGACGTCTTCAAGCTCACGCCGAGCGAGTACCTCACGGAGAACGAGATCGCGGCGGCGGAGTCCGTGCAGAATCCTGCCCTCAACACGCAGAACCAGACGCAGATCGTGTGGCCTGCCAGCTTCGCCGTGGCACGCGCCTACCTCGACCAGCTCGCGCGCGAGGGGCGCCTGTCGTCCGATCAGGCCAAACAGCTGGCGGACGAGTTGGACCGTGCGGAAAACGCCGGGAGCGCCGCCGACCAGCGCGCCGCCGTGGCGCGCATCACCGAGTCCGTTCGCCAGATGGGACAGTCGGCGGGACCCGCGCCCACGACGGGCGCTCCGGATCGCTTCCGGCTGCTCACCTCGACGCTTCAGACCCTCAGCGACGCCCGGCCCTGAACCGAACGTTCCGAACAGACGAGCGCCCTGCCCGAGTCTGCTGGCAGGGCGCTCGTCGTTCAACCGCGCCGACCTTTTAGGCTTCGGCGGCGTGGCCGTTCGTCGGCACGGCGTCTTCGGTCGGCGTCGCCGCGTCGGTCGTGAGCGTGACGCCGGAGCCGTCGGGGAGCGCGTCGATCTCGACGGTGTCGCCCTCGCGGACGAACCCGGCAAGGATCTGCTCGGCCAGCCGGTTGGCGACCTCGCGCTGGATCACGCGCTTGAGCGGGCACCTGAGGCTTACATTCTGAAAAAGATTGAACGCTATGGGATCCGTCGCAGAACCTTCATTCCAGATCGACATCTTCAGTGGGAGCGTGAGTCGCGCTCCAGCAGTCGAGACGGCCATCCATCAACTCGCCAGAGCTCCTGCCACTGCACGTGGGGCGATTCAGACTAGGCCAGAGGTTGCAGCCTTCGTTTTGGATCTGGCCGGATACCAAGTTGATAGATCACTCCATCATCTTCGCTTGCTCGAACCTTCGTTTGGTGATGGTGCCTTCGTTCTTGAGGCCGCCCGGAGGCTTCTGAGCACATGGCGAGATACGAATAATGGCGACGCAGTTACCTCGCTCGGAGACGCTATCCGCGCAGTGGAGATCCACGAGGCCACCTACTCGGCGACACGGACTGCCCTTTATCAACTACTAACTGAAAATGGGATCCAGCCCTCTGCTGCTGACGCCTTGCTGAACCGTTGGCTCGTCTGCGATGACTTTCTATTAACTCCTCTAGCAGAACCGTTCGATGTCGTCGTCGGCAATCCGCCATACATCCGTCAGGAAGCGATTGCTCCGGCGCTTGTGGAGAGGTACCGCAAGGACTACCGGTCGATCTATGACCGAGCGGATATCTACGTCCCATTCATCGAACGAGGGCTTCAGTTGCTTCGACAGGGAGGGCGTCTGACATACATCTGCGCAGATCGTTGGATGAAGAACAAATACGGGGGGCCACTCCGCGGGATCGTAGCCGAAGGCTTCGCACTCCGTCATGTCGTCGAGATGCATCAGGCAGATGCGTTCGATGGGGAAGTGGATGCGTATCCCTCTGTGTTCACGATAGAGAGGGTCCGTCGGGATCGTCAGAAACCGCCTGTGGCTCTAGCCGCAAATCCTGAGATCGACTCGAAAACGCTTGTACGCTTGGCCCGCCATCTCAACGAAGGTGAGCAGAGCGAGAGCGTCCATCTCGTGAAATCGATTGTCTCGGGCACGCGGCCGTGGGTGACGGAAACCCATTCTGCGACAGTGGTGCTCAGAAGCCTGGAGGACCGCTATCCGACGTTGCAAGGGGCAAAGTGTCACGTTGGAATCGGTGTCGCAACGGGGGCTGACCGCGTGTTCATAGCACAGCGCGATGCACTGCCTATTGAGGACGACCGCATCTTGCCTCTAGCGATGGCGCGTGATGTACGTGACGATGGGACAGTCCAGTGGTCTGGTAAGGTGCTCGCTAACCCTTTCGGCCCCGATGGCCGGTTGGTGGACCTCGACCGCTATCCGCGGCTCAAACAGTATTTCGAGACGCATGGCGATCAACTCCGAAAGCGCCACACCGCGAAGAAAAGTCCTGCTCGGTGGTACCGGACGATCGACAAGGTTCACGCTGATCTAACCTCCTCGCCCAAGCTTCTAATCCCTGACATAAAGGGGCGAGCAACGGTCGCCTATGACGAGGGCACCCTCTATCCACATCACAACCTCTACTACGTCACGTCTGAGGCTTGGGACCTGCGCGCCTTACAGGCTGTTCTTCGTTCACGAATTGCCGAGTTCCAGGTAGCGGCTTATGCCGTCCGTATGCGTGGAGGATATCTGCGCTTTCAGGCTCAATACCTGCGGCGAGTTCACATCCCGATGTGGGCAGAGGTCTCGCGTAAGCATCGTCAACAGTTGGCGGAAGCATCGACAGCTAGTCGAGAAACGTGCGACGCCGTGGTTCGAGACTTGTATGGTCTACATGCAAATGAGTGGGACGAGATTGTAGAAATGCTCGGCGACCGATGAGTCTGAATCTTGCGCAGTACGACCGTCTCGCCTCAGAAGCGATCCAGACCTTTTGGACAACGCGCGCAATAGCTTCCTCCGCCTCTGAAGGGAGTGATGTCGGGAATCGTCGAGCGGTCACGGCAGGCAAGAATCTCGATGGCTTCTACGCTCTCATCGAGGCCATCGTGATAGCCAATGGTCTGCCTGCTACAGCGGTGTACTGCTCCACTCAGGGCTTGAAGCGACTCCGTCACACGATATTGCCGGGCTACTACCGCCCGGTGAAGGATTGGGATGTGCTCGTGATCCAAGACCATGAACTTGTCGCCGCCGTCGAGTTGAAGAGCCAAGTTGGAAGCTTTGGCAACAACTTTAACAACCGATCCGAGGAGGCCATCGGTATGGGCGAAGATCTGCGGGTTGCTTTTCGGGAAGAACTGTTAGGCAATGCAGCGCGCCCGTTCGTCGGTTACCTCATGCTCCTTGAAGACTCTCCTGGATCGATCTCGCCGGTTAAAATTCTCTCTCGTCATTTCCACCCTGACGAAGAGTTCGAGGGAGCCTCATATGCCGAGCGGTATGCGATTCTATGCAATCGGCTTGTACGCGAGGGACTCTACGACGCAGCGACGATCCTTTTGAGTTCAGCATCGGAAGGTCCACAAGGAGTCTACCGGGAGCTCAATGAAGCAACGGGACTCAGAGCATTCGTAGCTCGCCTTGGCGCGAGAGTGGCCGAGAGTGCAGCCCGTTAACAGCCGAGCGCCCTATCCGAGTCTTCGGATGGGGCGCTCGTCGTTCAACCGCGCCGACCTTTTAGGCCTCGGCGGCGTGGCCGTTCGTCGGCACGGCGTCTTCGGTCGGCGTCGCCGCGTCGGTCGTGAGCGTGACGCCGGAGCCGTCGGGGAGCGCGTCGATCTCGACGGTGTCGCCCTCGCGGACGAACCCGGCGAGGATCTGCTCGGCCAGCCGGTTGGCGACCTCGCGCTGGATCACGCGCTTGAGCGGGCGCGCTCCGAACACCGGGTCGAACCCCTTGCGGGCGAGGTAGTCCGTGGCGGCGTCCGTGAGCCGGAGATCGAGGTGGTGATTCCGCGCGGCGAGGCGGCGGATGTTCTCGAACTGGATCGCGACGATGCGGCCAATCTGCTCGCGGCCGAGCGGGCGGAACACGACGATCTCGTCGATCCGGTTCAGGAACTCCGGGCGGAGCGATTGCTTGAGCAGATTCAGCATGTCGTCCTGCAACCCGTCCATCTGCTCGGGCGAGAGCTCTCCGTCGGGGGCCATCTCCATCCGGCGCTTGATGAGGTCGCTCCCGAGGTTGCTCGTCATGATGACGATGGTGTTCGTGAAGTCGACGGTGTGGCCCTGGTTGTCCGTCAACCGGCCGTCGTCGAGGACTTGGAGGAGGACGTTGAAAACCTCGGGGTGTGCCTTCTCGAACTCGTCGAGGAGGACGACGGAGTAGGGGCGGCGGCGGACGGCCTCGGTGAGCTGTCCGCCCTCGTCGTAGCCGACGTAGCCGGGAGGCGCGCCGATCAGCCGGGAGACGGCGTGGCGCTCCTGATACTCCGACATGTCGATCCGCACGACGGCGTGCTCGTCGTCGAAGAGTTGCTCGGCGAGGGCCTTCGCGAGCTCGGTCTTGCCGACGCCCGTGGTGCCGAGGAAGATGAACGAGCCAATCGGGCGGCTCGCCTCTTGCAGCCCGGCCCGTCCTCGGCGGACGGCGTTCGCCACGGCCTCAATGGCCTCGGGCTGGCCGATCACGCGGCGCTCCAACTCCTTCTCCATCCCGAGCAGCTTCTCCTTCTCGGCCTCCAGCATCTTCGTCACTGGGATGCCCGTCGCCCGGCTGACGACCTCGGCGATGTCTTCGGCCCCGACCTCCTCTTTGAGCAGCGCGCCGTTCGCTTGCAGCGTGTCGAGCCGCTCGTTGGTTTCCTCGATGGTCTGTTCAAGCGCGGGGATCTGCCCGTAGCGGATCTCGGCGACGCCACCGAAGTCGCCCTGCCGCTCCAGTTCCTCGGCCTCGACCTTGAGCGCGTCGATCTGCTCTTTGGCGGACTGGACTTCCTGGATGAGCGATTTCTCCTGCTCCCACCGCGCGCGGAGCCGGTCGCGCTCCTCCTCGATGTTCGCAAGCTCCTCGGTGATGGCCTCGACCTGCCGGTCGTCGCCCTCGCGCTTGACGGCCTCGCGGGCGATCTCCTGTTGCCGGATCTCCCGTTCGAGCTGGTCGAGTTCCTCGGGCATCGAGTCGATCTCGATGCGGAGGCGAGACGCGGCCTCGTCGATCAGGTCGATGGCCTTGTCCGGGAGGAAGCGGTTCGTGACGTAGCGGTCGCTCAGCTCGGCGGCGGCGACGATCGCGCCGTCGGTGATGCGGACGCCGTGGTGCATCTCGTAGCGGTCCTTGATCCCGCGCAGGATCGCGACGGTGTCCTCGACGCTCGGCTCGCCGACGAGTACCATCTGGAAGCGGCGTTCGAGGGCTTTGTCCTTCTCGAAGAACTTCCGGAACTCGTCGAGCGTCGTCGCGCCGATGGCGCGGAGCTCGCCGCGTGCGAGCGCCGGTTTGAGGATGTTCGCCGCGTCCATCGCGCCCTCGGCCGCGCCCGCGCCGACGAGCGTGTGGATCTCGTCGATGAAGAGGATCACCTCGCCCTCGCTGTCGGCGACCTCTTTGACGACGGCTTTGAGCCGGTCCTCGAACTCGCCGCGGTACTTCGCCCCAGCGATGAGCGCGCCCATGTCGAGCGCGAGGATCCGCTTCGACTTCAGCCCCTCGGGCACGTCGCCCTGCACGATGCGGATAGCTAGGCCCTCGGCGATGGCCGTCTTCCCGACGCCCGGCTCGCCGACGAGTACGGGGTTGTTCTTCGTCCGGCGGCTGAGGATTTGCAGCACGCGGCGGATCTCCTCGTCGCGCCCGATCACGGGATCGACTTTGCCTTTGCGGGCGAGCTCGTTGAGGTCGCGGGCGTAGCGGTTGAGGGCTTCGTACTTCGCCTCGGCGTAGGGGTCCGTGACGCGCTGGCCGCCGCGCATCTGCTTCATCGCGTCGAGCACGCGCGCCTTCGTCACGTTCTGCTCTTTCAGCGCCCGGCCGATGGCGTCGTCGCTCTCGGCCATCGCCAGCAGCAGGTGCTCCGTGGCGACGTATTCGTCCCCGAGCCCTTCGGCTTCTTTGAGGGCGCGGTCGAAGACTTTGTTGAGGTCGTTCCCGATGTACTGCCCGCTGACGCTCGCGCCGGAGACTTTCGGCAGCTTGTCGAGCGCCTGATCGGTCCGGGTGGCGATGAAGTCGAGGTTGGCGTTGAGGCGGGAGAGGAGCGTCCGGACGACAGAGCCTTCGTCGCCGAGGAAGGCTTTCATCACGTGCGCCGGCTCGACGCCCTGATGGCTGAGGCCGGCGGCGATTTCGAGGGCCGACTGGACCGCTTCCTGTGCTTTGACGGTAAACTTCTGGAGGTTCATGTGTTGCTTCGTGTTCTCGTTATCTCTGATTCAGAGATCTCTGAATCAGAGGCCGCGGTTCGTGCGGCCGGTACGGGTTGCGTACGACGTGATTGCAGCATCCGCATCCCGCTTTGCTAAATCGAATACCATACCACGCGCCGTGGGTGTGTCAGGATGACAGGCACGAGCAGCGAGGATGACCCCCCTCGAAACTGAGGCGGGCCTTTGCCATTCAACCCCCGACCCGTCTCTTTTTATCCCCTCTCTTCCTCTCCCCTCATGGCAGACACCACCGTTAAAAAAGTCGACTCCTCCCATTCCCCCTCCGGTGAGATGGGGCAGACCTACCTCGTCTCCGGCAAACGCGTCTCGATGCGGCTGTGGGAGGAAGGCCCGACCGACGGGATGAAGCCCCACACGCGCCCGTACGAAACCGTCGGCTACGCCCTCGAAGGCAAGGCCGAACTCCATCTCGGCAATCAGAAAGTCATCCTCAACGCGGGCGATTCGTGGCTCGTGCCCGAGGGCGCCGAACACCACTACGTCGTTCACGAGCGCTTCAAGGCCGTCGAGGCCACCGCCCCACCCGCCCACGTCAACGACCGCGACGACGGCTGAGCCGAGAGGTTCAGGGGTCGAGTGTCCCCGATCCACGGACGTAGCGGAAACGCGAGAAGCCGCGCCGGACAGCACCGGCGCGGCTTCTCGCTCTGTGGGTAGGGCCGAGGCGCCGGACTCCCGACCTGGGACTCACGACCCGAACTGGATCACGAGGCCGAGTTGGGGCCGGAGCAGATCCGTCTCGGTTTCCCGCACCTGCACGGTCGGGATCCGGTCGTCCGTCACGGGGCCTTCGCGGAGGTAACTGGCCTTCTCGCCGAAGAGGTAGCGCGCTCCGAGTTCGAGGAACGCCTCGAACGGCATCCCGTCGTCGTCGCCCGAGGCGACGCGGAGGAGCATGCCCGCGCCGAACCCGTAGCTGAGGGCGAAGTCGTCGAGCACGGTCGAGTTCGTCACCTGGCGGGCGCGGACGGCGTCGTTGTCGAGGTCGATGAAGTCGCCGCCGTCGACGAGGATGACCTCTTGCTCGAAGCGGGTGCGGGTGTAGAGGTAGTTGAAGCCGACGAGCCCGTCGGCGTAGGGCCGGACGGCACCGGCGTTCGGGACGAGCCGGAGGACGGCGTGGAGGTGGGCGACGTTGTTCGTCGTCTCGACATTGCCGAGGAACGCGCTCTGCCCATTGATCTGAGCCGGGAGGGGGCGGGCCTGGTGTCCGTACGTGAGCAGGCCGCCATCGAGCCCGACCGCGAGGGGGAACACGCCGGCATGGAACAGCGCCTGCCCCGAAAGGCCAATCCCGACATCGTCGAGCCCGTCCTCGAAGTCGTTCTGAGGGATCCCGCCTTCGACGGTGAGGCCGAGGTAGGTCTGGGCGGAAACGGGCGCGGCGAGGAGGGTGGCGGCGAGGAGCGCGGCGAGGGGGAGTAGGGGACGTGACATGGCTCCGGGGGACAGATGGAAGGGTAAACTGGAAACGCTCCCTGCCATGCCGGGTTGCTAAACGAGGGAGGCGCACACATTTATGCGCCATACCCCCTCGGTCCACTGAGCCGATGGTGGATCCGCCTGTGCGGGGTCGTAGCGAAGCGCCGTAATGCCGGAGTCCCCCCGCCTAAAACCGAACCGTCAGGCCGAGCTGCGGGAGGAGGAGGTCGGTGCGGGACTCGGTGACGTTGTAGATCGGGTTGCCGTTGGCGTCGGCATCGATGTCGCCCTCGCGGAGGTAGCTGGCTTCGCCGCCGAAGAGGTAGCGGAGGCGGGCGTCCACGAGCACCTCGAAGGCCCGGCCGGTGTCCGATGAGCGGCCCTGATAGACGTGCGCCATCACACCGCCGCCGATGCCGTACGAGAACGCCGCGTCGTCGAAGTTGGTCGAGGAGGCGATGTCGCGGTCGTCGTTGAAGTCCACGTCCTCGATCCGGCTCTCGGTGAAGAGGTAGTTGACGCCGACGAGTGCGTCCGCGTAGGGGCGAAACGCGCCGGTCGGCGGCTGGAGACGGAGGAGGAGGTGGCCCATCGCGATGTTGTTCGAGGTGACGACGTCTACGTCCACGCGGGCGAGCGCCCCGCTGCCGAAGCGCTCGCGGATCGTCTCGTTCCCGTACGTGAGGAACGTGCCCGCGACCCCGAAGCCGACGGGCGTGCTCGGTACGTGGAACACGAAGCCGCCGCTGAGCCCGTACCCCACGCCGTCGATCCGGTCGGCGAAGGCACCCTGCGGAATCGCGAGGACGAGGTCGAGCCCGCCTGCGCCGTACTGGGCGCGAGCCGTGGCAGGCAAGAGGATGGCGATGAAGAGGATGCCGAGGAGAGCGGGGCGATTCGGAGTGTGCATGGCCGGGGTGGGCTGGAGCGGGTGGACAGGTGAAGCGCGCTACGGGAAGAGCCGCCCCCCGGATGCGAAAAGCAACCGGCCCGACTGTGAAGAGGCATCTAAGTCGCTAACAAATAGGGCCGCGCCGGCTGAGCTGGCGCGGCCCTTCGACCGAAACCCCGGCTCCCCTCACCCTATCCCGTCGCCAATGGCGAAGCCGATGCGCTGGCCGCGCGGGCTCTCCTGCTTCAGCTTCTCGGCGAGCTTCCGGTACTCCGTCTCCATCTCCGGCGTCACGCTCGCGCGCGTCTCCGCCAGCGCCTGCTCGAACCGCTGCATCGAGACCGTCGCGCTACCGTCCGCCACCGCGCCGTTCTTGAGCGCCTCGCGGAGGGTGAGCAGGCCGGCACGGCGCACGAGGTTTTCGAGATCGGCCCCGGTGTAGCCCTCCGCCTTCTGCGCGATCTCGTCGAGGTCCACGTCGTCGCCGAGCGGCATGTCGGCGGCGTGGATGCGGAGGATTTTGGCGCGGCCCTCGGGGGCGGGCACGGGGACGTAGATCAGTTCGTCGAAGCGGCCCGGCCGGAGGAGGGCTGGGTCGAGCAGCGTCGGCCGGTTCGTGGCACCGATCACGACGACGCCCTGGCCGTCGGGGTGTCTTGGTCTGCCATGAGAGGGGAGAGAAGGGAGTCTGACGAGAGAGGTGGAATGAGACGGAGGTGCTGCGCGGAGGTTCACGGCGGAACGCGACGGGGTGAGGTTCTTTCGATAGTTTCATCCTTCAGCAACGCCGTCCCCCATGCGTGTCGCTCGCCCCTCCGCCGTCGGCTTCAACGTCGTGCTCGCCCTGCTGCTCGGCGGCGGCGTGGTCGTGATCGGCGTGCAGGCGGATGCGCTCGGGGCGTGGGCTCCGCTTCTGGGGATGATCCCGTTCGTGCTCGTTCTGTTCTTCGGGCTACGGGGAACCGTGCGCCGGTGGCGTGCCGTGCGCCGGCCGTTCCCCGCGGCCTCGCGCGACTGGCTGGAGGGCCACATTCCACTCTACGCCCGGCTCGGCCGGGCAGGCCGCGCCCGCTTCGAGCGCGACGTGCAGATCGTGCTCGCCGAGGCCCGGTTCGAAGGCGTGGACGGGCTCGAAGTCACGGACGACCTGCGGCTCGGCGTGGCGGGCGGTGTCGCCCTCCTCCTCCACGGCCGTCCCGAGTGGGAGCTGGGGCTCGACCGCACCTTTCTCTTCTACCCCGGCCACTTCGGCGACGACTACACCGCGCTCGACCCCGCGTACGACGGGATGGTCCATCCGCAGGGGCCGGTGATCCTCTCCGCGCCCGCCGTCCGCGAGAGCTGGGCACGGCCGGAGGACGGCTCCAACGTCGTCCTCCACGAGCTCGCCCACCTCTTCGACTACGACGACCTCTACGCCGACGGCATCCCGTCGCTCCTCGACTCCGGCTCGGTGGAGGCGTGGGTGGCGCTCGTCCGGCGCGAGACGGCGCTCATCGAGCGCGGCCAGTCGCTCCTCCGCCGCTACGCCGCCACGAACCCCGCCGAGTTCTTCGCCGTCGCCACCGAGGTGTTCTTCGAGCGGCCCGCTGCCCTGGCCGAGCGGCACCCCGAGCTCTTTGAGACGATGACCGCGCTCTACGGCCTCGACCCGCGCCCGCCTGAGGGCAGCACCACACCACCGAAGGACGGACCAGTAGAGTCGTTGATGGCGCGGCGCTGGCGGTGAACCCCTGGGCTCCGGCCTCTGGGCAATCCACACGGTACGGGGGACAGAGCGCGTGCCCTGTCCCCCGTACCGTGTTACGACACGTCGCCCGTGATCAGCGGACGATGGTGAGGCGCTGCATTTGGCGGAACGCGCCCGCCTCGAGCCGGACGACGTACGTCCCCGGCGCCAGCGCCGAGGCCTCCGCCCACGCCACCTCGTACGAGCCCGCCGCCATCGGCCCCTCCGCCAGCACGGCCACGGCCCGCCCGAGCACGTCGTACACCGT
>JBBSMX010000081.1:0-19178 GCA_038232935.1 Rhodothermales bacterium | reverse complement strand
GTTGTGGGATCGGTTCTGCGACCGGGTCTACGCCCGTTCGTGGCAAGGTCTCTGGAGCGTGTCGTTGCTGAAGCTGGTGCATCTGAACCTCTGCTACGCAGGAATTGCCTCGATCTGATCAACCCGCGACTGACGTTTACACAGGCCCTCGCTTTCTATGCCCAAAACACCCGCAACTTCGACAGGGCTGCATCCCTCTTCCAGCAGCTAGCCGACGCCCACGAGGCGCAAGGAGCGCCGGAGGGAGTAGCGGCAGCGTATCACCAGTTGGGGGTCATTGCCCAGGAGCGCCGGGCCTTCGACGAGGCCGAGGGGTGGTCCCGGAAGTCAATCGAGATCAAGGAGCAGCTAGGCGACGAGCACGGGGCCGCCACCACCTACCACGGGTTGGGGGTCGTCGCCCAGGATCGCCGAGCCTTCGACGAGGCTGAGCGGTGGTTCCGGAAGTCAATCGAGATCAAGGAGCGGCTGGGCGACGAGCACGGGGCCGCCACCACCTACCACCACTTGGGGAGGATCGCCCAGGAGCGCCGAGCCTTCGACGAGGCCAAGCGGTGGTACCAAAAAGCGGCCAAGATCAACGAGCGGCTGGGCGACAAGCACCGGGTCGCCACTAACTACGTACAGCTCGCTCTCCTCTCAGCTGCTCAGGGCAACGTCGTAGAGGCCGCCAGAGGGCTAATCCGGTGTATTCTCGTATTCATCAGTATGGACAATATGCATTACGCTCAAGCCACGGCCTCGCATTACAGGCGCATGCTGGGTCAGTCGCCCCCGGAGGAGCACGCGCAGCTTCACCGGCTCTGGCAAGAGGCGGGGTTGCCGCCGTTGCCAAAGGACGCCCCATAGCGGCATACCTTTTTATACCCTCGCCCAACCTACCCAATCATGGAAGACCGTATCGCTGCTTTACCCGATGCTGAGGCGATCCGCCTCGTGCGCCTCATCGGCTCCGCCCACGTCGGCGCGGGTGACGGGACAGAAGGCCTCACCCCGGCCCAACAAACCGCCCTTCGTGAGACCTTCGACGTGGCTCCCCCGTCTCCTGATACCGTTTCGGAGGGCGACCTCGCCCGGACCGCCCTGTTGCTCTACGCGCAGGACCCGGCACACCGCGAGGACGTCGCCGCTATGCTTGACGGCCCGGCTCCGGAGCACTACGGCATTGGAACCGCTATCGCGCTCACTACAGCTGTGCTCTTCATTCTCAAGACCCGCCTGCGCTTCGAGCGTGACAAGGACGGTAAGTGGACCGTCCTCGTCGAGAGCGAACCGACGTCTAATAACCTTCTTAAGGAGTTAGCGCAAAAGCTCCTCGGGGTTTCTTTCGGCAAAGCATAACCCTTCTGCAACGCTACGATCGGCGCTTGACTATCAAACTCGATACTACGAAAAAGCGCCGACGCTAGATGCAGCGTCGGCGCTTCTCGTGTACCGCGTACGGGATTTGAACCCGTGTTACCGCCGTGAAAGGGCGGCGTCCTAAACCCCTAGACGAACGCGGCCTAGAGCTCGAACGGGCCGCCCATGAGGGAAGCCCGTTCGAACAGGGTGGCTGATGGGGTTTGAACCCACGACCTCCGGAACCACAATCCGGCGCTCTAACCAGCTGAGCTACAACCACCATTTCTCGCAGCTGAGTACGAGGGCGATAAAGATACGATGACGCCCCCGGCATGTTCAACCGTCCCCATCCGGCCGCGTCGCGAATATTCCTTCAAGGCGACGCCGCTACCGAATGACGGCTACTTTGCCGTAGGCCGTTCCCTCGCCGTCCTGCCCGGCGGCAGCCACGATGTAGACCCCGGACGGCACGACGGTGCCCGTGCGCTGATCGCGGCCGTCCCACCGAACACTGCCGCCCCGCGTGCGGAACGAGGCCACGACCTGCCCGTCCACGGTCAGCACCCGCACCTCGGCTTCGTCGACGAGCCCGGTGATGGCGATCTCCGGGAGTGCCCCACCGTCCGCTCGAACGGGATTGGGGTAGATAAACAGGTCTTCGGCCGTGGGAGAGGCAGCCACCGCATCGCCTCGGTAGGTGTAAAGGCCGCCGCTGGTGGCGAAATGAACCGCGCCGCTCTGCTCATCCACGTCCACCGCCACCACCACGTCCGACGGGAGAGGCGAGTTCTCCGTCGTGAAGTTCGCGATGACCTCGTCGCCCTCGGCGTTGAGGAGCCAGACCCCGCTGCTGGACGCGAGCCACTTCCGGTCGGCCGGGTCCACGGCGATGTCGAAGATGCGGAGGTCGCGCAGGAAGAACGAAGCGCCGTCGGGTGTCCGCGCCCACGTCACCTGGGACGCCAGGTCGCCCGCGAACGCGGAACCCGGAGAGAACACCGTAGCGAGACCGCGGTCCGTCCCGAGCCACATCCGCCCGCTCCGGTCCTCGATGATGGCGTTCACCTGCGCGTCCGGCAGCCCCGTCCCTACGGAGCCCACCGCCCGCACGACGGCCGCGCGGTCGTCTTCATCGTCGAGTGGATCGGCCCCGGTGTCGAGCACGAGGAAGCCGTTGCCTCGGTATCCCGTGATCCACTTCTGGCCGAACGAGTCGAGGTAGATCTTATCGTAGCTGAGGTCGGAGGGGACTCCGCTCGGCCGTCCGAGGCCGTGCCACTCCCCTTCCGGCGTCCGCACGTGCAGCGGCGGTGAGGCAAATCGGTTCGTCACCCAGAGCCGCCCTTCCTCATCCACATCCAGCCCGGCGGTCACGACGTAGTTCGGATTACTCGACGATGAGGGGCGGAGGGAGGAGTTCTCGGGGACGTACTGGACGACTTCCCCTTCAGGCGTGTATTGGAACACCCCGACCCCTCGGAACGTGTCTCCCGATCCGAACCACACATTCCCAAAGTCGTCAACGTGAACGGCTCCGATGGAGGCGAAGTCCGGGAGCACGCCGTCGCCGTTGTCGAACGAGAAGTTAGTCCACGTCGCCCCGTCTAACTTCGCGAAGCCGTTGACGCGTACGCTGGGTGCCCTGAACCCCGCCCACACCACGCCCCCCTCGGCCACGTCGAGCGAGAGAATCTCGTTCGTCTCAGGACCGTTGGGGATCAACTGAAGCGTGGGCTCGATGAGGCCGCTCTCCACGGTGGTGAGGTCCGGATAGGCGATGAGGCCCTCGAAGCGATCCCCTGTCCAGAGCATGCCGTCGGGGCCGATGACACCGGCCTGGAGGCCGGAGGAGTTTTCGACGTTGTAGCGGGCGGTTGTACCGGCGGCGTTTCGCACGACGACTACGAAGACCGTAATGGCGATGAGATCGCTGCCGTCCACGAGGAGGTCGGGAACTGTTTCCCCGGCCAGGAAAAGCCGGCTCCACGTCCCATCCCCGTTACGGATACGCACGTCGCCCGCCTCAGCATCGACCTGCTCGACCCCGGCGAAGAGACCGCCCTCGGAAAACGCGAGGCTGAGCACATCGCTCGGGGCCTCCGGGTCCACAGTCCAGGCCGAAGGCTCGCGGAGATTGGGCGCGTCGAGCGGGGCGTACGCGACGCCCTCTCTCGTCCCCACCCAGAGGCCGGGGCGCCCGTCCGGCTGCGGTGCCACGAGCACATCCCTGACCGCCGTCGCCCCCGGCAAGGTGCCGAAGCGCTCGTACGTGTCGCTCACCTCGTTGCGGACGGCGTCGAAGACGACCACGCCGAACTCCGTGGAAATAAGCAGCGAGTCCACTTCCACGTCGATCCGGTTGATCCCCCGCGCGCTGAAGCGTGTGGCCTGGGCGATGTCGAAGATCGGCCGGACCGCACCGGACGCCACCTCCAGCCGGTCCAACACGCCATCCGCATAGCCAATCCAGACCACGTCGCGCGCGCCGTCGTACGCGATGGCCCGCACGTCGACGCGACTGAGGCCCTGTACGGGGGTGTATCGCGCGATCTCTCCCGTCGCGGGTGCGTAACTGTAGACTCCCCCTTCGGTCCCTACCCATAGGGCGTCATTGGAAGCGCTGAGCGCCTGCACGTTCCGGAGCGACGGGGAGGCCTGCCACCGGTCGTTCTGAGCGGTGGCACCAGGCGTAAGCCCGAAGAGGAAAGCGGATAAAAGGACGGCGAGCAGAGAACGCATCGGCAGGGCTCCAGGATGGATCGACGTAGAGCGCGACGGGTGCCGCGCGGGGATTCAGAGGCTGGGGCGTAGCGAACGGTCCGATGCGTTGTGCGTTGTGCTAGAGGAGGCGTTAAAACGTACGGGGTTCAGAGCTGTCGAAGGAGGTTGACCATCTCTACCGCGCCGACGGCCGCCTCGGCACCCTTGTTGCCCGCCTTCGTCCCGGCGCGCTCCACCGCTTGCTCGATGGTATCCACCGTGAGCACGCCGAAGAGCACCGGAACCCCGGTGCTGAGCGCCGCCTCGGCGATCCCGCTCGCGACGCCGCCGGCCACGAAGTCGTAGTGCGAGGTGGCGCCGCGGATCACGGCTCCGAGACAGATCACCGCGTCGTAGGTGCCGGAGCCCGCCATCTTCTTCGCCACGAGCGGGATCTCGAAGGCACCGGGGCACCACGCCACGTCCACGGCGTCAAGGTCGGCACCGTGACGGCGGAGCGCGTCGAGCGCCCCATCCAGCAACGGACGGGTGATGAACTCGTTGAACCGGCCCGCCACGATGGCGAACCGGGCGTCGGAGGCGACGAGCGTTCCTTCGATGACGTTGGGCATAGAGGTGCGAAGCGTGAAACGGGTGGAGTATACGCACATCACGCCGTTTCGCAAGCCGATCTGACGTGCCCTCAGGCCGCGCGCCGCAACCGCCCGACGCGCTCCGCCGGTACCGTGTAGGTCCCGAACCGCTCGTCGTCGTGCTCACCGAAGCCGTGGTAGTCGGAGCCACCCGTCTCGAGGAGGCCGAAGCGCTGGGCGATCTTCTGCCAGTAGGCCTGCAGGTCGGCGTCGTGGGCAGGATGGACGGTTTCGATTCCGTCGAGCCCAGCCTCAGCGAGCCGAGCGACTAAATCGACCCGGACGAACGTGGCGGGGTGGGCGAGCACGCAGACGCCACCCGCGGCGTGGAGCAGGCCGATCAGCTCTTCCGGCGTCGCGGAGCCCTTAGGCACGAACGCCGGCGCGTCGTCACCGATGTATCGGACGAAGGCACCCTGGATCGTCTCCGCGTGGCCCGCCTCCACAATCGCCCGCGCGACGTGCGGCCTGCCAATCGCCCCGCCCCCAGCAATCTCCAGCACCCGCTCCCACTCCACCGGACAGCCGAGCGCAGTCATCCGGTCCACCATCTCCCGCGCGCGCTCCAGCCGCTCGTCGCGGTACCGGCCGAGGTGCGCCCGCAGCCCGGCATCCGCGAGGTCGAACCCGTAGCCGAGGAGATGCACGTCCCGCCCCTGCACGTTCGCGCTCAGCTCCACGCCGGGGATCAGTTCGAGGCCGGCGTGCTCGGCCGCGAGCGCGGCGGTGGGATAGGCCGCGAGCGTGTCGTGGTCGGTGATGGAGAGGGCGGCGAGACCACGGAGGTGAGCCTTCTGCACGAGACCCGGCGGCGAGAGCCGCCCGTCGGAGGCAGTGGTGTGGGTGTGGAGGTCGGCGCGGCGCATCGGTTCGGTTCGGTGGTGGACGTGCAAAGTACGTGCAGCCCGGTGACAGCAGCGTGTCCGGCCACCGCGAGCCGTAGCTTTGCCTCCCTCTTCTCGATCCTCCCATCTTCTCCTCTTCCGACTTATGGAACGCATGTGGAGCCCGTGGCGCTCGCAACCCCTCAGCGACTTCGAGCAGGAGCACGTTCCCGATGGGGAAGGCTCCGTCTTCACCCGGATCGCGGCCACGCCGGAGCACGACGCCGAGCACTTCGTCCTCTGGCGCGGCGACGGGCTGTTCGTGGTGATGAACCTCTACCCCTACAACAACGGCCATCTCCTCATCGTCCCGTACCGCCAGATCACGGACTACGAGGCACTGACAGCGGCGGAGCGGACGGAGCTAGCCGCCCTGATAGGCCGCGCGATGAGCTGGCTCAAGCAGGCGCTCCAGCCCGACGGCTTCAACGTCGGCATCAACCAGGGGGGGGCGAGCGGCGCGGGGATTCCTGACCACCTGCACCTCCACGTCGTCCCTCGCTGGGAGGGCGACACGAACTTCATGCCCGTCACGGGCGAAGTCAAGGTGATCCCCGAGGGCCTCCGCGACACGTATCAAAAACTCCTCGCCGCCGTAGCGGAAGACGGTTGACCGTGGACCGAAGACGGCGGATGGATAGCCGTATTTTCGTCGGTTTGCTGTCAACTGCCCACAGTCCCCAGCCCCGTTCGCATGCTCCCTCCTTCCCCGCCCGTCTTCGATGATCCCACGCTGGCCCCCGAGGCCAGCGCGGAGGGGGGGCCCGAGCGCCACGTGTCGCTCCGGGGGCTGCTCGTGCCGGTCCTGCTCAGCGTCGTCGTGCTGGCCGCGATCCTGTACTTCACGTACGAGCCGGATACGCTCCGCGAGATGGCGCAGAACCTCAACGGCGGTCTCCTGTGGCTCGCCTTCGGGATGGTGGGCGTGCGTGTGTTACTCGGGGGGAGCCGGCTGCGCTACATCTCGCAGGGATCGCTCTCCCTCCTGCACGGCATCCGGGGTGCCGTCGCGTGGGACTTCATGTCCGCCGTGACGCCGTCGGCTGTAGGCGGCGCGCCGCTAGCGGCCTATTTCGTCGCGAAGGACAACGACATCCCGGTCGGCGAGGCAACGGCGATTCTCCTGTTTTCGATGTTGATGGACCAGATCTGGTTCGCCTCCTCGATCCCCCTCATCCTCTTCGCCACCGCGTACATCGACGTATTCCCGCCCGCGCTCGGGGCCATCGGGGCCGGGACGATCACGGCCTTCTTCATCGGGATGATGTTGTGGGCGGTGTTCTTCGCATACGCGACGCTCATCCGGCCGGAGATTCTGGAGCGGGTAGCGACGTGGATCGTGCGGCTGAAGTGGCTGCGGCGGTTCGAAGGCCGCGTGCGGCGCGAACTCGTCCAGCTCCGGCGGCAGGCCTCGGTGCTGCGTGGGCAGCCGCCGCGCTTCTTCGTCTTCGGCTTCCTCTGGTCGGCGGGGGTCTGGCTGTCGCGCTACGCCACGCTCCTCCTCGTCGTGCTGAGCGTCTACCCCGCGCTCGACACCGTCACATTCTTCTTCCGCACCGGGGCCATGGTGCTGACCTCGATGGCGGTCCCCACGCCGGGCGGCTCGGGCGGCATCGAGGGGCTGTACCTCCTCTTTCTCGCCTCGCTCATGCCGAAAGGACTCGTCGGCCCGACGCTGCTCACGTGGCGGCTCATCGAGTACCACCTCTTCATCGCCGCCGGCTCTGTGATGACGGCCTTCGCGGTCAAGCGCCGCTTCAAGCATCGGGACGCGGTGCCGGCGGCGCAGCGCAGCAGGAGCCGGAACGAAGCTAGCGACGGCCGCGTGCTGTCCCCTCCGCCCGACGCCGCTCCCCATGCCCGCCCCTCTGCTTGACCCCGCCGCCCGCCGCGCAGCCCTCGCCGACTACGACTTTCGGCACGTCCACCCCCGCCTCGCCTTCGGCACGGCTTCGGACCGCTACGCCGCGTGGATCGGGCAGGTCTACCCGGAGCGTTGGCGCAGCGAGGTCCAGACCCGGAAGAAGCGCGTCGGCGGCGCGTCGTTCGAGGAGCGGCAACTTCCGATCGCGTCCGTTCGGGATTATTTCGAGCACTTCTCCGTGCTGGAGATCGACTTCACGTTCTACCGGCCGCTGCTGGAGGACGACGGCGAGCCCGGCACGAACTACTTCGTCCTGCAGAACTACGTCGAGCACGCGCCCGCCGACGCCCGGTTTCTGCTGAAGGCCCCGCAGGCGTTCGCCGCGCGGACGCTCCGGCGCAGCGGCAAAGGCGGCCCGCGCTACGAGGACAACCCGACCTACCTCGACGCCCCGGCGTACACGCGGCAGTTCCTCGATCCCGCCGTCGCGCTCCTCGGCGACCGGTTGCGCGGCGTCCTCTTCGAGCAGGAATACACCCGCGTCGCCGAGAGCCCCGACCCCGAGATGTTCGTCGCCAACCTCGACGGGTTCTTCCGCGACGTGCCGCGCGAGGTACAGACTCACCTCGAAGTCCGCTCGCCGCACCTCCTCGTCCCGGCCTATCTCGACTGGCTGGCCGAGAGCGGCCTCGGCTTCGTGTTCAGCCACTGGCAATACCTCCCATCGATCAAGGAGCAGTGGGAGCGCGTGGGCGGGCGGTTCACGGCGGCGGACGGGAACGTGGTGCTCCGACTGCTCAACCCGCGCGGGATGTCGTACGGCGACGCATTCGTGGCAGCCTATCCCTTCGAAGGACCGGTGGAAGCCCTCGCCGGGACGCCGCAGGCCCGGCAGATGGTGGACGAGGCGACGGCCCTCGCCTACCGCGCGGTGGAGGAGGAGGCGACGCTAAACGTGATCGCCAACAATCGCGCCTGGGGCAACTCGCCCGACCTCGCCGCCGCCGTCGCCGCCCGCTTCCTCGACTTCGCCGCCGAGAAAGGGGCGTGACCGACTACGCAGCCCGGCGGAACGGGGGGTGCGGCTCGTCGCGCTGCGGCGGCTCGGCCTCCGGCAGCGGGGCGAGGCGGTAGGCGTCGCGGCGAACCCGCTGCCGGCGTTCGAGCGCCGTCCACTGGAGCAGGCTGTTGAGCTGGAGCCGGAGCGCGGCAACCGTCTGCCGCCCGATGCCCTTCATGCTTGCAAGCCGCCCGTCGTAGGCCGTTCGTTCGAGCGCGTCGAGCGTCGTCACGCCGAGCTCGTCCACGATCCGGCGGGCGAGCGTGCGACTGATGCCCGGAATCGAGGCGAAGAGGACGACGGGGTCGAACGTGTCGTCCTCCCGCGACCGGCGGCCGAGGCGGCCGGTCTCGATGTAGCGGGCGATGTGAGCGCTCAGGCTCTCGCCGATGCCGGGCAGCTCCATCAGCGCGTTGACGCCGCCCTCGCTGTACAGCTCGGCGAGTGGCTCGGGGTGGGCGCGGATCGTCTGGGCAGCGGCGTGATAGGCCCCGATCCGGTACGGGTTGACGGCCCGCTCTTCGAGCACGGCGGCCATCTGATCGAGCACGTCCGCGATCTGATCGTTCGTCGGTTCCGGGGTGGTGTTCTCGGTGGTAGGCATCGATTTCTCCGGCTGGTTAACCCCCCAGGATACCCCATGCCGGTGCCACCGTTACGTCACACGTTCCGCAACCCCACTTATCCTTTTTATTCGAGCATACAATCGGAATCGAGGACGTCGTTGGGAGCTAGTGAAGCTCAACCTATAATGCCCCCTCGCGCGTATTCTGTGAGGGGGATTACTTCAGCAGTACCACGTTCCGCGTCGCCCGCTCCGACCCGGCCGTGAGTCGCAGCACATACAGCCCCGCCGGGAAGCGCTCCGTCGTCAATCGGGCCTCGTGGGAGCCCACCGCCCGCGACCCCGACGCCAGCACGGCCACCTCGCGCCCGAGCACGTCGTAGAGCGCGAGGTGCACCTCGGCTGCCTCGTCAAGCGCGTAGCGCACCGTGGAGTGCCCCCGTGCCGGATTGGGGAAGGGGGCATCGAGGCGGAGGCGCTGCGTCGCCGGCGTGCCTTCGGCTGCCACCGCCGTCAGCCCGAAGAGGTAGGCCGAACCCGCATCGGTACCGGCGTCGGTGTCGTTGAGCGCAGCTCCGACGAGGGCGCGCTCCCCGTCGAGCGAGACGGCGCGACCAAAGAAGTCGCCTTTGGCAGCGTCGCTCGCGGCAAGCTTCGCCTCTTCACTCCACGTCGCGCCTGTGTGGACAAAAATGTACGCCGAGCCGGTGTCCTTGCCTGCTTCAGTGTTACCATTGGCAGCTCCGACGAGGGCGCGGTCGCCATCCAGCGAGACGGAGGAGCCGAAGTTCTCGGACGCAGCACCATCGCTCGCCGTAAGCTTCGCCTCTTCGGTCCACGTCGTACCCGAACGAACAAAGACATACGCCGAGCCGGCGTCGATCCCGGCGGCGGTGTCATCGAGCGTGGCCCCGACGAGGGCGCGGTCCCCATCGAGCGAGACGGAAGACCCGAAGAAGTCCTCCCCCTCTGCGTCACTCGCCATGAGCTTCGCTTCTTCGCTCCACGTCGAGCCCGAGCGGACGAAGACGTACGCCGAACCGGCATCGCTCGCGGCCGTGTCGTCGTAGGCAGCCCCGATGAGAGCCCGGTCCCCGTTCAGCGAGACGGAGGAGCCGAAAAAGTCGCCTTCAGCGGCATCACTTGCCGTGATCTTCGCCTCTTCGGTCCACGTCGTACCAGAGCGGACAAAGACGTACGCCGAGCCCGCATCGGTACCAGCGACGGTGTCGTCGAGGACGGCTCCGACGAGGGCGCGGTCCCCGTCGAGCGAAACGGAAGAACCGAAAAAGTCATCGGTGGCAGCGTCGCTCGCGGTGAGCTTGGCCTCCTCGGTCCACGTCGAGCCCGAGCGGACGAAGACGTAGGCCGAGCCGGCGGAATTACCCGCGTCCGTGTCGTCCCGACGAGCCCCGACGAGGGCGCGGTCCCCGCTCAGCGAGACGGAGGAGCCGAAGAAATCGAACTCAGCGGCATCGCTCGCGGTGAGCTTCGCCTCTTCGGTCCACGTCGTACCCGAACGAACAAAGACATACGCCGAGCCGGCGGAATTACCCGCGTCCGTGTCGTCTCGGCTGGCTCCGACGAGGGCGCGGTCCCCATCGAGTGAGACGGAGGCACCGAAGAAATCGCCAGCACCGGCGTCACTGGCGGTGAGCTCGGCTTCCTCAACCAGAGCGGATGCCACGGCGCGCACGAGGGCGTCGGCTACCTCCGCCGGGGTGCTCGCGACAGCGGCGGCTTCGTGGACAGCTTCCCGGAGCGGCTTCGGCGTGGGTGTAGACGTAGCCTGCTGCGCGGAAGCGGTAGGCCCGAGGAGGATTACCAGAAGAAGAGACGCGGTACGGAGCATAGCAGGGAACGAATGGAGGAGAAAGAGAGCACTAGCTTACCAGTATAGAAGCCCGCCCCAGTACGACGGTAGCAGCCTAGCCTCAAAGTACGGCTACGCCCTGAATCCCCACTTGTCTATTGATATTATTGAGGAAGAAGTGGGGATTTCGCAGCCTGTAGGCTTCCGCTCCTCCCCCCTCGCCGCACCACCGGAAGTGACAGGTAGAGCGAGGAATCGATCGATCGGCACCCTACTCGGCTCTGCAGATCGTTTCACGGTACAGCCGCAATCCCCCTCTACTCGAATTGCTGGCGGAAGTCGCGGAACGCTTCGCTGAGCGCTTGCAGCTCCGCCTCCAGCTCCTCGACCCGCTCCTCCAGCGCGGCGATCCGGTCGCCCTCGGCGCGGGCGGCCTGCATCGCCGGGGAGAACGTGAGCGCCGGGGCTTCCCGTTCTTCGACCTCGGGCGGGCCGGCCAGCAGATGCGCAAAGCGGGGCTCCTTCCGGCCCGGCTGCACCGGCAGCTCGGTGACGAGCGGCTCCTCCCGCTCGGCCAGCCCGCGCAGCGTCGCCTCTGCCTCGTCGAGCGACGCGAACTCGTGCAGTCGCCCCGTACGCCCGCGCACCTCGCCGACCGTCTGCGGCCCGCGCAGCATGAGCACGGCGAGTGTGGCGACGCCGGCCTCGTCGAGCCCGAAGTGGTGGTCGAGCAGGTGACGGTATTTCGTGACGCGGCTGCCAGCCCCGCTCGACGTCCCGGCCATCCCCTTCCGCATCAGGCTGTCGAGCGCGTACGCCACGTCGTTCTCGCTCAACTCCATCACCGGATCGCGGCCGCTTTTCTGATTGCAGGCCGCGACGAGGCCGTTGAGCGACATCGGGTAGTAATCCGGCGTGGCAAGGGCCTTCTCGGCGAGGGCACCGGCGACGCGGACTTCGAAGGGGGTGAGGGTCATGGGTTGAGGGTCGGGGGTTTGAAAAGGACAGGCGTTCGCAGAGGCACGGAACGTGTCATCCTGAACTCGTTTCCCTACGGGGAGGCTCCGCGGTTAGCATCTCCAGCGGTGTAGCAAGGCCTCGCGAGGTCCCGAAACCAGTTCGGGATGACACCACATCTGACCTGTGCGTAAGTCCTAGACCTGAGCGTAAGTCCTAAAGGAGACGCCGAACTCCCGACCCCCGACTCATTTGCGGTTCGGGTCGAGTACGGTAGCGAGGACGGCGAGGAGGATCAGCGCAGCCCCGGCGTAGCCGGCGAGGCTGAAGCGCTCGCCCCACCACGCGTAGGCGACGGCAGCAGCCACGACCGGCTCCAGCGTCGCCACCACGCTCGCGCGCGTCGCCTCCAGCACCCGCACGCCACGGGCGTAGGCGAGGAACGCGCCATACGTCGAGACGAGGCCGATCCACCCGAGCGCGGCCCACGCCACGCCCGACTTCGGCGCGAAGTCCACGAAAGGCAGGAGCCCGATTGCACCGAGCGGAAGGGCGATGGCGAGCACGGCCGCCGTGCTGTACCGCGTGAAATACGTCTTGCCCACGAGGTAGTAGAGCGAGTAGCTGAACCCGGAGACAAGACCCCACCCGAGTGCCGCCGCCGACAGCCGGACGCTCCCGCCCCCGCCGAGCGCGATGCCCGCCACGCCCGCGAGCGTCAGCCCCACGGCCGCGACCTTGAGCACCGTCATCCGCTCCCGGAATACGACGAGGCTCAGCGCCGCGACCCACGCCGGCGCGGTGTACAGCAGAACGGATGCGAGCGCCGCGCCGCCCGCCTGCACCGTGAGTTGGTACGACGCAAAAAACACCGAGACGCCGACCACGCCGAATCCGACCACGCCCGGCACGTCCCGCCGCGCGACGCTACCCGACCGCGTAATGACCGCGTGGAGGACGAACACCGTTCCGGCGATCACCGCCCGCCAGAATGCCACTTCGAGCGGGGCCAGCCCTTCGTCGAACGCCAGCCGCGCCACTGGCCCGAGCACGCCCCACAGCACGGCCGCCAGCCCGATGTACGCATACCCGCTCACGGTGCGCCGACGACCTCCCGCACGTGGGCATCGAAATAGCCACGCCACGTCGCAGGCGGCAGCGCCGAGAACGTCATCGCTTCGCGCTGCGTCGGGTGCTCGATCTCCAGCCGGAAACTGTGCAGGGCGAGGTTGCGCCCGTCGAACTCGCGCTGCGCCTTGTAGCGCAGATCGCCGAGGATGGGGTGGCCGAGGGCGGCGAGTTGGACGCGCACCTGATGCGCCCGCCCCGTCAGCAGCTCCACTTCGACGAGGCTGATGGAGCCGTGCTTCGTTTTCTCCGTGGCGAGCGCCTGCCAGCGTAGCTCGGCCCGCTTGCCCTCCGGGTGGCCCGGCTTCACGACGCGGACGTGGCGGTCGACCTTGGCGAGCCAATCCTCGCGCACGCCCTGCCCGTCGAGCCGGCCTTCCACGAGAGCGAGGTAGCGTTTGTCGGGCGCGCGGCGCCGGAACTGATCGCTCAGCCGCGACGCCGCCTTCGACGTGCGGGCGAGCACCATCACGCCGGAGACGGGCCGGTCGAGCCGGTGGACGAGGCCGAGGAAGACCGCGCCCGGCTTGGCGAACTCGCGTTTGACGTAGGCCTTCCCGAGCGTCATCAGGTCGGGGTCGCCGGTGTGGTCCTCCTGCACGAGCAGCCCGGCGGGCTTGTGGACGACGAGGAGGTGGTTGTCGAGGTAGAGCACCGACACATCCGCCGGCGTCCCCGGCGAGCCGAACGAACCCGCGTGCTCGGGCATCGCTTATGCTTCCTCGTCCATCACGACGACCTCGTTGTGGCCCACGACCGGCCTGCCGAAGAACCGGAGCCCGGCCAGCAGCACGCCCGCGCCGAGCAGCATCGAGGCCCACCACGGGAAGCCGAAGCCTGTCGGCACCGTCCCGAGCACGACGGCGACGGTGCCGACGAGGAGGGAATACGGGAGCTGCGTGCGGACGTGCTCGATGTGGTCGCAGCCGGAGGCCATTGAGGACAGGATCGTGGTGTCCGAGATCGGCGAGCAGTGGTCGCCCCAGACGGCCCCGGCGAGGACGCACGAAACAGCCGAGTAGAGGAGGTAGTAGTGCGCCGGGTCGGCGATGCCGTTGGCCTGCATCACACCCCACGTGAGCGGGACGACGAGCGGCATGAGGATGCCCATCGTGCCCCAGCTCGTGCCCGTCGCGAAGGCGGTGAGGGCGGCGAGGATGAAGATGAGCGCCGGGACGAGGCCGGGCGGGAGCGCCTCGCTGAGCGCGCTGCCGAGGTAGGCGCCTGTGTGGAGCGCGTCGGTCGTGGCCGAGAGTGCCCACGCGAGGAGCAGGATGATCATCGCGAAGAGCATCGACTTCAGCCCGGCGTACCACGCGTCCATCGTCTCGTCGAGCGTGAGAATCCGCTGCCCGACGGAGAGCGCCACCGCCGTGAGCACGCCCGCGAGCGACGCCCACATCAGCGCCTTGTACGAGTCGGCGCTGCCGATGATGTCGCGGATAGAGTCCCCCTCGCCCGTCACGAAGAGACCCACGAGCACGCCGACGACGAGCACGAGGACGGGCAGAATGGCGTTGATCCCGCGACGCGGCTTGCCCTCGGGCGGAACGAACTCGGCCCCTTCGGACGCCGCGGTATCGACCTTCGCGTCCGCGCCGAGCACGGCCCCGGTCGTGCGGGCGCGGTGCTCGGCGTCGTACATCGGCCCGAACTCGCGGTCGGTGAACGCGATCACGAACACGAAGAAGAGCGCGAGGACCGGGTAGAACCGGTAGAGGATGGACTCCAGGAAGACGCCGTAGCCGTCGAGCGAGAGACTCGGGATCTGAGCGATGGCCTCGTTGATGAGCCCGACCTCGAAGCCGATCCACGTCGTCACGAGGGCGAGCGAGGCGACGGGCGCGCTCGTCGAGTCGACGATGTAGGCGAGCTTCTCGCGGCTAATGCGGAGGCGGTCCGTCACCGGCCGCATCGTCGGGCCGATGATGAGGGAGTTGGCGTAGTCGTCGAAAAAGATGACGAGGCCGAGGGTAGCGGTGGCGAGTTGGCCGCGCTTCGGCGTGCTGGCCCAGCCGACGATGCGGTCCACAATGCCCTGCGTGCCGCCGTTCTTCTGGATGATGCCTACCATCCCGCCGATCATCAGCGAGAAGAGGATGATGGCCGCGTGGCCCTCGTCGGCGAGAGCGTGGAGGATGTAGACCTGGAGCGTGTCGAAGAGGCCCTTGCCGATGCCGCCCGGCGTCAGACCGGCGACGAGCACGGCACCCACCCAGACGCCGAGGAAGAGCGCCGGGATCACGCGCCGGAACAGCAGCGCGACCACGATGGCGATGAGCGGCGGGAAGATGGAGAACCAGCCCGGGATCGTCCGCGTCTCGGCCCGCCCGATCACCGCTCCGCCGCGCACGACCTCCACCGCCGTCGCTCCACGCTCCGACGCGACGGCACCGGGCGCGACGAGCGCGCCCTCTTCCCCTGCTTCGAGCGGAAACGTCTGCCCGCCGACGCGCACCTGCGTGTCCGTGATCGCCGTCGAATCCAACCCGTTCACGGTCACGGCAAAGGGCACGCCCGTCAGCGCGAGCGCCGGCCCCGCGACCGTCACCGTGTCCGGTACGGTTGCGGCATCGGGCAGCGCAGCGAGGCTGTCGCGCACGAGCGACGGCGCGCCCACGGCGAGCGAGTCCGCCATCGCGTCTGGAGCCTGCGCCTGCACGCCCCCCGCGAGCAGCAGCGCCACGAACAGTGCAACGACTCCCCGATATCGTTCAATCATCCGAAGTCTTCCTCAGGTGCCAAAGATGCGGTCGCCGGCATCCCCAAGGCCGGGACGGATGAAGGCATTGGCGTCAAGCTCGCGGTCGAGCGTGGCCGTGACGATGTCCACGTCGGGGTGACGCGCTTCGAGGTGGCGGACGCCTTCGGGCGCGGCGACGAGACAGACGAAGCGCAGCCGCATCGCACCGCGCCGCTTGAGATGGGTGATCGCGCCGTCGGCGCTGCCGCCGGTAGCGAGCATCGGGTCCACGACGAACACGATCCCCGTCTCGACAGTGTCGGGGATGTTCGCGTAGTAGTCCACCGGCTCGTGCGTCTCCTCGTCGCGGTACATCCCGAGGTGGCCGATCCGGGCCTCGGGGATAAACCGGACGAACCCGTCCACGAGCCCTAGCCCCGCCCGCAGCACCGGCACCACCACGACCTCGTCGCGGAGGTGGTAGCCCGCCGTCTCTTCCAGCGGCGTCATGATGGGCTCCTCCACGAGCGGGAGGTCGCGCATCGCCTCGTAGGCGAGGATGGCGGCGGCGTCCCCGATCGTCTTTCGGAACTGCCCGTGCGGCGTCCGCCGGTCCCGGAGGATCGTGAGGTCGCGCCGGAGGAGGGGGTGATCGACGACGGTGAGCATAAGCGGAACGTGGGGGAACGCGCAGGGGCGACCAGCCGGTCGCCCCTGCGCTGACTACACCTCTTTCGACCCCTTCTTCTCAGCGACGACGCGCTTGTGGACCTCGGCGTTCTCCAGCCACGGCTTCCGCTCGAAGTAGCTCTTCGTGAGCTTCACGACCACGCCGGAGAGGAGGACGAGGGCGATGAGGTTCGGGAACGTCACGAGTCCGAGCGCGATGTCGCCGATCACCCAGATCGTCGCCAGACTCGTCACGGCCCCGACGAAGTGCATCACCACGAACACCGCTTTGTAGGGCAGAATCCCCTTCGAGCCGAAGAGGTAGTTCGCGCAGCGGTCCCCGTAATAGCTCCACGAGATGCTCGTCGAGATCGCGAAGAGGAGGACCGAGACCAGCACGATCACCCTCCCGAGCCAGCCGAGCCCGAAGTTCGAGAGCCCCCGCTCGAACGCCGTGCTCGTGAGCGGCGCGGCCGTCTCGATGGCATCGCCGAAGAGGATGGTGTGGGCGTTGCCCTCGGTGTCCACGGCCGCCGCTATCGCCTCGCGCTGCGGCGTCGCCGGGTCGTCGTAGTTCTGCACGATCCGGCCGGTGAACGGCGTCTCGCGCGCCGCGTCCACCCAGAACTGCTCGACGGCCACGTCATGCCACGCGAACGAACGCCCGCCCTCCCGCACGGGAACCCCGCCCTCGACAATGATCTGCTCGGGCGCGGCGCCACCGGCGAAGACGCCTCGCTCGTCGGGCATGACGTACGTCACGTCGCCGCTGGAGAGATCGAAGGTGGTCGGATGGGTGGTGTTCCAGACGCCCGTCGTGATGATGACGAGGCCGGTCATCGAGCAGATGATGATCGTGTCGATGAACGGCTCCAGGAGGGCCACGACGCCCTCGGACACCGGCTCGTCGGTCTTGGCGGCAGCGTGGGCGATGGGGGCCGAGCCCTGCCCGGCCTCGTTCGAGAACAGCCCGCGCCGGACGCCCCACATCATCGTGAGCAGGAACACGCCCGCCCCCGTCCCGGCGACGCCGGCCGTCGGGTTGAACGCCTCGGTGAAGATGAGCGCGAACGCGGCCGGCACGTCGGTGATGTGGAAGAGGAGAATGGCGAGCGCGCCGGAGACGTAGATCAGCGCCATCGCCGGGGCGAGCACGCCGGTCACCTTCCCGATCCGCCCGATCCCGCCGACGATCACGAGGCCGACGATGGCCGCCGTGATCAGGCCGGTGATCCACACGGGGATTCCGAACTCGGTACCCACGATGTCGGCGACGGTGTTCGCCTGCACGGCGTTGCCCGTGAGGAAGCTCGTGATCATGAGGGCACCGGCGAAGAACACCGCCAGTGGCTTCCACTTCTCCCCGAGCCCCTTCTCGATGTAGTACATCGGGCCGCCCGAGACCGAGCCCTCCCACGCCTTCGACTCCCGGTCCGGGAACTCGACGACGCGGTAGTGCTGCGCGAGGGTCACTTCGGAATACTTCACGGCCATGCCGAGGAGCGCCGTCACCCACATCCAGAAGAGCGCGCCCGGCCCGCCCCAGTGGATCGCAATCGCGACGCCCGCGATGTTGCCGATCCCGACCGTCGCCGAGAGCGCGGTCGTGAGCGCCTGGAAGTGCGGCACGTCGCCGGGCTCGTCCGGGTCGTCGTACTTGCCCGACGTGACGGCGATGCCGTGACCGAGGTGGCGAAACTGGACGAACCCGAGCCGGAGCGTGAGGAACAGGCCCGTCCCGAGGAGGGCGAACACGATCAGCGAGAGCTCGCCGCCGATCTCCGGCCACGACCAGACGTAGTACTCGAGCCGGCTGACGATATAGTCAAAGGTTTCCATGGAACGGGCGATGCGTGAGCGAGGGTAGGAAGCGCCAAGCAGGCTGCCGAATGCAGGCTGTCGAATATAGGACGCTCGCAACTTTGCGTGAGGCAGAATACGAGAGCCGACCCCATCTCCATCCGCCGCGCTCACTCCCGACGACTTCGCCCCTTATGTGAAGGTCGCCGGTTGCTCGGCTCTCCCCTCACCCTGTCCCTCGCCCCTCCGGGGCGAGGGGACTCGACCTGAGCTGGACTTTGGCCCTATGCCGCGTAGGCCAGCGTGCTCGTGAGCTGCCAGAGCACAGCCTCCGGGATTTCCACCCTCCCAGGCCCCGCACGGGACGTTGATAAACCCCCCGCTTGCCACAGCGACATCCGCACCGCCGCCAGCGCATCGCTGAAGGTGGGGGCTCCCTTCGTGTACCACCGGCTCTGCCGAGCGTTCAGTTCGCCGTCGGCGTGGAGCCGGTCCGCCACCAATGCGACAACCGAGAAGAGGCCGAGCAGGCACGGCGTCGTCCGGGCAATCGCGAGGTCGGACCCCTGGCGCTGCGTCTCGACGCCGAGATGCCGACGGACCTCCGCGAACGTCACTTCGACACTCCACCGTCGGAGGTACCACCCAAGGAGCATCGACGGCTCGACGCCGGGGTCGGTGCAAAGGAACCCCTTCGGGCCGACGGCCCCGCTCGGATCGCGCACCACGACCCACCGGAGCCAGACGCCTGGAACCCCAGCCCGGTACCAGAGTGCTGTGCCGCTGGCGATCTCGACCGTGCGCTCGCACTCGCCGTACCACCGGCTGACGACAACGGGCGACCACTGTGTGGCCGGGTCGGCGATCTGCGCGGTGAGCGTCGGCTGCCGACCCCCTCGCTTGCGCGGACGTCCCGACTTGCCGGTCCGTGGGGGAACGGGGCCATAGAGTGCGGCATCGAGCCGGAGCCGGGTCACGACCGTGGCGTGCTCGCAGACGGCGGCGAGCAAGGCGACCACTGCGAAGCCAGAGTCGGCGACCATGACGACGCGGCGGTC
>JBBSMX010000080.1:0-19863 GCA_038232935.1 Rhodothermales bacterium | reverse complement strand
GGTCGGCGACAGCCTGCTCGGTGGCGTCGTCTCGTAAGGCGGCATCGAGGATGCGTTGTCGGAAGTCGAGGGAGAAGGCGGCCATAGCGAGTAGAGGAAGGAGTCGCCCCAAGATTACAACCAATCGTCTCTCACACTAAGCGGGCGGCAGCGGCAACCCAGAGGGCGGCGGTGGAGGGTCACCACCCGTGAGCAACACGGCCGCGACGCCGGCCACCACCACGCCCCCTCCGATCAACAGCCACTTCGTGATGCCCTTGCGCTGCTTCGGAGGCGTGCGCTCGGCCGTCGGCATCGGCTCCGGCGGGGGCGGTTGCACGATCTGGACCTCCGGTTCCGTCTCAGGCTCTGTGACGGTCTCCGCCGGCTGCTCCTCTACCATCACCTCCGGCGGCGGCTCGGCTTCCTCCGCAGCCTCCTCTTCGAGCTCCAGGCGGACCCGGTCTACGAAGGCGACGAAGTCAGGCGTTTCTACGGAGAGGCTGGGCCGGTAGCTCGGCACGAGGGCGAGGAGCTCGCGCAGCATTTCCGCCGCCCGGTCCTCCAGCCCCTTCGCGAAGTAGACCCGGCCGAGGAGGGTGTAGGCCTCCTCTTTCTGGTCTTCCGAGAACGCATTCTGGGACAGGCAGCGCTCGAGGCGTTGGATGGCGGGATCGAACCGGCCTTCAAAGTAGTCCGTCTGGGCCTGGGCGACGGCGTTTTCGCAGGCGGGCGCGTCCTGCGCCTGCGCGATGCCGGGTCTGAACAGCAGGAGCGCCAGCAACCACAGCCCTCCGCGTCCGAGCCAGGCAAGCTGGGGTGTGGGTGCGGGCGGGGTTCCTTTCGGGTCGAAGACGAGTCGTTGGAGTCTCATATCGAAGGCGGTTAGCGACGGGGTAGGATGAAAGCGGATAGGGGACGTGCAGGCGCTCAGCCGCTCGACGGCGAGAGCGTCAGACGGACGGACTGCGGGCCGGTCGAGGCGTCGAGGTCGATGGTGCGGGGGCCTCCGGCTTGCTCGTAGCCCGGCGCGCGTACTTCGATGCGGCGGCGACCGACGCGGATCGGGATCGTAGCCGGCGACCACCTCCCCATGGGCACGCCGTCTACGAAGATGGGACCTTGGATACCCTGATCGTCCGGGCCGAAGGCAGCGACGGTGACCTGCACCTCTTTGGTGAAATCCACCTTCACTTGTGCCCCATCAGAGGCTGTGACGAGGACGCTCTGTTCCCATCTTCCGAGCTCCGGATTTCGCACGGAGACGGTGTGGGTGCCGACAGGCAGCTCGTACGTCTGGGCGAAGCTGACGCTTTCTTGGCGCAGGGCACCATCGATGTACACATTGCCCCAGGGTATGACGATCACCCGCAGGGGCGCAGTAATCGGGGCGAGGACGGGCGTCAACTCGGCCGTTCGGTTGGCCGTTACCTGGAAGGAGGTGCGGTAGGGCTCGTGCCCTTCCCGTTCCAGCACCAGTTGGTGCTGCCCTGCGGGCAACGACACCCGGGTCGGGGTGCGGCCGTGGTCTCTCCCGTCGATGCGTACCCGAGCCCCCGCCGGGTCCGAGCGCACGGAGACCGAGCCTGTCGGCGCAGCGGCCTCGGCCTCCCCTGGGACCGCTGCCGGTACCTCCTCGGCCTCCGGCGGAGGTTCTGCGAGGCCCTCATCGGTACCCTCTTCTCCGGAAGCAACGGGCCGGTCCCCCTCACCTACGCGGTCTCTATCGTCGATCCCCCCGGCGGCTCCCGTGACCGTCGCAGCGTCCCGGAGTGGGCTCGCCGGTGCGCGGTCGCCGTGCCACGCCCAGAGGCCCCATCCGAGCCCCCCCAGGCCGACGAGCAACACAGCAGCGTAACGTAGGATGCGGTGGTCGGGAACGCGGTTGATCCTCCTCGTCTCCGGCGGTACTACCGTCACGGTCGGCACCGCTCGATCTATCGTGTGAGCTGCCTCTGCCTCGTCGAGGGCGGCCAGCATCGCTGCGGCGCTTTGAAAGCGATCGTCGCGGGACTTGCACAACGCTTTCTCGATGACATCCGAGGCACCTTGCGGGATGTCAGCATCGATCGACCGGAGCGGGGGGATGTCCGTCTCCATCACCTGCCGGAAGATCTTATAGAGGTTGCTGTCCTCGTCGAACGGGAGGCGGCCGGCTACGAGGTGGTACACCGTCATCGCAAGCGAGTAGAGGTCGGTGCGTCCGTCGATGTCCTGTTGCCCTGAGACCTGCTCCGGAGACATGTAGTAGGGCGAGCCCGACACGCCCTGCGTCGCCGTAGCGGCCGGATCGTTCTCGAGGAGCTTCACGATCCCGAAGTCCATCACCCGGACGTCGCCCGACTCCGTCAACATGATGTTGCTCGGCTTGATGTCGCGGTGGACGACGCCGAGGCTGTGCGCGTGGTCGAGCGCGGAGAGCACTTGTCGAAGGATAGGCTCCATGCGCTTCCACGAGACGGCCGCTCCGTCGAAATGCTCGCTTAGGGAGGCACCATCCACAAACTCCATGATGATGAAGAGCCCGAAGCGGGTACGCCTCAGGGCGTGGACCATGACGATGTTCGAGCTCCGGAGCCGGGCCAGAGCCCGAGCTTCGCGCCTGAACCGCCGCAGGTACTCGTCCTCTTCTGCGAACTTCGGGTCGATCAGCTTGATCGCTACCAGCCGGCCGAGCGACACGTCCTCCGCCTTGAAGACGACGCCCATGCCACCCCTCCCTATCACCCCGAGGATTCGGTAGCCGTCAACCTCTTCTCCTATTAATTGGTCGGCAATCGTCATGGCTCACGTTGCTGGCGAACAGCGCCAAGTGAGGTTGGGGCGGCGGCGAATGAGGTGGCCCGCTCAAATAACTCGGTACCGCGCTAGGATGCAAGGGTAGCTGTCTTTAAAGATTAATAAGTTATCCCGGTGAGGGATAGGACCCGAGCCTATCGGCCAACTCGCCTGCCCTTCTCATCCGGTGGCGCTGCGTGTCCCCCACCGGGGTTGATGTGTTGCGCACGGATGGGGCTGCTGGCGATAAATGTGTCGGTCGTGACGGATGAGTTGCTATCTATTTGTATCCTATGGAATACCGCTTTAGAGTCCCTATCAAAACCCATCAACGCTGTCATTGCGAGGAGCGCAGGGACTCGTCCCGTAGCGACGCGGCCATCTCCCGATTTAAGCATCCCGGATGAGATTGTCGCGCTCCTTTCAGTCGCTCGCCATGACAGGCCTCGGTTTTGTTAGGCGTTCTTAATCCTCACGGCCCCTCCGTCTATGCGTACCCTCGCGCTTCTTCTCGTTCTCCTCGCCCCCGCCGTTTTTGCGCAGTCCGATGCCCCCAGGGCCTCCGACGGCCGACACATTCGGGTCCCTGATGCCGACGCCATGGCCCTCGGTCGACGGTCCCTCGACCGGCCTGCCGTACAGCGCATCGGCGGCCTGACGTTCTACGCCACACGGAGTGACTTCGATGCCGCCAATCCCGGTCTCCCCGTCGAGGACTTCGAGGATGTCGACGTAGCTCCGGCCGCCTTCTGCGCGAGTTTCAGTCCCGTCGATGCCTACACGGACGACGACTGCTACGCCCCCGGCACCCTCATGGCACCCTTCGCCATCGCTGCCGTCGGGCCGACTCAGGGCGAATTCGACGCCGCCATCGCTCTCGGCGAAGGCTACCGCGTCCTCGACTTCCCCCAGCCCTCCACCGTCGTCGGAGCCAACCTGGCGGTCGATACCACGGAGGTCCGGTTCGATCCGGGCGTCTACGCCGCCGGTATGGACGTGTACGGCTACCTGTTCAAATCCACCGTCACCGTGCGTGTCTACGATACCGAGGCGAACCTCCTCGGCTCCACGACGATCCCGGAGGCGCGGGGCGGCGTCTTCTTCGGGGTCCGCTCGGACGGGGCGGCCATTGGGGCGATCCGATTCGCTGAGGTCGACGACTACGTTATGCTCGACAACGTGGCCGCCAGCACCGTCGCTGTCGGCACCGTCGCTGCGCTCTCGTTTGACCTGAGGCCCCTCGTCGGGGTGCTAGAGTCCGGCACGACCGGTACCGAGACCGTCACGCTCACGAACCACACGGGCCAGGCCATCGCGTACGACGTTGCGCTCGCGGCAGCGCCTGCCTTCATCACGGCCGTGACGCCGGCGAGCGGGGAGATCCCCGCCGGTGGCCGCGTCGCCCTAGCCGTCACCTTCGACGCGGCCGGGCGCAATGCCGGGACCTATGTGGGGAGCCTGCTGGTGGAGACCGACCTCGAGGCGGCCCCGACCGCGTTTGTGCTCCCCGTCACGCTCGTCGTCACCGGGACGGCCGCGTGCGCCCTCACCACGGGCGCGATCACCTTCGACGATACCATCGTCGGGACCACTTCCTCCGAGGACGTGACGGTCGAGAACGACGGCACCGATGCGTGCGCGCTCACCGGCGCTTCGGCCGACGGCCCGTTCGCCGTCGAGGGTTTCGAAGCGGCCCCGCTCGCCCCGGGTGCGAGTGCGGTGATCACCGTCGTCTACACGCCCACCGATGCCGGCGACGCCGCCGGCACCCTCACGGTGACGACGGACGGCGGCGACCTCACGGCCGCGCTCGTAGGCTCCGGCCTCGACGCGCCGACGCCGGCCGTGGACCCCGCCGCCCTCGTGTTCGAAGTGGGGATAGGCGAGACGGACGCCCAGACGTTCACCCTCTCGAACCTCGGCGGCGTCGACGCGGCCGACCTCGCCTACTCGATCTACGTAGCGGCAGCGCGACCGGCTAGACCTGCGAACTTCGGAGGGGCAAATCCCGAGCAGGCTGCCTCCGCGCGTAGCAACCTCCGGGAGGCAATGGTTCCAACGAAGGGTTGGACCACCTTCGGACTCGCCTACGCCGACCGCCCCCCTCTGAGCCACCCTGAGATTGAGGACCCCGGAGCATCGCGCGCGCTGTACCGCGGCGGCGGGGTGACCCTCACCCACTCCGTCAGCCAGGAGATCATCCCGGGGTACGGCGTCGCCTGCCCGGCGCCGCCGACGAGTTGGTGGAGGGTGTTCGACCTCGGCGCGTTCGGCATCGATACGGAGCTTCGGGTCACGAGCGTGGACATCGGGATCGAGGCGGCGACGTCGGGGGCGACGACCGTGAACCTCTATACCCTCAACGGCGACCTCGCCTCGTCGAACCTCACGCTTGTCGGCACGGCGCCGCTCGATGTCAGCGCCGCCGACGACCTCTCCATCGCCACCGTCCCGATCCGCGGCACGTTCGCGGCGGACGACGTCGTAGCGGTCGAGTGGACCGCCCCGCGGGAAGGGGTCCTCTTCGGCGGCAACAACGCCGGGCAGGGTGGGCCGACCTACATCCAGGCCGACGCCTGCGGTGCCGAGGAACCGGTGGACCTCACCGACATCGGCTTCGGAGCCTCCCACTGGGTGCTCAACGTCAACGGCGAGACCGGGCCGCCTCTCGTAACCGTCGCTCCGGAGAGCGGCTCCATCGCGCCCGGTACCTCGGCGGAAGTCACCGTGACGGTCGACGCCACGGACTTCGAGCCGGGTGCCTACGCCTTCGAGCTCCTCATCGCCACGAACGACCCGAACACCCCTATCGTGACGGTGGACGTGAGGGTAGACGTGGTCTTCGTCGATGCGAATGAGGGAGCCGATACGCCGGTGGTGTTCACCCTCGATCAGGGCTACCCGAACCCCTTCACCGGTACGGCCACGGTCGGGTTCGTGCTGCCGGAGGCAGCCGACGTCCGGCTCGTGGTCTACGATGTGCTCGGGCGCGAGGTGGCGCGGCTCGTGGACGGCCCCCTGGAGGCGGGCCGGCACGAGGCCCGTTTCGAGGCCGAGGCGCTGGCGAGCGGGACCTACCTCGTTCGGCTCACGACCGAGGGCAGGCCGGCGCAGACGCAGCGGGTGACGCTCCTGTGATCTCGCTGACCCATCGGGTTCCAACGTGGGCGGGCTTCTCGCAGAGGCTACCTATCCACTGTCCATGGGCGAGGATGTGGCTCGCAGCGAAGACCGAGAGGTACGTGGCGGTGGAAGGGCTCGACGGGCACGAGTCTACCGGCCTCCTACGTGCGTCACGAATGCCGAGCGCTTCGCTCACACGATGCGCTGGGGGCCGGGGAAAGCATGCAGGGTCGCGTTGCTGTCGCCGGCCCCGACGTAGGTAGCGAGCCGACGATGCGTTCGTACCTTCGGTTTACACATCTGGAGGGGTGGCAGAGTGGTCGAATGCACTGGTCTTGAAAACCAGCGTGCCGCGAGGTACCGTGGGTTCGAATCCCACCCCCTCCGCTCTTTGAGAACGCCGTGCGCAAGCAGCGAATGTCGAGCGGGGCACCGGTTTCGTTCCCCGCGAGTGCGCTGCTGGACGGTCCCACGCAGCGTCCTCCTCTACGATCATCGACCCGTCGTATACCCTCTCCTCCCATGATGTCTGCTGCCAACCCTGAGGAGGTCTACCGTGAGGTCGCGTCGGAGGACCTCATCCTGCGCGATGTGCTCGCGCTCGAACGGACGGCCCTCGCTAACGAGCGCACGCTGCTGGCGTACGTCCGCACGGGGCTGGCGTTGCTGGGCGGGAGCATCGGCCTGATCCACTTCGTTGGTATCGGCTGGGTGGAGGTGATAGGCTGGATCACGTTGCCCTCGGCCCCGGTCGTGTTTGCCGTGGGCGCGCGGCGCTTCTTCCAGGTGCGCCGCCGTCTCCGCGAGGTGACGTAAGCTGGCCCTCCTCGCCCCGTTTCGGTCCTCCCCCCGTTCTTCTCCCCACGTTGATGAGCGTGCCTTCGTCCCTCCCGTTACCGCGCCTCGCGTGCCCTGCCGTTGTCCTCATGCGCACGACCACTTTGTTGATGGCGCTGCTCGCGGCTGCGCCGGCCAAGGCGCAGTGGTCCGAGGATCCGGCGCAGAACCTCGTCGTCGCCGACCGCCCCGGTGGGCAGACGCAGCCGAAGCTCGTGCCGACCGACGACGGTGGGTTTTACGTGAGCTGGTTCGGCAACGGGGCCGAGGGCTTCGACGTGTTCCTCCAACGGCTCGACGCGGACGGGCAGGCGCAGCTCGCGACCAACGGCGCCCGCATCGCCGACCGCGGCTTCAGCTCCACCGAGGACTACGGGCTCGACGTGGACGCCGGGGGCAACGCCCTCGTGGCCTTCCGCTTCCTCGATGACGAAGAGCGACCCCAGGCCGTCGTCAGCCTCGTCTCGCCGGAGGGCGAGCCGCTGTGGGGCACGCCCGGCGTGTTCGTCTCTGCGGATGCGAGCGCGGCGGCCTCGCCCCGTGTGACCGGCACCCCGGACGGCGGGGCCGTCGTGGCGTGGACGTCGTTTTCGACTGGGGACATCGTGCTCCAGAAGCTCGACGCCGAGGGCGCGCCGCAGTGGGGGCCGGACGGTGTTAGCCTCGAAACGCCCACCGGCTTCTTCTTTCTTGCGGATCTCCACGCCGATGCGGAGGGGAACGTGGTCGTGTCGGGCTCGGCCCAACTCTCGTCTTTCGACCGACGGCTGTGGGCGCAGAAGCTGGACGCCGAGGGCGCACCCCTGTGGGGCGATGCGCCCGTCGAGGTCTTCGACGGCAGCGACGGGGCACTCCAGTTCGGGTACTTCCCGCCTTTCGTGCCGGATGGCGGCGGCGGGGCGGTCTTCGCGTGGTATCAGGTCGGCGGTGTGGGAGAGGCCCGCGTGCGGGTCCAGCACGTCTTCACCGACGGGAGTGCGGCCTTCGCGCAGAACGGCGTCGAAGCGGCGGCCGGCACCGACCGCGAGCGCAGCACGCCCTCTGCCGCTTTCGACACGGCGAGCGGCGATATCTACGTCGTCTGGCCCGAGGAGCAGCAGGTCGGTGGCAGCCGCACGTACGGTGTGGCCGCCCAGCGAATCGACGCCACGGGCATCCGGCAGTGGGGCGATGCCGGCCGCGTGCTCGTCCCGCTCGGCGGCGCGCAGGGGAGTCAGGTGAGCGCGCTTCCGCTCACGGGTAGCGCGATCTTCGCGTGGTCGCTCGGTGCCTTCCCCGACCCGATGCGGATCGAGGCCGCGCGGCTCGACGCCGACGGCGCGTTCGTGTGGCCGGGCAACATCGTCCCGCTGAAAACGGCCCTGACTTCGAACACGCGGATGCGCGGCGCGCTCAGCCGCAGGGGCTTCGCCGCGTACGTCTGGGCTGACGGCCCCGGCGGCAGCGCGCCCGACGCCATCAAAGCGCAGAACGTCGGCTTCAGCGGCGACCTCGGTCCCGTCGCCGCGCCGCAGGCCGCGGTCGATCCGGCAGAGCTGATGGTCGTGCTGCCGCCCGACGAGACGGCGAGCGCGACGCTTACGCTCTCGAACCTCACCGCCGAGGGCGGCGACCTCACGTACGCGGTCACGGTCGTCCGCCCCGAGTCCGTCCTCGTCGACTTCGAGGACGGAGAGAACCCGTACGGCTTCACGCTCGGCATCCCTCAGGCCGAGACCATCGAGACGGAGGGCGGCAACCCTGGCCGCTGGCTCCGCAACGCCGTGCTCTCGACCTTCGTCCCTCGCCTCTATATCGACCCCGTGCCCGACTCTCCCTTCACGGGCGATTACGTGGAGCGGAACGTCCGCTCGATCAGCATCGACGCACAGACCGTCTCGGCCGGCAACACCGTCGCGGGCCGGCCGTTCAGCCTGCGCCTCATCCGCCACAACGGCGAGCCGAACAACCCCGAGGCGCACGACTACGTTTACTTCCCCGGCGACCTCGTGCCGCAGCCGGGCGAGGGCTGGCGCTCGTACGACTTCCCCATCCCCTCCGATTTCGAGGGCGAGCTGCCCGAGGGCTGGAGCGGGGGGTACGCCGGGGACCTGGAGCACCTCCCACCCGGTGTGGTGTGGCAGGACATCCTGCGCGAGGTGGACGCCGTAGAGCTCATGTGGGGCCACCCCGCCTTCTTCTACATCCTGCAGGATTTCGACCTCGGCGTGGACAACGTGCAGATTGCATTCGACGAACGCGAGCCGGGCGTGCTGTCCGTCGAGCCCACGGAGGGGTCCATCGCCGCCGGCACGAGCGAGGAATTGGCGCTTCTCATCGACACAGCGGGCCTCGACCCAGGCGTGTACGATTTCGCCGTGCGCATCGAGACCAACGACCCGGACCGCCCGCTGCTGGTCGTTCCGGTTACGCTCAGCGTCCTGTTCGTGGATTCCGCCGAGGACGGGTCGGTGCCTGCCGCCTTCGCGCTACGACAGAACTACCCGAACCCGTTCGACCGCACGACCGCAATCGAGTTCACGCTGCCGCAGCGGGAGCGCGTCACGCTCGCCGTCTTCGACGTGACCGGCCGTCGGATCGCTACGCTCGTCAACGGGGAGGTGGACGCCGGTACGCACCGCGCGCGGTGGGACGCCACCGGTCTGGCTTCGGGTGCGTACGTCTACCGCCTCCAGGCCGGCCGCTACACGCAGACGCTCCGTGCCGTCGTGGTGAACTAGTGGGCGGGTCGGCTGCTCGTGGGCTCCCCTCTTCCTCTGTCCAGTTCCCTCGGCTCGGGACAAGCCCCAGAGGGGCCGCGAGGCCGTGGCCTACGCGCAATCGACCCGCACGCCACATCGAGGCACGGCGGGCGGCATCATTCGAAGCCGCGTTGGTGCGTCAAGTGCTGCCACGTCCAGAGGTCGCGCCCCATGGCGTAGAGCTTGGTGGGGCCGTAGGTCTCCCCTGTGAGGACGTGCCACTCGTTTGTGGCCGGCTCGTAGAGGTGGAAGGCGTCGCCGTCGGACTCATAGAACGCCTGGGCGGGCGGCTCGCCGGGTTGCCCTTCGAAGTTGGACCAGTCGGCGGCGATCACCTGCGCGGTGCCGAAGGTGAAGAGGGGCTGGACCGGCCTGTCGAGGTCCTCGTCCTCCGAGGACTGGATGAAGCCGGGGTAGATGCCGAGGTGGTCGACGGAGAAGGAGCCGGGGATGAGCTTAGCCATCGTGGTGCGCAGGGCTGATCGAGGGGGAGCGTCGGGGGCGGAACCTACGTTACGAGGAAGAAGCTACAAAAGGCCGGTCGATTCTAGCTCGGCCAGGTCCCGCTCCGTCGCGCGCCGTCCGGTCTACTCAGAGGCGGGGCGCATCACGCGGCGCCTCCTCGACAAACCGCATACTCCGCAGCGGACTCCGCGTTACATTCCGTCTTGCTCTCGTTTCCTGACAGCGCTTCGCTTCCGCTGCTCGGACGAGCTGCCCCGCATCCCGCCACCCCGAATCGACGATGGAACCTCACGGCCCTTCCCCGAACCGCCCCGCGACGCTACGGGGAGGCCCTTCGGCGCGGTCAACGTCTTGATGGACATCACGGAGCTCAAGCGAGCGGACCGGGACCGGGCGCTGCTGGCCGCGATCGTGGAGTCCTCGGACGACGCCATCGTCAGCAAGACCCTCGACGGTATCATTACGTCCTGGAACGCGGGGGCCGAGCGGCTCCTCGGGTACACCGCGGCCGAGGTCATCGGGCAGCCCGTCCTGATCCTGATCCCGCCCGATCGCCACGACGAGGAGCAGGTGATCCTCGGGCGCGTACGGCGCGGCGAGCGCGTCGAGCACTTCGAGACGGTCCGGATGACCAAAGACGGCCGGGCGCTCGACGTCTCTCTCACCATCTCGCCCCTCCGCAGTAGCGACGGCCGCATCGTCGGGGCCTCGAAGATCCTCCGCGACATCACCGCGAGCAAGCGCGTGGAGGCCGTCCTCCGCGAGAGCGAGGCCCGCTTCCGCGCTATGACCGACTCGGCCCCGATGCTGGTGTGGATGGCGGACGCGGCCGGGCGGCGCACCTACGTCAACGAGCGGTGGCTCGCCTTCACCGGTCGTAAGATGGAGCAGGAGCTCGGCGACGGCTGGGCCGAGGGCGTCCACCCCGACGACCTCGACCGCTGCCTCGACGCCTTCACCTCCCACTTCGACCGGCGCGAGCCCGTCGAGATGGAGTACCGGCTCTGTCACCACGGCGGGCAGTACCGCTGGATCGTGGACCGGGGGGTCCCCCGGCTCGCCCCTGACGGCACGTTCCTCGGCTACATCGGCTCCTGCATCGACATCCACGTCCGGCGGCGGGCGGAGATGCACACCCGCTACCTCGCCGAGACGGGCACCCTCGTCGAGCAGGCCCTCGACCACGAGGCCACGCTCCAGCAGATCGCCCGCCTCGCCGTGCCCGGCTTCGCCGACTGGTGCGCCGTGGACCTTCTCCACGACGACGGAGCGATCTCCGCCCTCGCCATCGCCCACGCCGATCCGGAGAAGGTGCGGTGGGGGTGGGAGCTCCGGGAGCGGGCACCCGTCGATCCCGACGCGCCCACGGGCGTCCCGAACGTGATCCGCACCGGCCGGCCGGAGCTCTACGCCCACATCCCCGACGCCCTCCTCGTGGAGGCGGCGCGGGACGAGGAGCACCTCCGGCTGATGCGGGAGATCGGCTTGAGCAGCGTCGTCGTCGTGCCGATGCGTGTGGGCGGCGAGGTCGCCGGCGCGCTCACGTTCGTCAACGCGGAGTCCGGCCGCCGCTTCGACGAGGCGGACCTCGAGGTGGCCGAGGAGCTGGGCCGCCGCGCCGGGGCCGCCATCGAGAACGCCCGGCTGCACGAGGCGCTCGGGGAGAGCGAGGCCCACTTCCGCCTCCTCGCCGAGGCCCTTCCGGACATCGCCTACACCAGCACCGGCGAGGGCCTCCCGGACTACGTCAACGCCCGCTGGGCCGAGTACACCGGCGTCACCGTGCAGGGGAGCTTCCTCGAAGACCCCACCATCGCCATCCATCCCGAGGACCGCGACGGCATCGCGGAGGGGTGGGCGCGGGCGAAGGCGGCCGGCGAGGCGCTCGAGGCCGAGTTCCGCCTCCGCCGCCACGACGGCGTCTACCGCTGGTTCCTCACCCGCGCCGTCCCCGTGCGCGACGCCGCCGGCCGCGTCGTCCGCTGGTTCGGCACCTCGACCGACATCCACCTGCTCAAGTCGGCCGAGGCGGAGCTGGGCGCGCGCGTGGCCGAGCGCACGGCCGAGCTCGCGCGGAGCAACGACGAGCTCGACCAGTTCGCCTACGTCGCCAGCCACGACCTCAAGGCCCCGCTGCGCGCCATCGACAACCTCGCCGCGTGGATCGCCGAGGACGCGGGGGCCGTGCTGCCGGAGGAGTCGAAGCGCCACCTCGACCTGCTCCAGGGGCGCGTCCGGCGTATGGAGCACCTGCTCTCGGATCTGCTGGCCTACTCCCGCGCTGGCCGCGAGGAGGGGGCCGCCGAGGAGGTGGACGCCGCTGCACTCATCCGCGAGGTCGTCGAGCTGCTCGGCTCGCCGCCGGGGATGGAGGTCGTGGTCGAGGCGCTGCCGCGGCTCGTGACCTACCGCGCCCCGCTCGAGATGGTGTTCCGCAACCTGATCGGCAACGCGCTCAAGCACCACGACCGGCCGAAGGGCCGCATCGTCGTCCGTGCCCGCGAGGCCGACGATTTCGTTACCTTCACCGTATCGGACGACGGCCCCGGCATCCCCGCTCGCTATCACGAGCGGGTGTTCGGGCTCTTCCAGACGCTCCGGCCCCGCGACGAAGTCGAAGGGAGCGGGATGGGGCTCGCTGTCGTGAAGAAGGCCGTCGAGAGCCGTGGCGGCACGATCCGCGTGGACTCGGCCGAGGGGCAGGGGACCACGTTCACGTTCACCTGGCCCGTCCGCGCGTAGCCCCTCGCCCTTTCCGTTCCGCCCCTCTCTCCCTGCCTATCGTGGAAGTAAACGGAGTCCACCTGCTTCTGATCGAGGACGACCACGTCGATGCCGAGGCCATCCAGCGGGCGTTCCGCCAGCAGCGGATCGCCAACCCGTTCACCGTCGTGAGCGACGGCGTGGAGGCGCTGAAGGCGCTGCGAGGCGAGGGCGGTTACGACCGCCTCCCGAGCCCCTACCTCATCCTGCTCGACCTCAACATGCCCCGGATGAACGGGATCGAGTTCCTCCAGGCCCTCCGCCGCGACCCCGAGCTCCAGCGGAGCATCGTCTTCGTGCTCACGACGTCGGACCGCGAGGCGGACAAGGTGGCCGCCTACGAAGAGCACGTCGCCGGGTACATCCTGAAGAGCCGCGCCGGCGAGGACTTCCTGGAGGTGGTCAAGCTGCTGCGCACCTACTGGCGCATCGTCGAGTTCCCGCCGGAAGAGGCCGCGTTATGACCGATCCCACGGACCGGACCGATCCCATCGACCTCCTCATCGTCGATGACAGCGAGGTGGACCGGATCCTCGTCCGCCGCCTGCTGGCCCGGCCGTATACCGCCCGCGAGGCCGCCACCGCGCGCGAGGCCCGCGCCCTCTTTGAGGCCGCCGAGCCCGACCTCGTCCTCCTCGACTACCGCCTCCCCGACGCCGACGGCCTCGACCTCCTCCCGGAGTTCGTCGCGCGCCACGTGCCCGTCGTGATGCTGACGGGGATGGAGGCCCCGGAGATCATCGTGAAAGCGATGCGGGAGGGGGCGCACGACTACCTCACGAAGGGGCGGCTGACGGAGGAGGGGCTAGAGCGCGCCATCGTGAACGCGGTCGAGAAGGCGGCGCTCCGGCGGGCGCTGGCCGAACAGCAGCGGGCGCTGGCCGAGCACGCCGAGGCGCTCGAAGCGAAGAACCGGGAGGTCCGCGCCCTCGCCTCGGCCCTCACCCTCGCCGAGCAGGCCGAGCGCCGCCGCGTGGCCGACCTCCTCCACGACCACGTCCAGCAGCTCCTCTTCGGGGTGAAGCTGACGCTGGGCCCGCTCCACCAGCCTACGGCGAGCGCGGACCCCGCCACGCTCCGCGCCCGCCTCGAAGAGGCCGAGCAGATCCTCGACCAGGCCATCGACACCACCCGCCACCTCGCCGTCGAGCTCACGCCGCCCGTGCTCGACCGCGAGGACGTGGCCGTGGCGCTGCGCTGGCTCGCCGGCCACATGAGCGCGATGTACGGCGTGCAGATCGACGTCGTGGCCGAGTGCCCGTACTACATCCCGTCGCGGGAGCTCCGCATCCTCGTCCTCCAGATCGTCCGCGAGCTCCTCTTCAACGTGGTGAAGCACGCCGAGGTCGAGGAGGCGTACCTCCGGCTGGAGGCGTGCGGCACCCACACCGCCCTCGTGGTGGAGGACGGCGGGCGCGGGTTCGACGTGGCCGCCTGGAAGGCGGCGGCCGAAGCCGAGGAGGGCGGGGCGGGCTTCGGCCTCTACAGCGTGCAGCGCCGGCTCGAGCTCGTCGGGGGCCGCCTCGAAATCGAGTCCGCACCGGGTGAGGGCTCTCGCATCGCCCTCCATGCGCCGCCGGGGTGGAGCGCCTCGGAGGGCTGAGCGGGACCGGTACAGCGTGCCCGCACGGTCAGATCACCGTCCCGTCGGCGATCTCGGCGTTCTTGGCGACGACGACAATGCCGTCGCGGATGTAGTAGCCGGGGCCTTCGCCTTCAACGACGCCCTCCCGGTTGACGATGACGCAGTTGTTTCCGATCGAGGCGTTCCGGTCGATGATGGTGTTCTCGATCTGGGTGTTCACGCCCACGCCGGGCCGGGCCGGGCCCTGCACGGGCTCCCGCTCCTGCGTGTCGTGCCACGGGTAGTAATCCGACCCCATCATCACCGCCCGGCGGAGGCTCGACCCGCGCCCGATGAACGAGCGGAGCCCGACGACGGCGTCGGTGATCTCGGCGTCGACGATGACGCAGCCGTCGCTGATGATCGCGTTTCGGATGCTCGAGTGCTCGATTTTCGCCGGGGCCAGCATCCGGGCGTTCGTGTGGAGCGGCCGCATGGGGTCGTAGAGGTTGAAGGCGGGCTCGGGCTGCGCCAGCATGATGTTGGCTTCGAAAAAAGCCCGGATCGTCCCGATGTCGCTCCAGTATTCCTCGAAGGGGTACGATACCACGTGGCGCTGCTCGATCGCGCGCGGGATGATCTCCTTGCCGAAGTCGTGGTCGTCGGGGTGGGCGTCGAGGACGTCGCGGAGGACGTTGGACCCGAAAATGTAGATGCCCATCGAGGCGAGGTAGATCCGCCCGGCCGCCGCCATCTCCTCCGACACCGGGCTTTCCTTCCCGCCGAGCTGCTCCTGCGGCGGCTTCTCGTGGAACTCCGTGATGGCGTGGTCGGCGCCCGTCTTGAGGATGCCGAAGGCGGACGCTTCGCCCGCCGTGACGGGCGTCGTGGCGACGGTGACGTCGGCCCCGTGCTCCCGGTGGTGGGCGAGCATGGCGCGGTAGTCCATGCTGTAGAGCTGGTCCCCCGAGAGGATGGCGACGTGCTCGTGGGGGAAGCTCCGGACGTGGGGGAAGGACTGGCGGACGGCGTCGGCCGTGCCCTGGTACCACGCGTCCGACGATGGCGTCTGCTCGGCGGCGAGGACGGCGACGAACCCGCGCCGGAACCGGTCGAACCGGTAGGCCCGCGCGATGTGGCCGTTGAGGCTGGCCGAGTTGAACTGGGTGAGGACGAAGATGCGGTCGAGCCCAGAGTTGAGGCAGTTGGAGATGGGGACGTCGACGAGCCGGTATTTCCCGGCGAGGGGGACGGCCGGCTTCGCGCGGTGGCTCGTGAGCGGGAACAGCCGGCTGCCGGCGCCGCCGCCGAGGATGATGGCGAGCATCTGGTCCATGAGAACGAGGAGTGTAGGGGTCGGGGGGTGGACGTAGGGACGTGCGGGGGCCTTCGCACGTCCGTACTCGGCACAGCGGGGTGAAGGGAGACCTGCGTGATAGCCCTACCGACAACGTACGAGTCCCGACGATGTATGCCACGTAAAAGTGACGCCCGGCCGCGTCGGCGAGCGGGGCTTCCGTTATGCGAGCTCGGCCAACTCGGCCCAGCGTTCCACGTCGCGGTCGAGCCGCTCCACGAGGGCGTGGAACTCAGCGGAGAGGGCGGCCACGGCCTCGAAGTCGCTCGCCTCGGCCGTCAGCCGCCGCTCGATCTCGGCCTTGCGGTCCTCCGCTTCGCCGATGCGGGCTTCGAGCGTCTCCAACTCCCGCTGCTCTTTGTACGAGAGCTTGCGCGGCCCCGTCGTTTGTTCGGGCTGCGACACGGCGGACGGCTCGGGCGTTGCGGTACGGGTGACGACCTCGGCCTGCTTGGCCTCCTCCCGTGCGCGGATCTCGAGGAACGCGCTGTACGCCCCCGGATATTCCCGCAGCCGCCCCTCGCCCTCGAATCGGAACAGGTGGTCGACGGTCCGGTCGAGGAAGTAGCGGTCGTGCGAGACCACGATCAGGCAGCCGGCGAAGGCGTCGAGGTAGTCTTCGAGGGCGACGAGCGTGGCGATGTCGAGGTCGTTCGTGGGCTCGTCGAGGAGGAGCACGTTTGGGGCACCCATCAGGATGCGGAGGAGGTAGAGCCGCCGCCGCTCGCCGCCGGAGAGGAGGCCGATGGGGGTGTACTGCATGGCCGGCGGGAAGAGGAAGCGCTCCAGCATCTGGCTCGCGGTGATGAGCGAGCCGTCGGCCGTTCGCACCACCTCGGCCACCTCTTTGATGTAGTCGATGAGGCGGAGGTCGTCCTTGAGCGCCCGGCTTTCCTGGTCGTAATACCCGATCGTCACCGTCTGCCCGAGCTCGACGGTGCCGGCGTCCGGCTCCACGCGTCCGGCGATCATCTCCAGCAGCGTCGTCTTGCCCGAGCCGTTCGGGCCGATGATGCCGAGCCGGTCGCCGCGCAGCACCTTGTAGGTGAAGCCGTCGATCAGCGTCTCGCCGTCGTAGGCCTTCGAGACGCCGTCGAGCTCGATCACTTTCGTGCCGAGCCGCGAGGAGGCCGCGGAGAGCTCGATCTCGCGGGCGGCGCGCTCCTTCGGCTCGGCGAGGAGGGTCTCGGCTCGGTCCACCCGGGCCTTCTGCTTCGTCGTCCGCGCCTTCGCGCCGCGCCGGAGCCACGCGAGCTCGCGCCGGGCGAGGTTCTGCCGCTTCTGCTCCTCGGCCTCGTCGCGGAGCGTCTGCTCGTCCTTCTTTTCGAGGTAGTACGTGTAGTTGCCGTCGAAGCCCTGGGCGTGGCCTCCCTCGATCTCCAGCATCCGGTTCGTCACGCGGTCGAGGAAGTAGCGGTCGTGGGTGACGAGGAGGAGTGCGCCGGTGTAGCGGGCGAGGTAGGTCTCGAGCCAGGTGATCGTCTCGGCGTCTAGGTGATTGGTCGGCTCGTCGAGGATGAGGAGGTCGGGGCGGAGGACGAGCGCGCGGGCGAGGGCGACCCGCTTGCGCTGCCCGCCCGAGAGCGTGCCGACGATGGCCTCGGTGTCCACGATCCCGAGCCGGTCGAGGACGGCTTTTGCATTCGCTTCGAGGTCCCACCCACCCGAGACGTCGAGCCGGTGGGAGAGGTCGGCCACGCGTTCGAGCAGCCGCTCGTCTGCTCCCTCAGAGGTTTCGAGCCGGTGGACGGCAGCCTCGTAGTCGTGGAGCAGCCGCGTGCGCTCGTTCCCTTGATCGAAGACGGCGTCGAGCACGGTCTGGTCCTCGTCGAACACGGGGTTCTGCGGGAGATAAGCGAGGTGACTCCCGCTCGCCACCGTCACCCGGCCCCCGTCGGCGGGCTCGACGCCCGCGATGATCCGGAGGAGGGTCGTCTTGCCCGAGCCGTTCAGCCCGATGACGCCCATTCGCTCGTCGTGCTCGAGGGTGAACGTCACGTCGTCGAGCAGCGGCTTCACGCCGTAATGCTTGCTGACGGATTCGAGCGAGAGGAGGGGCATAGGGAGCGGAGAGCGAGAGGCAAGGAATATAAAGAGAACGCAATCGGACGCCCCGGACCGTGGATTCGGGATGCGTTCTCCTCAGCCCCGGCTCGGCTACGCGGGGTTGAGACGTGCCGGAGCCCGTGCGCTACGGGCATAGGATACCCGCACCGATAGTTCTCTACCGGTGCGGGTACGTGCTAGCTTCGGGTGGGCTGTGCTATTTCTTGCCGCGGAGCTCCGCCTCGGCCCGGTGCCAGTCGTCCTCGTGGCTGCCGTGCTTACCACCGCGCTCCTGATGGATCTCGTAGGCCCGGCGGGCGATGTCCTCCTGCGACGGTCCAGCGTCCTTCTTCGCGTTCGTCTTCGCAGCCGGCTTCTTCGCGGCGGTCTTGCCTGCCGAGGTGGTCTTGGCTGACTTGGCGGCCGCTTTCGGCTTCTTCGTCGCCGTCGACTTGGAGGCTGTCGATTTAGAGGCGGCTGCTTTCTTGCCGGCGGTAGCCTTCGAGGTGGTTTCCGGCGTATCAGCGGACGCGTCGGTCGTGAGTTTGGGAGTCGTTGACTTTGCCATGGGCTTGGATGAGTTGTGGGTGAGGGGGGGTACTGGGCTCGGGTACGTAACGCCAGACGGCGCGCAGAGCGGTTAGTCTACTCCGAAAGCGCATGTCGTGGGGAACGCGTTTTCCGTCTGTCGCGAGCCGAGGCAGGTGTGGTGGAGGCAAGAAGGGTGGATAACACCGGACCATCCTTCCTGCGATGTCCTGCGGCGCATACTCGTCGTCGTAGACGCAGGGATAGGAAAGCGGATCGACGTACTTTGGGTACAACGCGAAAGGCAAGGCGGTTTCACCGTGTATCTGCACGCGTTTGGTATCTGCACGCGTTTGCCGGTGTGTAGAGCGCACCGGACAAGCGCGCCTGTATCTCGCAGCGCGCTCCATGCTGACAGGCGTCTTTAGGGCGGACACACACACCTGAGAGACATAAAAAGCTAGATTTTCAGCCCGAAACCTAGACTTCGTCGAGAATTGATCGGGCGTAGCCTGACAGTGTGTCGGAAACAGGTACGTTGGAGTGGTTGTTGAACGTTGTTAGAACGAGTTCCGGACAGACACCCCTGCCGGAACGCCGATTAAAGCCGTTGCACCTACCGGAAGCTGAGTGGATACCACCATCGAAACCCGCCGATACATCAAGACCGCCCCGCACACGCGTGCCCGCCAAGCTCGCCGCGATACCCTCGAAGCCATGAACGACGAGGATTTGATGCGGCAGTTCCAGGCCGGCACGGTCGAGGCGTTCAACATTCTTGTGGACCGCTACTCCGAGCGGCTCTCTCACTACCTGTACCGCTTCAACAAAGACCGCCGCCGCGTCGAGGACCTTCTGCAAGAGACGTTCCTCCGCGTCTACCGCAACCGGCACTCCTACCGTCCCGTTGCGAAGTTCTCAACGTGGCTCTACACGATCGCCGGCAACCTCGCCCGCTCCGAATACCGTAAGCGGAAGCGTCGGCAGACCTACTCCATCCAGTCGCAGAGCCGCGATGGCGAGGAGTATGAGATGCCCCTCCCGGACGAGACGTTCTCGCCCGACAAGGAGGCCGAACGTGCAATCCAGGACCGCCACATCCAGGACGCGCTGAAGCAGATCCCGGAGGAGTTCCGCGAGGTCGTGGTGCTGCGCGACGTGCAGAACCTGGCCTACGAGGAGATCGCCGAGATCACGGGGCTCCCAATGGGGACGGTGAAGAGCCGGATCAACCGCGGCCGCACCAAGCTCCAGCACTTGCTCGACGACGTGTACTCGGTGCAGGTCAACTGATTGTCCGTCCCACTGCATGCGTTCGAGGGGACTCCAGCGATGGGGTCCCCTCGTTCCGCATTTGTTCGGAGGGTGTTCTGCCTGCGGAACGGGCCATCCAGCGTGCGGTTAGTGAAAAAGGGGCGATTCGACCCCCACGTGGTGGACCGGCCGCGGAAGCGCTTCGCAGGGCGAGCGTATATTCCGCCTCCCCTTTTCTTTATTGCCCTACACATCCCACATACCTCATGGCTAAGGTCGATGTCGTCATGCCCAAGATGGGCGAAAGCGTGATGGAGGGCACCGTGCTGACGTGGGCGAAGGCCGTCGGCGACGAGGTCGAGCTCGACGAGACGCTGCTTGAGATCTCCACCGACAAAGTGGACTCCGAAGTGCCCTCGCCCGCGAAG
>JBBSMX010000079.1:0-19899 GCA_038232935.1 Rhodothermales bacterium | reverse complement strand
GAGCGTGTCGTTGCTGAAGCTGGTGCATCTGAACCTCTGCTACGCAGGAATTGCCTCGATCTGATCAACCCGCGACTGACGTTGTGTTAGGGTGGAATGATCGAGCAGAAAAGCTGTTTTTCAACCCGCGACTGACGTTTAATCATGTTGCCCCCCACAACAGCCCGCTGCTCCTCCTTTAGAGAACTGTATGAACGGTGCATCTGCGCGTCGAGGAACTCGAACAGTTCCTTTCGCGATGACGCTGATATTTCGAGAGGCTCCGGGGGCATTACGAGATCGGCCGAGGTGTAGCGGTTCGCCAAAGTACTAAAGAGAATCATTACAGTAGGGCCTACCTGCTCGCCTCTAACTGCTCAACGCGAATCCCGTCGATCTACCCTTGACACCGTGCCGGTGCTCGCCTAGGGCCGCGCTGCTATCTTCGGGGGCCGTCGCTCCCTTCCCCTCGCGGCCGTTCCATGGACCCTATCAAGCCGACCGACTCCAAAGTCTTCCCGCGCCAGCTCGGGCCCAACACCCGGTCGAGGTGGCGGAAGAGGCTCTACGAGGTCATCTTCGAGCACCACACCCCGGCGGGCCGGGGCTTCGACCTCGCGCTCATCGTCGTCATCGGGCTCTCGATCCTCGCCGTGATGCTGGAGAGCGTCGTCGGGCTTCGGTCCCGGTTCGGGGCCGAGCTGCGGGTCGCCGAGTGGACCTTCACGGCGCTCTTCACGGTCGAGTACCTCCTCCGGCTCGCCTGCGTCAACCGGCCGAGCCAGTACGCGAGGAGCTTCTTCGGGGTCATCGACCTGCTGGCGGTGCTGCCGACCTACCTCAGCGTGTTTTTCCCCGGCGCGCAGGCGCTGACCGTGATCCGGATGCTGCGGTTCCTCCGCGTCTTCCGCATCCTCAAGCTCGTCCAGTACCTCTCCGAGGCGAACGTGCTGGGGCAGGCGCTCTGGGCCAGCCGCCGCAAGATCGCCGTCTTCCTCCTCGCCGTGGTCACGCTCGACGTCATCTTCGGCTCGATGATGTACGTCGTCGAAGGCGGGCAGAACGGGTTCGACAACATCCCGCGCTCGATCTACTGGGCCATTGTGACGCTCACGACGGTCGGCTACGGTGACATCTCGCCGGGCACGAACCTCGGGCAGGCGCTCGCCGCCGTTATCATGATCATGGGCTACGCCATCATCGCCGTCCCGACCGGGATTGTGACGGCGGAGCTTTCGCACGCACGGCGCCGGCTCGACGCCCGCATCTGCACCGCCTGCGGGGCGCGCGGCCACGCCACCGACGCGTTGTTCTGTCTCTACTGCGGCACCCGTCTCCCGCCTCCTCAACCCGACACCGACGCCGCCCCGGACGCCCTGTGACCGATCCCCACCCCGCCGCCGAAGCCGCCCAACGAATCAGCGAGCGCTTCGAGGCCTACCACGCGCAGTTCCAGGAGATCACCGCCCGCGCCGCCGACCGCTTCGCCCGCCGGGCGTGGCGCGAAGGGACCGAGGACGACCGCGAGCGCCTCGCCCTCTACGAGCGGCACGTCCAGCAAGCCCTCCGCCGCGTGCGCGAGCTGTTCGGCTCCGGCGTGAACGACCACGACCGCTGGGCCGCCACCCGCAACGCCTACGCCGATCTCCGCTGCGGACAGGCCAACATCGAGCTCGCCGAGACGTTTTACAACTCCATCACCCGCCGCGTCTTCTCGACGGTCGGCGTGGACCCACTCATCGAGTTTGTGGCCGACGGGCTGACCGCGCCGGAGTCGATGGAGGCCGAGCCGTGCTTCCGCGTCGTGCCGTCGCAGGTGAGCACGGCGGACCTCATCGTCTCGATCCTGCGCCATTACGACCCTTCGGCAGGCTCCGGGCAGGCCCTCGGCGTACCGTTCGCGGACCTGGAGCGAGACGCCGCACGCGTGGCCGAGCACGTGGAGGCGTGCGTGAAGGCTACCGGCACGGGCACCATCGACCGCGTGGAAATGCTGGAGCCGGTGTTCTACCGCAACAAGGGCGCGTACCTCATCGGACGCATCCGGTCGGGCGAGGCCGTGATCCCGCTCGTCCTGCCGATCCTGCACGTACCCGACGGCGAGGGCCTGCACGTGGACACCGTGCTGCTGACGCCAAATGCCACGTCGATGGTGTTCTCGTTCACGCGCTCGTATTTCCACGTCCTCGCGCCGGAACCGTGGGCGCTCGTCCGCTTCCTCAAGACGCTCATGCCGCTAAAGCGGGTCGCCGAGCTCTACATCTCGCTCGGCTTCACGAAGCACGGCAAGACCGAGCTCTACCGCGACCTCTGCGCCTTCCTCGGCCGCACCGACGAGCGGTTCGCGTTCGCGCCCGGCACGAAGGGCATGGTGATGACGGTCTTCACGCTCCCCGGCTTCGACGTCGTCTTCAAGATCATCAAGGACCGGTTCGACCCGCCGAAGCAGACGACCCGGCACGAGGTGATGAAGAAGTACCGCTTCGTGATGCTCCACGACCGTGTCGGCCGCCTCGCCGATGTGCAGGCCTACGAGCACCTCCAGTTCCCCCGCGACCGCTTCGTGCCCGCCGTGCTGGACGAGCTGCTCCGCGTCGCCGCGCAGACGGTCCACCTCGACGGCGAGAGCGTGGTGATCGACCACCTCTACACCGAGCGCCGCGTGACGCCGCTCAACATCCACCTCTCGCAGGTCGGCCGCGACGAGGCCGAGGACGCCGTGATCGACTGCGGCGACGCCATCAAGGACCTCGCCGCCGCCGACATCTTCCCCGGCGACATGCTGATCAAAAACTTCGGCGTCACCCGTCACGGCCGCGTCATCTTCTACGACTACGACGAGCTCGGCCTCCTCTCCGAGTTCAACTTCCGCACACTCCCGAAGCCGCGTGACGAGTTCGAGATGATGAGCGCCGACGCGTGGTTCTACGTCGCCCCGAACGACGTCTTCCCCGAGGAGATCGGCAAATTCCTTGGCCTCACACGAGCGCTCAACGCCGTCTTCCACGAGCACCACGGCGACCTCCTCGACCCGACCTTCTGGCGACGGATGCAAGCCCAGCAGCGCGCCGACGAGCTGGTGGATATTTTCCCCTACCGCCAGAGCAAACGTTTCGTGCTGGAATAGACCCCTCGCTCCCTGCCCGATGGACCGCATCGCCTTCACGCTCCCGGACGACGGCTTCCGCGAGGTCACCGGCTTCTTCTACCTCGACGACGAGTTCCTCGTCCTCGACCTGCGGACCGCGTTCCTCGGCCTCGGAGACAAGGACCAGCAGACGATCAAGGTCGATGCCGCCGCGCTCGACGGCGTGTACCTCAAGCGGGGCCTCGTCAAAGACCGGGTCTGCCTGCGGCCCAAGCGGTTCGAGTTGCTGGACGTCGTGCCCGGCACTCACGATGCCGAGCTCCGACTCCAGGTCAAGCGCGCGGACCGAGCCCGTGCGGAACGACTCGTCGCCAAGCTCGCCTTCCGCATTCAGACAGCCGAGTGAGCCTTCCAACGCGCCCGACTGAGAGCAGGATCGAGCGCTAGACTCCTTCGATGCCTTCCTGCTCGTCCACGCGTGCATCGTCGGGGACCGTAGCCGCCGGGCTCCACGTGGGGTCGAAGGCCTTCTGGAGTGCGATGCGCTGCGCGTTGAGGGTGAAGGCGAGGTCCTGTGCGCCGTGGGCGGCGGAAAAGAAGGACGCCTCGAACTGGCTCGGAGCGAGGTAGACGCCCTCCTCCAGCATCGCGTGGAAGTAGCGCCCGTAGCGCTTCGTGTCGCAGCGCTGCGCCGACGCGAAGTCCCTCACGGGTTCGTCCGTAAAGAACAGCCCACCCATCGAGCCGACACGCGTCATATAAAGATCGAGACCGAGTTCGGTGAGCGTGCGGCGCGTGCCCTCCTCCAGCACCTGCCCGTAGCGTTCGAGCCGGTCGTAGACCTCGGGATGATCGGCGATCCGGCGGAGGACGGCATAGCCGGCGTGCATCGCAAGCGGGTTGCCGGAGAGCGTGCCGGCCTGGTAGACCGGGCCGCTCGGCGAGACGAAATCCATGATCTCCCGCCGGCCGCCGTAGGCCCCGACGGGCAGCCCGCCGCCGATGATCTTGCCGAGCGTGGTGAGGTCCGGCGTCACGCCGTAGCGCGCCTGCGCCCCGCCGGGCGCGACGCGGAAGCCGGTCATCACCTCGTCGAAGATGAGCACGATGCCGTGGGCGTCGCACACGTCGCGGAGCCCTTGCAGGAACCCCGGCTCCGGTGGCACGCACCCCATGTTGCCCGCGACCGGCTCGACGATGAGGCAGGCGATCTCGCCGGGGCTGGCCTCGATGACGGCACGGACACTGTCGAGGTCGTTGTACTTCGCGACAAGGGTGTCCCGCGCATTCCCAGCTGTGACGCCCGGCGAGTTCGGCTCGCCGAAGGTCATCGCCCCGCTCCCGGCGGCGATGAGGAAGAAGTCGCCGTGGCCGTGGTAGTGGCCCTCGAACTTGATGAACTTGTCCCGCCCCGTGAAGCCGCGCGCGAGGCGGACGGCGCTCATCGTGGCCTCCGTCCCCGAGTTCACGAACCGCACCGTCTCCACGCTCGGCACGAGCTCGACGACGAGCTCGGCGAGGCGTATCTCAATCTCCGTCGGCGCACCGAACGAGGTGGAGCGGACGGCGGCCTGTTGGACGGCGCGCACCACGTCCGGGTGCGCGTGCCCGAACAGCATCGGCCCCCAGCTCCCGACGTAGTCCACGTAGCGATTGCCGTCAGCGTCGTGGAGATGGGCACCCTCGGCCCGCTCGAAAAACACCGGCGTCCCACCGACGCTCTTGAACGCGCGCACAGGCGAGTTGACGCCGCCGGGGATGACGCGCTGGGCTTCGGCGAAGAGGGTCTTGCTTCGGGAGAGTTCGGGCATGGGGGGTAGAACAGTGAGTCGGATTCGCTGCGCCGCCGTATAGGCAGGGGCGCGTGGCGTGGTGGCCTCAGCCTCACCCCGGTGTCGTCGCATCGACCTTGCGGAAGATGGCGCGGAGGACGGGCTCGCCGTCGTCCTCTTCGGCGGGATCTTCGGCGAGAGCGAGGCCGGCTTCGGCGAAAAGCTTGGCGAGGGTTTCCGGCGTGAGATCGGGGCCGGCGAGGGCTTTTCTGAAGGCGACGAAGACCCAGCCGCCGGGGGCGAGCACGCGGCGCGTCTCGCTGAGCATGTCCTTCAACTCCGCTGCCGACGCGGCCGTGTCGTACGTGCCGTGGGCGACGACCCAATCGAAGAAGTCGTCGGGATAGCCGAGGGCGGCGGGACGGGCCACGGTAACCCGGCGCGCGGCCTCCTCGCCCATCACCTCGGCGACACGGTCGCGGGCGGCTGCGACGGCGTCCGAGTCGGCGGCGCAGGCGTAGAGATCGAAGGAGAGTCGGGCGAGGGGTTCGGCGTGGCGACCGGTGCCGCAGCCGAGGTCGAGGACGCGGCTCCCGACCGGGACCGCTGCGAGCGTCCGCAGGAGGTGCGCCGACGGCGGGGCGTCGGCCGCTCGTACATCCGTCCGGTCGGGCTGACTCATGCCGCCTTCTGATCATCCTTCTGGCTGACCCGTACCTCGTCCGGCGTGGCCGTCGTGGGCTGCTTCGCCCAACAATGCGCCTCGGTAATACACAGGCACTGATGGCAGCGAACGGTGCGCTCCTTCGCTTTGTAGCGCGGGAGCGTGGGAATCGGCTGCGGCAGCATCGACATGGCACCATCGCCCTCGATGGCCTGCATCGCCGTCGTCTGCGCGGCCACGGCCTCCGCGAGGGCCTCGATGAAGAGCGGGTGACAGTTCAGCCCGCTCGTGACCTCATAGTGCTCGATCCCGAAATGCTGGGCCTCCTCACGCACCTCGATGTCCAGTTCGTAGGCCGTCTCGATGTGGTCCGTGACGAAGGCGACCGGAATCACGAGGACAGCGGTCACCCCGGCCTCGGCCAGTTCCTTCAGCTTGTCGGGCGTGCTCGGCGTCAGCCACTCCGCCGGGCCGACCTTGCTCTGAAACGCGACGTGGAACGGCCGGTCTTCTTTTCCCGCTCGCGCGTCTGCGGCGCTTGCGTCTCCGGCGCTCGCGTCTCCGGCACGCATGTCTATGACCTGCTGCACGGTCGAGTGGACGAGGCAGCAGTACGGGTCGCGCCGGGTCTTCATCTCCTTGACGGGCGTGCCGTGCGCGGAGAAGAGGAGGTGGACCTTATCGCGGATGGCGCGGGGGAAACGCTGGAGCCCCTCGCAGATCCGCTCGTTGATGGCCTGGACGTAGAGCGGGTGCGCGGCGTACTCGTAGACGAGCGAGGTCGGCCACGCCGGGATCTCGCCGGCCTCTTCGAGCGCATTCCAGTAGATGAGCGACGAGCCCGTCGTGGTTTTGGAATACTGCGGGTAGAGCGGGAGCAGGACGACTTTATCGACCCCGTCCTCCTTCATCTGCCGCGCGCAGTCCTCGCTGAAGGGCTTCCAGAACCGCATGGCGACATAGGTGCGGAACGTGGCACCGGTAGCGGGGCCGAACCGGGCGTTGAGCCGCTTTTCGAGGGCCTCGGCCTGCTCCCGCGTGAGCCGGTTGATGGGCGAGTTACCGCCGATCAGCTTGTAGTCCTCCCCGACCGACTTCGAGCGCTTGCGGGCGATGTACTGACTGAGCCAGTGCCGAGAACGCTTCGGCACCGGGATGTCGATGATGGCCGGGTCCATGAACAGGTTGTAGAGGAACGGCTCCACCTCGTCCTCGGCCATCGGGCCGCCGAGGTTCATCATCACGACCCCGACGGTGTCGCCGGGCTCCACGGCGACGGGCTCTTGCGAGAAGTACCCCCCCGTGATCAGGCGCTCGTCGTACTGGTAAACCTTTAAGAACTCGCGTGCATTCATCGGCCGTAACGATTGCGTCTCCCCTACTGTGCAGGCAGTGTGTTCTCCTGAGTCTAATTAAGCTCAAGCTCCTGCCCCCCGTTCCACTCGTGGCTCGAAGTTTCGGTGAGTTGTCGAGCGGGCTTTAATCGTAGCTCTCCGTCGCTTGAGGAGGAACCTCCTCCCGGCTCCCGTCCAGTGCCTCCTCGCCCGCTTCCTCGGCCCCGAGCCAGTCGTGTGGCTGAAAGAAAGCCTGTGCGTCGGCCTCGGGCGTACCGGGCGCGGGGTGCCAGTCGTAGTCCCACCGCACGTGCGGCGGCAGGCTCATGAGGATGCTCTCGGTCCGCCCGCCCGTCTCGAGTCCGAAGCGTGTCCCCCGGTCAAACGCGAGGTTGAACTCGGCGTAGCGGCCCCGTCGGTGCGCCTGATAGTCTTGCTCCCGCTCCCCGAACGGCCGCTTCCGGTGCCGCTCGACGAGGGGGATGTACGACGACAGGAACGCCCGCCCGGCCTGCCGGACGAAGAGGAACGCGCCCTCGGGATCGTCCCGGAGGTAATCGAAGAAGATGCCGCCGACGCCACGGGCCTCTTCGCGGTGCGGGAGATAGAAATACTCGTCGCACTGCCGCTTGAAGGTGCGGTAATCGGCGACGTCGTGGGCATCGCAGACCTGCTTCCAGATGCCGTGGAAGTGCTCGGCGTCGGCGCGCTCGGGGTAGTAAGGCGTAAGGTCGGCCCCGCCGCCGAACCACTGGTCGAGGGGGTCAAACAGATCGCTGCCGAGGGCGAAGTAGCGGATGTTGGCGTGGACCGACGGTACATACGGGTTGCGCGGGTGCATCACGAGCGAGAGCCCGGTGGCGAAGAACGGGCTCGACTCGACGCCGAAGGAATGCGCCATCCGCTCGGGGAGTTGGCCGTACACGGCGGACGTGCTAGCCCCTCCCTTTTCCCACACCTCGCCACCGTTGATTATACGTGTTAGCCCACCGCCACCGCCCGGCCGGCTCCATTCGTCTGCGCTGAACGTCGCCGCGCCGTCGATGCGCTCGAACGCCGTACAGATCCGCACTTGCAGCGCCTCAACGAACCGCTGCATCCGCTCGCCCATCGAGCGGTCGGTGCGGGGCTCCTGCCGGAGACGGTCGGCGCGTCGGTGGTCGTCCATGAGGGTGTGGGCTGGAGGGTATGGGCTGGAGGGTATGGGTTGGGGGTTACGAGTGCGTGGATTGGAGGGGATGAACCTCGAACCCCAGACTCACAACGCGAGCGTCAGCGAGCCGATAGCTCCTGCACGGCTTCGACGAACGCGCCGGCGTGCTCGGGGTCATGGTCCGGGTGCATCCCGTGGCCGAGGTTCGCGATGTAGCCCTCGCTGCCGAACCCGGCGAGCATCTGCCCTACGGCGGCGCGGATCGCCTGGGGCGAGCCGTAGAGTGCACACGGGTCGAGGTTGCCTTGCAGCGCGGCGCGGTCGGCGACGATGGCGCGGGCAGCCTGCGGGATGATGGTCCAGTCGAGCCCGATCACGTCGTAGTCGGTAGACGCGAGGGCGTCGAGGGCGTAGTGGGCGCCGCGCGCGAAGACGATCAGCGGCACGTCGGGGTGCAGCGTTTTGAGCCGCTCGGCGATCTGCGCGAGGTACGGGAGGGCGAACGCGGCGAAGTGGTGCGAGGTGAGGACGCCGGCCCACGAATCGAACACTTGCAGCACCTGCGCCCCGGCCTCGGCCTGCGCCGCGAGGTGGTCTACGACGACGTCGGTGACGACCTGCAACAGTTCGTGGCTGGCCTCGGGATGCCGGAACAGCCACGCCTTGCTGTCGGAGAACGTCTTGCTCCCGCCGCCTTCGATCATGTAGGCCATGAGCGTCCACGGTGCCCCGGCGAAGCCGATGAGCGGGACGCGCCCGCCGAGCACGCGCCGCGTGAGGGCGACGGCCTCGTAGACGTAGCCCAGCTCGCGCTGCACGTCCGGCGACGCGAGCCGGTCGAGATCGTCGGGGCCGGTGAGCGGGGCGGGGAAGTGCGGGCCTTGGCCCTTCACCATCTGCACCTCCAACCCGAGCGCCTGCGGCACGACGAGGATGTCCGAGAAGATGATGGCCGCGTCGAGCGGGAAGCGACGCAGCGGTTGGAGTGTGACCTCGCAGGCGAGTTCGGGCGTCCGGCAGACGGTAAAGAAATCGTGCTCGGCGCGGACGGCACGGAACTCGGGGAGGTAGCGGCCGGCCTGCCGCATCATCCACACCGGCACGCGCTCGGTCGGCTCGCGGCGGGCGGCGCGGAGGAGGAGATCGTTCTTGAGCGGCGGGTGCTCGGCAATCGCAGCAGCGGAAGGGGCAGGCATGGAGTATGGGTTTGTGGTTAGTGGTTCGTAGTGGGTGGCTCGCGTGAGCGGCGTCAACACGGGGGCCGGACCTCCCCTATTGACCACGAACCACTATCTACTATCTACCGCCTGCAAAGCGACCGCGAGGGCCTCAGGTGTGGGCGCGGCGGCGACGGCGGCAGGTGCGAAACCGGCCGCGCGGAGGGCAGCGGCAGTCGTAGGTCCAATGGCCGCTTTTCGAATGCGGTTCCACGGCACCGCCTCCACCACGCACGCTGCTTCGACGCCGGACGGGCTGAAAAATACGACCCATGCCGTGAGCCCGTCTGCCTCCGCTCGCAGCGCTGACGCATCGAGGAGCGTGCGATATACGACGCGTTCTTCGAGGGCGAGCCCGGCGGCGCGCAGCCGCTCGGGCAGCGTGTCGCGGCGGCGGTCGCCGCAGAGAAAGAGGAGCGGCCGATCGAAGCGATGCGCGAGGATCGCCGTGGCGAGGTCGTCGGCCTGCCCCGCCTCCTCGCCTTCGGGACGCAGCCCGAGCGTCCGCGCCCGCTCGGCCGTCGCCGGGCCTACGACGAACGTCGGGTTTTCGCGCCACGCCGCGAGATCGAGGCCGTGCAACGCGTCCGCGGCACGCGGGCTCGTGAGGATCAACCCGGCATAGTTGCCGGCTTGCGCCATCGTTTCGGCCAATTGGCTGCGTTCGACCGGCTCGAAGCGAAGCACCGGCACGCACCGCGCCGCGAAGCCGACGGCGTCGAGGGCCGCGACATACGGGTCGGGCTCACAGGCTTCGCGGAGAAGCAGGGCGCGTGGACGGTCGAGCGAAGCGAGGGTCACGTCAGCCGCACGTCGGGAGCGGTGGCGGCGCGGATCGCTCGGAGAATTTCTCCGGCTCCGCGACCAAGGAGGGCTTCGGCCAGTTCGACGCCGAGCGCTTCGGCGTCGGCCGGCGCACCGCGCAGGGTGTCGCGAACGAGGCGCGATCCATCGAGCGCCGCGACGGCTCCGTCGAGGTGCAGCACGCCGCCGTCGATCCGCGCCCACGCGGCGACGGGAATCTGGCAGCCGCCTTCGAGTCGGCGCAGGAGCGCGCGCTCGGCCGTGACGGCGACGGTCGTGGCCGGGTCGGCGAGGGCGGTGCGGAGCGCATCGGCCGTTGCCGTGTCTGCCTCGGCACAGACGATCCCGAGCGCGCCCTGGCTGACGGCGGGCAGCATCACCGCCGGGTCGATTCGCTCGCGGATGCGGCCAGCGAGGTCCAACCGGATGAGCCCGGCGGCGGCGAGGATCGCCCCGTGCCATCCGCCCGCGCCCGGCGCGCCGCTCGCGTCGAGCTTGGCGATGCGGGTCGGGACGTTGCCGCGGACGGAGACGACGCGCAGGTCGGGCCGCCACGCCTTGAGCTGCGCCTGCCGGCGGAGCGATGACGTAGCGAGGATCGCGCCGGGCGGCAGGTCGGCGAGCGCGCCGTCGAAATCGGGGTGGGCGACGAAGGCGTCCCACGGCTCCTCGCGCTCGCTCACGGCGGCGAGCACGAGCCCCGGCGGCAGCGTCGTCGGGAGGTCTTTGAGGGAGTGGACGGCGAGGTGGATCGTGCCGTCGAGCAGGGCGCGGTCGAGCTCCTGCGTGAACAGCCCTTTGTCGCCGATCTCGGCGAGGGGCTTGTCGAGGATGCGGTCGCCCTGCGTCGTGAAGGTCACGACGTCGATGGAATGGCCGGCGCGGCGGAGCCGGTCCGCGACGTGGTGCGCCTGCCAGAGGGCGAGCTTACTGGCGCGCGTCCCGAGTTTCACGAGCGGCCTCCTCGGCTTCCGGCTGCGGCCCGTCGGCTTGTCCGTGATCGAACGGGCACGACGCGGCGTCGGGAGCCACCGTCCGTTCGTTGGGCGCGGCCTCGTCGCAGTCCTGCCGCGCAAAGGCGTGGCTGAGGAACCGAATGCCCCGAACGAAATCGAGGCTTTCGGGGTCGGTGTTTTTGAGCCGGACGACGGGGACGGCGAGCAGCTTCTGCATGATCGAGCGCGTCAGCCGGTCCAGCTCGTGGTGGTCGACGCTCTGGAAGCGGTGCGCGTGGCGCTCGATCTCCTGCTGCCGGATCGTCTCGAACGTCTCGCGCAGGGCCTGGATCGCGGGCTGGAGCGCCTCGTGGTTGAACACCCACGCGACGAACTCGGCCAGCCCCTCGGCGCAGATCGCCTCGGCGTGCGGAGCGGCGGAGCGGCGGGCCTCCGCCGTCTGCACTCGCCAGCGGCCGAGCAGGTCGAGATCCAACAGGGTATACCCCTCCGTCTCGCCCACAGCCGGCTCGACGTTCCGGGGCAGGGCCACGTCGATCACGAGGCAGGGCCCCGTGCCCGTTCGTGCAGGCAACCCTTCGGCGAGGAGCACCGGCTCGGGCGCGCCGGAGGCGACGAGCACAAGGTCGGCCGAGGCGACGGCGGCGTGGCGCTGCTCCCAGTCCAGCACGTCGGCGTGGACGAGGGCGGCGGCGGCTTCGGCCCGCTCGCGGGAGCGGTTCGAGACAGTCAGGCTCGCCCCTTCGGAGGCCAACGCTTTGAGCGCGGCGAGCCCCATCTCCCCTGTGCCGAGCAGGAGCACGCGGCGGCCCGCGAGACCCTGACCGCCCTGCTGCTCGAAGTGGAGGCGGGCCGCGCGCACGGCGAGGCTGGAGATCGAGGCTGCGCCTTCAGAGAGCGCGGTCTCGGTGCGGACGCGCTTGGCCGAGCGGAACGCCGTGTGCATCAGCCGGTGCAGCACCGACCCTACGCGATCCTCCTCGACGGCGACACGGTACGCGCCTTTCATCTGCGAGAGGATCTGCGCGTCGCCGAGCACTTGCGAGCGGAGCCCGGACGTCACCCGCAGCACGTGCAGCACGGCGGCCTCGTCGTCAAGGGCGAAGGCGTGCTCGGCCGGCCACGGCGTATCGGCGAACACGCTCAGCGCAGTCTGCACCGCGACGATGTCAGCCCCCCCGCCGAACAGGTAGACCTCGGTGCGATTGCACGTCGAGAGCAGGATGACCTCGGCGGAGGCGGAGAGCCGGAGCACCCGGTAGAGCCTGCGCTGCGCCGCCTCGTCGAGGGCGAACGCCTCGCGCACCGCGACGGGTGCCGTTTCGTGGTTGAGTCCGAAGGCGTGGAAGGTCATTCGGTGGTCGTTGCCCCTCGAAGATGAGTCGGTGTCCCAAGCATAGCAATCTGCCAGCGCGTCGTGGTGAAGAGGCCTTGAAAGATCACGCATTCTATAGCGTACCGTCAAGTGTGCATGGCATGCTCACGCTGTGCATACATAGCCCGGCACATCATTTATTTCGGCTATTCTGACGCTCGCGTTTGGCATCGCTGAGTTGCCATCTATTCAGCCTCCGCTCGCATCGTTCCCACAAGCAAACAGGATACCGAGTTGGCTACCGGACGTGGTTCCAGTTCCATGCTACCCTCTGCCCGGTAAGGCATCTTTCCTGCACCCGGGGTAGCTTCCGTGCTCACCTCGCGCCCATGCCCGTATGCCCCCTCCTGACGCCCTCCTCACCGAGCCCACCCACGTCGCCGCGCTCCTCGCCGCCGTCCTCGCGGGCGTGTTCGCGCTCTCGCGCGTCGCCGCCTTCGGCAAGCTGTTCGAGTTCGTGCCGCCGGTCATCTGGGCCTACTTCCTCCCGATGCTCCTGACGACGGCCGGCGTCACACCCGCCACGAACCCGGCCTACGACTGGTTCAGCTACGTCCTCCTCCCCTTCGCGCTGTTCCTGCTGATGATCACCATCGACCTCCCGGCGATCCTGAGCCTCGGCCGCATGGCCCTCCTGATGATGCTCGTCGGGACGTTCGGGATCGTGATCGGCGGTCCCATCGCCTACCTCGCTGTCGGGCAGTTCATCGGCGATCCGGAGCTGTGGAAGGGGATGGCCGCGCTCTCGGGGAGCTGGATCGGCGGGACGGCGAACATGCTCGCACTCAAAGAGAGCGTCGGGCTGAGCGACGCCGGGCTCGCCCCGATCATCGTCGTCGACACGCTCGTCGGATACGGGTGGATGGGGATTCTGCTGGCGCTCTCGGCCGTGCAGGGCCGATTCGACCGCTGGGTGAACGCCGACATGACGGCCATCGAGCGCGTCAACGAAACGCTCCAGCAGATCGACCAGACACGGCGACCGTCCACGACGGCGAGCGTCGCCATCATCGTCGGGCTCGGGTTCGGGGCGGCCGTCCTCGCGCGCGTGCTCGGCGCGAGCCTCCCCTCGCTCGGCGACCCGACCATCATCTCGGGCGGGACGTGGGCCGTGCTCATCGCCGTGACCATCGGGCTCGCCCTCTCGTTCACTCCAATGCGTCGGCTGGAGGTGGACGGCGCGAGCCGGATCGGGTTCACCGCGCTCTACCTCCTCCTCACCAGCATCGGCGCCAAAGCCGACCTCGCGGCCGTGCTCGATGCGCCGGCGTATCTGCTGATGGGCGTCGTATGGCTGTCCGTCCACATCGGCCTGCTGTTTCTGGCGGCGAAGCTGCTCCGCGCCCCGCTCTTCTTCGTCGCGACCGGCAGCATGGCGAACGTAGGTGGGGCCGCGAGCGCGCCGATTGTCGCCGGGGTGTATCTGCCCGCGATGGCGCCGGTCGGGCTGCTGATGGCGGTCGCAGGCTACGTGCTCGGGATCTATGCCGCGCTCGGCTGCGCGTGGCTGCTCGCCCTCGTCGCGGGCGCTTGAGCGGGTGCCTGGGCAGCCGCTATTCCGTCAGCCGGAACTGCCAGCCGACGGTGACAAAGGCGGTGCTGACGTTGAGCTCACGAGGCCAGCCCGCCGGGAGCTGCGGCGCGCCGGGGATCGTCCAGTCGAGGCTGTCGAACCGGCGGTGGCGGTACGTTCCCTCGACGAACAGCCCGCTCAGAATGGCCGCATTCACGAACGCCCCCACGGTCACGCCGACCTCGAACGCTTCGCTGTCCACCTCGTACTGCGTGCCCTCGGCGTCGTAGCCGCGCATGTTCCACAGTTGGGCGAAGCCGAAGTTGAGCCCGGCGTAGGGCTGCACCACCGCGCCCCCGAACACCTCCGGCCGCGTCACGAACACCGAGACCACCGGGAGCGTGCGGACCGAGCCGCGCAGGTCGAGCGTCGGCTCCTTCGCCTCGAATCCGCGCAGGAAGCTCGTGCCGAGCCCGAGTTCGAGCTCGATCCCATCCGGCGAGGGTAGGTCGAGGAAGACCTCGATCCCCATCGCGCAGACGTTCCCGCCGAGGCAGTCGGCCTCCAGCTCCGTGTCGCCGACGATCTGCCCGCCGCCGACGGAGAAGGAGATGCTATTGACGGAGTCGAACAGCCCGGTGACGGCGGACATGATCTGCGCCGACGCCGTCGTCGGGGCAGCGAGCGTACACGTGAGGGCGAGCGAAACCAGCAGCTTCATCGAGTCGGAGGCACGTCGAACGGGTCTCCGAGAACATACGGAGCCCGAGCGAAACGAACGCACCTACGCGGCTCAGACGTTACCCTTCCGGAAGATGAAGCGGACGGTGGCGGCGGGGCCCTGGTGGAACGGGCCCTCGTTGAGCGTCACTTCGGCGGGCTCGCAGAGGAGGATGTCGCCCCAGATGAAGTGCTGCTCCAGCTCGCGCAGCTTCGTCATGAGGTCGAGCGTAGGCGGGCCACCCGAGGTGTAGCCGTCCTTCCGCTGCTCCGGTCGGAACCACTCGGCGACGAAGAGGCCACCGGGCTTCAGCGCCGCCTGGACCGCGGTGTAGAACCGGACCCGCTCGCCGAAACGCAGGTGAACGAACGTGCAGATCGCCCCGTCCCACTGCCGGGACGGCATCCAGTACGCCAGATCCGCCTGCACGGTGTCGACGTGTACGCCGCGTTCTCGGGCACGCGCGCGTGTCTTTTCGAGCCCGGCTTCGGCGTAGTCCAGTGCCGTGACGCGGTAGCCTTGCTCGGCGAGAAAGACGGCGTTGCGGCCCTCGCCCGACCCGAGATCCGCGATCTCACTCCCCGCCGGGAAGCGGTGCGCTTCCTGCGCGATGAAGGCGTTCGGCCGGGTGCCGTAGGTGTAGACTTCGCTCCCGAAGCGGGCGTCCCAGAACGCGGAACGGTCGGCGAGGGAAACGGGCGGGGGCGTCGGCTCGGAGTCGGGCACGGCAGGAAGGATAACGGCCTCGGGGTGAGAGGGGAAGACAGGCCGTAGCATAGGGCAGAACGCGCCGAGCCGCAACCCCCTCGCGGAGTCTGCGGCTCGACATTGCCTCATCGGGCTACCTACTGCGTTGCTAGCGGGCTACACCCCCCCGCCGCCGTTTCGGCCTCCACGATCAGATCCTCAATCGCGCCGAGCCCCTGCTGCCAGAACGCCGGGTCCTGCAGGTCGATGCCGAGGCGGCCGACGAGGACGTGCGGCCAGTCGCTGCCGCCGGCGCGGAGGAGGTCGAGGTAGCCGTCGGTGAAGCCGTCCTGCCCGTCGCGGTAGCGGGCGTAGAGGGCGAGCACGAGGAGTTCGCCGAAGGCGTAAGCGTAGACGTAGCCGGGGGTGTGGACGAAGTGGGGGATGTAGCTCCACCACCGCCGGTAGTGGTCGCCGAGCGTGACGACCTCGCCGTACATCCGCCGCTGCGTCTCCATCCACACGTCGCCGAACTGCTCGGTCGTCAGCTCGCCCTCGTCGCGCCGGTGCGAGTGGATGGCGTGCTCGAACCGGTTCATCGTGACCTGCCGGAAGACCGTCGCCATCGAGTCGTCGATCTTCTGGACGAGCATGGCGAGGCGGGCTCGGGGTTCCGTCTCCCGGTCGATGAGGCGCTGGAAGACGAGCATCTCGCCGAAGACGGACGCCGTCTCGGCCGTCGTGAGGGGCGTGTCGGCGTGGAAGACGCCCTGCTCGCGGGAGAGGAATTGGTGGACGCCGTGGCCGAGCTCGTGGGCGAGCGTCTGCACGTCCCGAATGCGCCCGGTGAAGTTCATCAGGATGTACGGGTGCGCGCTCGGGACGGCCCCGTGGCTGAATGCGCCGCCGCGCTTGCCTTCCGCCACGGGCGCGTCAATCCAGCGGCCGTCGAAGAACTGCTCCGTGATAGCGCCCATGCGCGGGTGGAACGCGGTGTAGGCGTCGAGCACGGTGTCGCGGGCCTCGTCCCAGTCGTAGTGCCGCTCCGTTTCGCCGACGGGCGCGTAGCGGTCGTAATCCATCATCTCGTCGAGCCCGAGCAGGCGGCGCTTGAGCCGGTAGAAGCGCTCGGAGAGGTCGTACCGACTCGTCACGGCGTCGATGAGCGCCTGCACCGAGGCGTCGGCGATCTCGTTGTCGAGGTTGCGCGAGGCGAGCCAGTGGGGGTAGTGGCGGAGCCGGTCCGTCGAGGCCTTATCGGCGAGGACGGTGTTGAAGACGTAGGTGAGCGGGCGGGTGAGGCGCTCCAGCCCCTCGGTGAGCGAGAGCGCGGCATCGCGGCGGAGGCTGCGGTCGGGGTCGTGGAGCTTGGAGAGGACGGCCTGCTCGGGGAGCGTCTCGCCGCGCAGCTCGAACCGGGCGGCCCCGAGCGTCTCGTCGAAGAACCGGTTCCACGCGGCGTTGCCGGTGACGGCTTTCTCGGAGAGCACGCGCTCCTCCCCCTCGGTGAGGATGTGCTCGCGCCGGAGACGTTGGAGCTCGAGGTGGTGGCGGTAGGGGGCGAGGACGTCGGCGTCGAGGAAGGCGGCGGCGCGGGCGTCGTCCATCTTCGCCCACTCCACATCGAAGAAGATGAGTTTCTGGCTGGCGTGGGTGTACGCCTCGCGGACCCGCTGGAGGAGGCCGCCGCGCTCGGCGTCCTCGGTGTTCGTGGACCAGTGGAGGTAGGCGTAGGTGTAGGCGCGGCCCAGCCGGTCGTGGATGGCCTCCAGCGCTCCCATCGCGCCCGCAAACCTCTCCGGGTCGAGGTCGGCGAGGCGATCTCGGTAGGTCTCCGCAAAGCGGGCCGCGTCGGCGTCGGCCGACCGGAGGGCCGCGTCGAGCGCGTCGGTGTCGGCGTAGAGGTCGGTGAGGTTCCAGCGTACGTCTTCAGCGCCGGTGGTTTCGGAGACGGTCGGAGTCATAGAGCGGGGTGTCAGGATGGGAGGTAGAGTCGCGGCATGCCACAACTCTACAGTACGGGCGACGGGGGGGGGGCGGACGGATGCAACCTCTGCCCGGCTCGGCGGGTTGGAATGCCCCTTCTATCCGTACCCGCTCCTCTCAGGTTCCGTCATGGCCCAGGTTCAAACCCTCCTCAATCCCTCCGACTTCGACGCCCTCCTGAAGGCGTCGAAGCAGCACCCCGTCGCGCTCCTCAAGCACTCCATCGCCTGCCCCATTTCGGCGCGGGGGCAGAAGGAGTTCGTCGGACTCGAAGGAACGGATGACCTCCCGCTCTACACCGTCGTCGTGCAGTACGCCCGCGACGTCTCCAACCAGATCGCCGAGACGCTCGGCGTGCGCCACGAGACGCCGCAGGCGCTGATCGTCAAGGACGGCGAGGCGGTCTACCACGCGAGCCACTACGACATCTCCACCGACGCCCTCCGCGCCGCCGCCGAGCACGCCCGCGACCTTGCCTGATGCCGATGCCCCGCCCGCTCCGTTGCTGCCTGCCCCTCCTCCTCGCCGTCTCGCTCATCGGCTGCCGGCCTCAGACAGAGTCGGAGCCGCCGCCCGCGCCGGAGCCGGCGACGGACGCTGGGTACGAGAACTTCCCGGCCCCGGACTTCACGCTGCCGACGCTCGACGGCGGTTCGTTCACCCTCTCCGAGCACCGGGGCGAGGTCGTCGTGCTGAACTTCTGGGCGACGTGGTGCCTGCCGTGCCTCGCCGAGATGCCCGATCTCGAAAAGCTCCACCGGGAGCTGGGCAGCGCGGGCCTGCAGATCGTCGGAATCTCGCAGGACACCGAGAGTGCGGACGAGCTCCTGCCCTTCGCCGCCGAGCTAGGCGTGACCTACCCCCTCCTGCTCGACCCCGCCTTCAACGTGTCGAATCGCTACGGCGGCATCTCCGTCCTCCCCACCACCATCATCATCGACCGCGAGGGCCGCATCGCCCGCACCGAGTATGGCGCCCTCACGCGGCGCATGATGCTCGCCCTGCTCGACGGCCTCCTCGACCCGAGCCCCGCCGACTCCACGCAGGCCGGGGAGGTCTAGCCAGCCCTTTTTCAACGCCCCGACGGGGTCCTCATGCTCCGACGGGTCGTTCGTGCCTGTGATACAGGACGGGCGCTACTCCGCCGTCTCGGCAACAAGTAGAAGGTCGAGGTAGATGTCGTCGTCCACGAGGTCGTTAGTGAGGCGGGAGCCCCGGTAGGCCACGCCCCAGCGCTGGCGGTCGATGCTGAACGTCGCTGTAGCTTCCAGCGCTTGGAGAGAGAGCACGGAGATCTCGGCCTCGAACGTGATCGGGTGCGTGCGGCCTCGCAGGGTTAAGTTCCCCGTGATGGAATACGCCCGCCCCTGCCGCCGCGTCACGTCGGCGAGCACGAAGCGAGCGGTGGGGTAGGCCGCTACCGCAAAGAAGTCCTCGCTCATCAAGTGATCGCGCAGCCTTCGTCGCGGGACCGGGTCACTCTTGGGGATGTCGGTCACCTCGATGGAGCGCATGTCGATGACGAATGCGCCCCCCGTGACCTCGCCGTTATGGACGTAGAGCTCTCCGGAGTCAACACGTACGAGCCCTTCGTGCTTGCCCAGCCCCCAGAACTTCGTGCCCTTCCACCGGACGAGGGAGCGCAGGGTATCCACGTAGAGCGTATCCCCTTGTGCCACGTTCGCCTGGAGGACAAAGTCGCTCGTATGAGACGCCGGCCTGTCTCCTTGCTGGCAACCACCGAGTAGCATCACGAAGGCCATGAGCAGGAGGCGTTTCATCGGCCCTCCGGGTGGCGTTCCAGGACGATGTCGCGCACGCCGTGCCAGCCCCCTTCTTCATCGCGGGTGAGCTCGACAATCCCCGAGCCGCCCCGCCCCTCCTGCTCACGACGATACGCGGACGTTACAGACGGGTCATCCGCGAACACCACCTCCTCGATCCAATACTCCGGATGATCCGGCTCCTTTACCGTCATGTGGATGTGAGCCGGGTTGCGCCGCCCCGGATATGGAGCCGGCCGGATGGTGCGAAACCGGTATCGGCCCCGGCTGTCCGTCTTCACCCAGCCGCGCAGGTAGCCGTGCCGCCGTGCCCAGCCGGTCTCGCCGCCTCGCGTGGGGTAGACGCCCTCGGCGTTGGTGTGGTAGGCGTAGACGACGCCGGGCGCGGGCGTGGTGCCATCGGTCCGGTAGACGGTGCCGCTGAGGAGGAGCGGCTCGCCGGCTTCGGCCTCGGGCGGGATCGTAGTTTGCCAGTCGAGGTCGTCGAAAGCGTGCTCATGGATGGCCTCGCAGCCTTCGCAGTCGTACAGGTCGGGGCGCGCCTGCTGGGCACAGGCGGGGGAGCTGAGCACAACGAGGCCGAGCAGAAAGAGTGTAGAAGGCTTCATCGTGGCGTCCGTCGCGTCTGGTAGAGGAGGTATCAGTAAGATGCCGGACGTAGGTAGAGGGTTTAGAAACTGTTTGGGGAAACGGCTCCGGGCTGCGCGAGGCCGCTGAACCCGCTCGCGGCGTTGCGTTCGTCGCCCGATGCTATGGCACCGAGCTCCTCACGCGCCTTGCGAATCGGCTCCATCGATTCTCGCTCGCGCTCGAACCTGCTCCCCAAACAGTTTCTGAGTCCCTAAAGATTAGGGGCTGACCCAGCT
>JBBSMX010000078.1:0-20081 GCA_038232935.1 Rhodothermales bacterium | reverse complement strand
GCTCGGTGCGGCGCGAGCGGCGCAGGTACTCGAAGAAGAACAGGCGGCGAGGGGCTTTTACATGGCACTCTTGGGAATGAGCGCCGGAGAGTCAACCCGCGCCGGGCTCAGCGAAGCTCGCGCCTACTTGGGCGAAGACCCCAATCACAAAGAATAACGCGAGTACGAACCTGTTCTGAGACAGGGGGCAGGATTCGCAGCGCACGGGACGACGCCTAACCCTCTTTGCAGCCCGACCGTGGGCACGTCGCAACGGGCTAGCGGTTCACGCGCCAGACGAGCACGACGGCGAAGAGGACGTGGCGTAGGATCGCGCCGTGGGGGAGCGCGTTCAACACCCTCACGCAAACGGCGTCTCTTATGAACCGCGCGGACATCTACCACTCCCATCCCGGCATCCTCGGCGGGACGCCCGTGTTCACCGGCACGCGGGTCCCCGTGGACTCGCTCGTCCATCATCTCCGCGCCGGGGTTACGCTACAGGCGTTCCTCGACGACTTCCCGAGCGTCGGGCGCGAGCAGGCCGAGGCGTTTCTCGCCCTCGCACTCAACGACGCGCTTGACCTCACGCCTGTGGACGCCGAGGCCGCTTGATGCGCGTGCTCCTCGATGAGAATGTGCCGCGCAAGTTGAAACACCGATTCGCACCCGGACACAAGGTGAGAACGGTGTCGGAGCGTGGGTGGTCGGGCCTCCTCAATGGCGTGTTGCTCCGGGCTGCAAACGGGGAGTTCGACGCCTTCATCACGCTCGACCGAGGGCTTGAATACCAGCAGGACCTCGGCGCGCTCTCGCTCCGCGTCGTAGTCCTCCGCGCGGTCTCGAATCAGTACGAAGACCTCGCCCCGCTGGTGCCTTCGATTCAGGTAGCCCTGAAGCGTCTCGAACCGGGAGCCATCGCCCGCGTGGCCGGATAGGCTGCGCTTGCAGTCCAACCCCGAGCCTCTGGACATCCTGCTCGGTAGGGTCAGCGGTTCACGCGCCAGACGAGCACGACGGCGAAAGCGGCGAAGAGGGCGTGAGGGACCCACGCCACGACGACGGGCGCGACGGTCTCGGCGTAGCCGAAGGGCTCGCTCAGCTTCTGGAGCGCGAGGTACACGAACGCGATGAACAGCCCAATCCCGAACTGCACGGCCTGCCCGCCGCGCCGCCGCACCGACGCCATCGCCACGCCGATCACAACGAGGATCAGGTTTGCCACGGGGTACGAGAACTTCCCGTAGTAGCTCACGAGGGGCCGCCCGATCCGAGCCGCGCCCGCGCGTTGGAGGGCGTCGATGTAGGCTCGGGCTTCGGGGATCGTGAGGCGCTCGGCGTCGCGCTCGGTGCGGGCGAGGTCGCGGGGGAGGATCTGGAGTGCGGTGTCGAGGGTGGCGATCTTGCGGCGGACGGTGGTGTCGCGGCCGAACGTGTAGAGTGTCACGTCGCGCATCTGCCACACGGCGAGCGAGTCGACCCACAGCATGTCGGAGGCGTCCAGGCGGCGGGCGAGTCGCTCGGCACCGGGGCCCCCGTCCGCGGCCTCGAAATCCTGTAGCGAGACGCGGTACGCCTGCGCCTCGCGCTGGTCGAAGAAGCCGACGGAGAGGACCGAGCCGGGCCGGTTCTGCCGGTGGAGCTGGCTCGTCTCCGCCTGCTGCGGCGACTGCTTGTAATACTCCCCCTGAAACTCGATCACGATGGCGTTCGTGTGCGGCACGATCCACCCGTTGAACCAGAACATGAACCCCGTCACAGCCAGCGCCACCACGACGAACGGCACCATGATGCGGTAGAGCGAGACCCCGCTCGAGAGCAGCGCCACGAGCTGCATCGACTGCGCGAGCCGCCCCGTCACGTAGATCGCCGCGAGGAAGACGGCGAGCGGGCTCGTCAGCCGGACGATGTCCGGGATGTAGTTGAGGTAGTACGTCCCGAACACCTGCTTCATCGTCGCGCCCCGGTCCATGAAGTCGTCGACGTACTCGAGGTAGTCGAGCACGACGAAGAACACCACGAGGAGCCCGACGAGCAGGACCGTCGCGGCGAGGAATCGGGCGATGATGTGGCGGTCGAAGGTGGTGATCGGGTTCGAGGTTTTGGGTTCGAGGTTTTGAGTTCAAGCGCGGCGGTGGTTGACTGAGAACTCACAACCCCGGACCCCGAACCTCAAACCAATCGTCCGTAGCTTTCCCGTGCTCGCTCTCTTCCTTCTCCAAACGACGGCACCCCCGATGAAAGTCCACGAATACCAGGCGAAAGAGATTTTGGGAAACTACGGCGTCGCCGTCCAGCGTGGGCGCGTCGCGGACACGGTCGAGGAGGCCGTCGCGGCGGCGGCGGCGATGCAGGCGGAGGGTGTCGGGATGTGGGTCGTGAAGGCGCAGATCCACGCGGGCGGGCGCGGTAAGGGCGGCGGCGTCAAGCTCGCCAAGACCATCGACGAGGTGCGCGAGAAGGCCGAAGCGATCCTCGGCATGCAGCTCAAAACGCCGCAGACGGGACCCGACGGTCAAGAAGTACGCAAGATCCTCATCACCGCCGCCGAGGACATCGCCCACGAGTACTACCTCGGTGTGACGCTCGACCGCGCGCGGAAGATGGACGTCATCATGGCCTCGACCGAGGGCGGCGTGGAGATCGAGGAGGTAGCGGAGAAAACGCCGGAGAAGATCGTGAAGGTGTGGGTGGACCCGGCGCTCGGGCTCCAGCGCTTCCAGGCGCAGTACCTCGCGCGCCAACTCGGCTTCGAGGGCGAGCAGGCCAAGCAGGCCGCGAAGTTCGTCGTCCAGCTCTACGATGCCTACCAGAAGAGCGACGCCACGATTGCCGAGATCAACCCGCTCGTGCTCACCGAGCAGGGCGACGTGATCGCGCTCGACGCGAAGATCGACCTCGACGACAACGCGCTCTTCCGGCACGCCGACCTCGAAGCGATGCGCGACGAGCACGAGGAGGACCCGCTCGAAGTCGAGGCCGGGCAGCACAACTTGAACTACATCAAGCTCGACGGGAACGTCGGCTGCATGGTCAACGGCGCGGGCCTCGCGATGGGGACGATGGACCTCATCAAGCTCGCCGGCGGCGAGCCGGCCAACTTCCTCGACGTCGGCGGCACGGCGAACGCGGAGACCGTCGAGGCCGGCTTCCGGATCATCCTCAAGGACCCGAACGTCGAGGCCATCCTCGTCAACATCTTCGGCGGGATCGTCCGGTGCGACCGCGTGGCGCGCGGGATCGTCGAGGCGGCGAAGAACGTGAACGTCCAGGTTCCGCTGATCGTCCGGCTCCAGGGCACGAACGCGGAGGAGGGGATGGAGATCATCCGCAACTCCGGCATCGAGATCGAGTCGGCGATTCAGCTCAAGGAGGCCGCCGAGAAGGTGACGGCCGCCCTCGGCAAATAGCGCTGAACCCCACCGCCATCCCGTAGGGGCTCAGCGCGCTGCGCCCCTACGGCATTTCTACCGATTCTGTGGAACCGGAAGCAGGCATCTCGCTCGACCGCGTCTCGAAGCGCTACGGCGACCTCGTCGCCGTCGACGACGTGACGCTCGACGTGCCACGCGGCAGCTTCTTCTCGCTCCTGGGCCCGAGCGGGTGCGGCAAGACGACGCTGCTCCGGATGGTGGCCGGCTTCGAGACGCCCGACGCTGGGCGCATCGAGATCGCCGGGCGGGACGTGACGGGCGTGCCGCCGCAGGGCCGCCCGACGGCGATGGTATTCCAGAATTACGCCCTCTTCCCGACGATGACGGTGGGGGAGACCGTGGCCTACGGGCTGGAAGTGAAGAAGTGGAAGCGGCCCCGCATCCGCGATCGCGTGGCCGAAGCGCTCGGTCGCGTGGACCTCGACGGGCTGGCGGACAAAGCGGTCAGCAAGCTCTCGGGCGGGCAGCAGCAGCGCGTCGCCCTCGCTCGCGCCCTCGCCGTCGAACCCGACGTGCTCCTCTTCGACGAGCCGCTCTCGAACCTCGACCTCGCCCTCCGCGAAGAGACGCGCCGCGAATTGAAAGCGCTGCAGAGCGAGCTCGGCACGACGAGCCTCTACGTGACGCACGACCAGCAAGAAGCCCTCGCCCTCTCCGACCTCATCGCCGTGATGCACGCAGGGCGGATCGTGGAGGTCGGACCGCCGGAGACGCTCTACATCACACCGGAGACGGCCTACGTCGCGCGCTTCCTCGGCGGCAGCAACGTCATCGAGGACGCGGCGCTTATCGCCGGGCTGGTGCCGGACGAGCCGCACCCGGACGGGCACGTGCTCTCCGTGCGCCCGGGCGAGCTGTGGACGGCGGACGAGGAGAGCGCGGACTCCGTGCCGGCGCGGCTGCTTAGCCGGCTCTACCTCGGAGCCTACACGGAATGGACCGTCGGGGCGATGGGGACGGAGTTGCGGGTGTGGATGCCGCCCGGCGCGCCCGTCCCGGCCCCGCTCCACGTCCGCGCCTCGACGTACCACTGGGTTCGAACGTAGCCGGCACCGCCGTATGTTGCCTCCGCTCATCCCGAACTGCGACGCCCTATGGAAACTCTCCACAACATCGAGGTCCGCGACGGACTCGACGGCCTGACGCCCGCGCGCGTCGCCACGCTCTACCGCCGCGCCCCGCTGCTCCGTCCCACCGGCGACCGCGCCGCGATCGGCCGGATGTTCGACAACTCGTCGCTCGTCCTCACGGCGTGGCTGGACGGCCGGCTCGTCGGCCTCGCCCGTGTCCTCACCGATGGCGTGCTGTTCTCGTTCCTCTGCGACCTCGCCGTGGAGCCGGACGTGCAGGGGGCTGGGATCGGGAAGAAGCTGATCGAGGAGGTGCTGGGGCGCTGTGCCGGGACGCAGCTCGTCCTGCGGGACTCGGACATCTCGTCCGGTTTCTACGAGCGGCTGGGGTTCCGCCGTGTCGAGAACGGCTGGATGAAGCAGCTCTGAGCGCCGGTCCCGCTACTCCGCGTCGAGCGAGACGGGGCGGATCGTGAACGGGCGCTTCGGGCGGCGGTCGGCCACGCGGAGGTGGTCGGTGACGCGGACGACGCCCGGCAGGGCGATGAGGTCCGCCAGCACGCGGTCGCGCTGCTCGTGGGTGAGCACGTTGCCGTAGACGGAGACGGCCCCCTCGAACACGTAGAAGTGCATACCCTGCACGTCATTCGTCCGCCCGAGCTTCTCAAACGCGATGAAGACGTGGGTAGCGATCCGCCGATCCGCTTCTGTCCGGTCCCGCCGCGTTTTGAGCGTAGCCAGAAGCGCCCGCACGTCCGCAATGCGGGCGGAGGGGCGCCGGTCGGGCGTGAGGGCAGGAGGCAGGGAGGGCATGGTGGGTGCTTCGGCAAAGGACATGCCGTGCGACGAGGGGGCGTTGAAGATAGGGTTTTATCAACAAACGAAAGCTCGCACTTTAGAAAAACCTCCGAATCCCATGGTCAGGCAAGGCCGAAGTCGTTTACATCTTTACTACGTCGGGTTACCGATACACCCACACGGTGTAGACGCACGGTGTAGGCGGGCGAGAGCCGGCCGCTACAGCCCGGCGAGGTCGAAGCGGCCCCGGACGTCCTGCTTCGGCACGTCGAGACGGAGGAGGTCGCGGAGCTGGCCGCTCTTGACGTAGATCGAGAAGCCGAACGACTTGTAGGTGCCGAAGGGGATCCAGTTGAAGCTCATCTCCCAGCAGTGGAGGTCGCGGAGGACCGAGAGGCTCGTCGTGGTGATCTCCTTCTGCTCGAAGTCGTAGCCGGAGCGGCCGGCGATCTTCCAGTTCTGCGTGAGGCTGAGGTCGAACTGCGTGCCGAGGGTCGCCGTCCGCCGGATGCTCTGGTTGCGCTCGCGGGCGAGGGCGTAGTTGAAGTCGAGCGAGAGCGACCACGGGATCGCGAAGTCTACGTACGCCAGATCGCGCCGCCGGTAATCGTAGGGGAGGAGGCCGTCGGGGCTGATACCGTTGAGGTCGGGGTAGACGGGCACCGTGCGGCGTGGGGCGACGGTGGGCCGCCCGCCGCGCCGCCCGCTGCGTAGCGTGGTCGTGGCCGAGAGGTTGAGGGCGATGAATCGGAGGGGACGGCCGTTTTCTTTGTAGTAGAAGCGGTCGATGTCGCGGCCGTCCTCGTTCACGGAGTAGGGCGAATACCGCGCGTTGAGGTTCAGGTTCAGCAGGTTCGCCACCTGCGTCCGCGCTGTCACGGTGAACGGGGCGAGGCGGAGGGAGTCGGCGGCGAGGTCGTAGTTGGACGCGACGTCGACGGTGAGTAATTGGAGCGCCCGCCGCTGCACCTCGCCCGTCGAGTCGGTCCGGGCGAGGCGGGTCTGGAAGACGTTGCTCAAGCGGAATGAGAGGGCGCGGGTCTCGCGGGCGCTGATCCCGCTCACGAGTGGATACTCGACCACGGCCCCGGTCGAGTCGGTGTAGCTCTCGAAGTAGTCGAAGATTCCCTTCGCGTAGTCCGGGGAATACGAGAAGCCCAGGCTCGGTCGGACGACGTGCCGGAACCCGTCGAGCGGGCCGATGCGGACGGGGAACGTCCCGTAGAACTCGCTGCTCGCGTTGACGCCGGCGGTGACCTGCCGGATGGCGGTGAAGCCGTCCTCGTTGAACCGCTGGATCCGGCGGAGGCTGTCGTAGACGGCGGCGCCGTTCTCGTCGGTGAGGACGCGCTCGGTCCGGGTGTACCAGTCCTCTTCGTAGCGGACGTTTGGGGTCAGGTTGAGCGTGAAGGGGATACCGGTGAGGGGGAACCGGGTGAGCGCGAACGTCGCGCTGACGGGGACGCTGTGTGAGGCGTTGAGGTTGAACCGCTCGGCCTGCCCGGTGGCGGCGCGGTAGTCGTCGTAGGAGAGGATGCCGTCGAGCCATGAGACGCCGTCGCTGCCGGCGAGCGAGGTGTCGGGGACGAAGCTGTACGTGTTCTGGAGGGTGCCGGAGTAGGAGTACGAGACGCGCTCGTACCACCGCTGGGTGACGGCGCTGGAGCCGGCGCGGCGAAGCGGGTAGCGCTCGCTCTGGCGGAACGAGAGGGTGGGGAAGGTGAGGTCGGCGCGGCCCGTCGTGAGGTTCTGGCTCTGGCGGAGGTCGGCCGAGAGCGAGCGCCCGCTCCGCCGCCAGCTTTTCTGAAAGCGGACCGAAGACTGCGTCGTCTGCGTCACCCGGTCGTCGAAGTTGTCGGAGATGGCGCGGAGGTAGCCGGTCGAGGCGAGGTTGACGTTCCCGTTGAGGCTGGCCGTCGGGCCGAACTGCTGCTGGTGTGTCCAGCCGACTTTGACGTTTTTCTGTACGCTGAAGGTCGGGTCCTGGGGCTCGCCCTGGCGCAGTCGGGCGTAGGCGAGGTCGAGGCCGCCGGTGTAGGCGTAGCGCTTGGCGTAGCGGTAGAGAGGGCGGATCTCGAAGCTGCCTTTCGTCCAGAGTGCCCCGCGCACTTGGAGGTCCATGTAGTCGCTGATGGCCCAGTACCAGCCGAGGTCGCGGAGGTAGAAGCCGAGCTGCGGATCCTCGCCGTAGGTCGGCGGGAGCGGCCCGCTGCGGCGGCCCTCGGCGGCGGGGAAGAAGCCGAACGGGAGCCACAGCGGCGTCGGGATGCCGAGGATGTAGAGCCGAGCCGGGCCGGTATACACCCACTTCTGATCGACGATCTTCATCTCGCCCGCCCGCAGGCCGTAGTGCGGGTGGTCCAGCTCGCAGGTCGTGTACGTCGCGTCTTTGGCGTAGACGATGTGCTCGCTCGCCTGCTTGACGACACCGCCGAGGAGGTATCCGTCCTGGATCACCGTCCGCGCGCCGACGAGGCGGCCCCGCTGCGTCGAGAGGTTGTAAGCCACCTCGCGTCCAGTGAACGCCTCGTTCCCGCGCTTGAACTCCGGCTGCCCGACGAGGCCGGTATCCGAGGGCACCCCACGCGCCCGCAACTCCTCGCGCCCGAACAGCAGGTCGATCTCGGATGCGGTGAGCGTGGCGGTGTCGTACTCGACGTTCGCGCTCCCGAACAGGGTGCCGAGGTCGCCGTCCGCGTCTCCGTCCTCGGAGAAGACGATCACGAGCGAGTCGCGCGCGGTGAAAGTGATGGGCTGCTCGAGCCCTTCGCCGTCACGCCGCTGCGCCATCGGCGTCCGACGTGGAAACCCGACGGTCGCGACCGTATCCACCGGCACCGCCGCCACCGAGTCGGTCGGGACGACGAGCGTATCGGCGACCTGCGCGAACCCCGGCACCGCGCCGAGCAGCGCGGCGAGCAGGAGACCGAATAGGGAGCGGAGGCGTGCGGGCAAAGGTCGGCGTGGCGGGGGCGCAGGAAGCCGGAGCGAGCGCGCCTATCGTAACACACCCCGGAGCGGAGAACAAGCCTTAACGCTGTTCTCACGCCGCGCTGTGTTCGTTCGCAAGCTCACGCCCGGCTTCGCGCGGCTGTCCCCCTCGAAAGGGGTCCCGTGAGCCTGAGCGCGCAGGGAGGTGTCCCGGAGCGCGATGCGAACGGGACGGGGGGTAGCGTGCCAACGCCCGACGCAGCCCGCTTCGTGCGGAGCCGGACTCAGCCGCCCTCGTGCCCGAAGGCGAGCTGCGCCGCCCCGAGCACGCCGACCTCGTTTCCCCGCCGCTCCCGCACGAGCTCGACGCCTTCCTGCATTCCCGGCATCACCGACCGCTTCAGCGACGCCCGCGCCGGGTCCAGCAGGTACGTGTCCGCCGCCGAGATCCCCCCGCCGACGACGACCTTCCGAATATCCAGGAGGTTCACCGCCGACCCGAGGGCGCAGCCGAGCTTGTGGCCGGCCCAGGCGAGCATCTCGCGGGCGGGCTCGTCGCCCTGCTCGGCAGCCTCGTAGAGCATCTTCGGCGTGAGGCGGGCGAGGTCGGGGCCGGCCATCTCATGCAGCACGCTCGGCACGGTGAGGAGGCGGTAGCGGGCGTGGTGCGAGAGGAAGTGCAGACCGAGGTACGCCTCGATGGCTCCCGCCACCCCGCTCCGCGCGTACGGCCCCTCGTAGTCGATGGAGACGTGTCCGAGCTCCCCAGCCCCGCCGGTCGTGCCGCGGAACAGCTTCTTCTCGTGGATGATGGCCCCCCCGACGCCCGTGCCGAGCGTGACCATGATGAACGAGTCGAACGCCTGCCCCGCTCCCCAGAACGCCGAGCCGAGCCCCGCCACATTCGCGTCGTTCTCGACGATAATTGGGCCGGGCACCACGCCTGCAAGGGACGCGGAGACGTTCACCGTGTCCCAGCCGGGGAAGTTCGGCGGCTTGGTTATGGTCGTCCGGTCCAGTGACACGTTCCCGGGCGCGCCGATCCCAACGCCGAGGACGTCCCGGCCGACGGGCAGCTCGGCGAGCACCTCGCGGACGGCCTCGGCGATCCGGCTGAGCACGTGCTCCGGCCCCCGCGCTGCCTGCGTCGTCACCTGCGCGTGGTGGACGATCGTCCCCTCGCCATCCACGAGCCCAGCCTTGATGCTCGTACCGCCGAGGTCGATGCCGACTGCGTACATGGTAGAAATGGTAAGGGGTAAAGGGCTTCTGAAGGGTAAAGGGGAAAGGGGTAAAAGGAAGTGGGTCAGCTCGTCGGGGTCCTGCCCGTGCGGGATGCCTTCCCTTCACCCTTCACACCTTACCCTTTACCCTCTATTCGACCGGGTAGACCGTCTCGCCGGGGCGGCGCATCCCGTACTGCTCGCGCGCGACCTCTTCCACGAGATCGTCCGAGAGCCCGGCGCTGACCTGCTGCTGGAGCCGGTCGATGTCAGCCTGGAGCGCGGCGTTCTCCGCCAAGAGCGCGCGGTAGTCCGCGTAGTACTCGGCGCGGCGCACGAGGCTGTAGCTGTCGAAGAAGACGACCCACACCGCCGCCAGGGCGAGGCCGACAAGCAGCAGCCGACGCCGGAGCCGGGGGCTAGCGAAAACCTGCTGGAAGCGGTTCGGCATAACGTCTCTCCGGGGTAGCGGGACGGGGAGCCCTTAAAATAGGAAAGCGGCGGGACCCGGATACAACGCCGCATCGTCGAGGGCTTCTTCGATGCGCAGGAGCTGGTTGTACTTCGCCGTCCGGTCGCTGCGACTGGCCGAGCCGGTCTTGATCTGGCCCGCGCCCGTCGCCACGGCGAGGTCTGCAATCGTCGTGTCCTCGGTCTCGCCGGAGCGGTGGGAGAGGATGGAAGCGTAGGCGCTCCGGTGCGCGAGGTCGATCGCGTCGAGGGTCTCGGTGAGCGTGCCGATCTGGTTCGGCTTGATGAGGATCGCATTCGCCGCGCCCTCCTCGACGCCGCGCGCGAGCCGCTCCACGTTCGTCACGAACAGGTCGTCGCCGACGAGTTGCACGCGGTCGCCGACGGCCTCGGTGAGCCCGACCCAACCGTCCCAATCGTTCTCGTCCATCGCGTCCTCGATGGAGATGATGGGGTACTCCTCGACCCAGCCGCGCCAGAACTCGACCATCTCTTCCGAGGTTAGCTTGCGGTCGGGGTCGCTCTTGTAGAAGACGTAATGACCGTCTTCGTACATCTCGCTCGTGGCCGGATCGAGCGCGATGAAGAGGTCGTCGCCGGCGGTGTAGCCGGCACGCTCGATGGCTTCGAGGATGACCTCGATGGCCTCCTCGTTCGAGCGGAGGTTGGGCGCGAAGCCGCCCTCGTCGCCGACGGCTGTGCCGTAGCCGCGGTCGTGGAGCACTTTTTTGAGGTGGTGAAACGTCTCGGTCCCCATCTGGAGCGCCTCGGAGAACGACGTGGCACCGACGGGCATGATCATGAACTCCTGCATGTCCACGTTGTTATCGGCGTGGCGACCGCCGTTGATGATGTTCATCATCGGGACCGGGAGCTTGCGCGCGGTCGGGCCGCCGAGGTAGGCGTAGAGCGGGAGCCCGGCCGTGACTGCCGCCGCCTTCGCCACAGCGAGCGAGACGCCGAGGATCGCGTTCGCGCCGAGGTTGCTCTTGTTCGCCGTCCCGTCGAGGTCGATCATCAGCCGGTCGATGCGGGCCTGCTCGAACACGCTCATTCCCTCCAATTCTGGCCCAAGCGTGTCGATCACGTTGTCGACAGCCTCGTAGACACTTTTGCCGAGGTAGGCTTCCGGGTCGCCGTCCCGCAGCTCGGCGGCTTCGTGCTCGCCGGTCGAGGCCCCGCTGGGCACGGCTGCGCGGCCCATCAGGCCTTCCGAGGTGATGACGTCGACTTCGACCGTCGGGTTGCCCCGGCTGTCGAGGATCTGGCGGGAGATGACAGACTGGATACGAGACATGAGCGGTCGGGAGTCGGGAATCGGTAGGGGCAGACGTGGAAGCTACGACAGCGGCAGCATTCACCGCCGACGGTGTTCGGGACCAACGACCCGTAGGGGCGGATCCACGTGTCCGCCCCCCGCGTGGGCTTCGCCGGCCTGGCGGCTCGCGGGGACAGGCTCTGGCCGAGATCGGTACCGCGACCCGGCGCCCGGCGGATTCAGTTCGTCAGGCTGCGGATCGGTGCGGGGATACGCCCGCCCCGCCGCGCGAAGACCGAGTTGTCGAGCGTGCTCACCGGCATCACGGGAGCGCGGCCGAGGAGGCCGCCGTAGTCGGCGTACTCGCCCACGCCCTTGCCGTGGACCGGAATCAGCCGGACCGCCGTCGTCTTGTCGTTGATCATCCCGATGGCAAACTCGTCGAAAAGGATGCCGGCGATGGTCTCGACCGATGTGTCGCCGGGGATCGCGACCATGTCGAGGCCGACGGAGCAGATCGCGCTCATCGCCTCCAGCTTCTCAATCGTGAGGTGGCCCCCTTCGACGGCCGCGATCATCCCCTGGTCCTCGCTTACCGGCATGAACGCGCCGCTGAGCCCGCCGACGTGCCGCGCCGCCATGAGCCCGCCGCGCTTGACGGCCTCGTTCAGCATCGCGAGCGCCGCCGTCGTCCCCGGCGCGCCGACGTATTCGAGCCCCATCGCCACGAGGATGTCGGCGATGGAATCGCGTTCGGCCGGGGTCGGCGCGAGCGAGATATCGACGACGCCGAACGCGATGGGCTCGCCCGTGCGCTCGGACAGCCGTTCGGCGCAGCGGCGGCCGACGAGCTCGCCCGCTCGCGTGATCCGGAACGTCATCCGCTTGATCGCGTCCGTGAGCGTCCCGAAGTCGGCGTCGGGGCCGAGATCTTGCACGGCGCGGAGGACGGCACCGGGGCCGGAGATGCCGACGTTGATGACGACGCCGGGCTCGCCGACGCCGTGGAAGGCCCCGGCCACGAACGGGTTGTCCTGTACCGCGTTGCAGAAGGCGACGAACTTGCCGCAGCCGATGGAGTCGGCGTCGGCCGTCAGCCGGGCGAGCTCTTTGATCGTATGCGCCACGTCGAGCACGGCATCGGCGTTGATGCCGGCCTTCGTGGAGCCGCAGTTGACGGAGCCGCAGACGTGCCTCGTGCTCGCGAGCGCCTCCGGGAGGGCGTCGACGAGCGCGCGGTCGCCGGGCGTGAACCCTTTTTCGACGAGGGCGCTGAATCCGGCGAGGTAGTCCACGCCGACGCGGTCGGCCGCCTCATCGAGCCCCTGCGCGATGCCGACGAACTCGGCGGCGCTCAGCCCGTCGGCGACGATGGCGACGGGCGTCACCGCGATCCGTTTGTTCGCTACCCGCACGCCGTAGAGCGACGAGATCTCGTCCACGACAGCGACGTGATGCTCGGCCTGCCGAAGCACGCGGTCGACGATCTTCTGCCGCGTCGCCTCGGCCGAGCGGCTGCCGCAGCCGCGTAGCGAGATGCCGAGCGTGACGGTCCGGATGTCGAACTGATCCGCCTCGGTCATCTGGACCGTTTCGAGGACTTCGCGCAGCTCCAAGGACATTCGCTGATTCGCTGATTGAGTGAATGGGTGATTGAGACGTGGACCAAGAGGCGATAAATCACCCCATCGGCGAATCACTCAATCCCTCAAGGGTGTCACGGTCGGTGCATCGCCTGGAAGAGCTCCTCGTGCTGGACGAGCGTGCGGACGCCGAGGCGGTCGCTGTGAACGGCGAGGCGGCGCTGGACCTCGGACGGGCTCAGGCCGGAGTCCGAGAGGTCGGCGAGGAGGATGAGGGTGAAGTATCCCTGGAGGATCTTCTGCGAGACATCGAGGATGTTGACGCCGGCTTCGAACAGCTCGGTCGTGAGGGCGGCGAGGATGCCGGGCTGGTCGCAGCCGTACGACGTCACGATGATGCGCCCGCTGATCGGTCCTGCGCCGACCGTGGGGGAGGCCGGGACAGGGGCGGGCTGCCCGTTCTGCGTGCTGAGCGTGGCGCGGGCGACGGCCTCGACTTGTGCGGGCGTAGCGTCGGGGCCGAGCGCGGCGGCGATGCGTTCGATGAGGGCACGGAGATCCTGGGGCACAGAGAGCAGGGCGAGGTTCGGAGGGGACGAGCAACGCAAAGCTACGGCACGCGGACGGGAGCGGGGTGGATCCGGCATCGGCGGCGGGGGTAGGAAAGTACCCATTTCCGCGCGGCCCTCCAATGCGCCCGCGCCGCCCTTCTCCTTTCTCGCCCCATCTCCTGTCTCCATGCCCGAAGCCCGCGTAGCCTCCATCCACGACCTCGCCGACGGCGAGATGATGGCCGTCACTGTCGGCGGCACCGACGTGCTCCTCTCCCGCATCGACGGCCACTTCCACGCCTGTAGCGCGCACTGCACCCACTACGGCGCACCCCTCGCCGACGGCGTGCTCCACGGCCGCACCGTCACCTGCCCCTGGCACCACGCGCGGTTCGACGTCACCGACGGCGCGCTCCGCGACGCCCCCGCCCTCGACGCCCTCCGCCGCTACCGTGCCCGCGTCGAGGGCGACGACGTGTTCGTCTCCGTCCCCGATGACGCGGAGGAGACCCCGAAGGAAGCGTCCTACCGCGAGAGCGGCGGCCACGTGCCCCCGATGGCCGACGGAGACTTCGACACGCACCCGCAGACATTCGTGATCGTCGGCGGTGGGGCGGCGGGCGAGGTCGCGGCCGAGACCTTGCGCGAGGCCGGGTTCGAGGGGCGCGTGGTGATGGTTACGAAGGAAGAGGTGGCACCCTACGACCGGACCGCCCTCAGCAAAGGCTACCTCGGCGGCGACGCGGGCGACGACACGCTCCCCCTCCGCGACGACGAGTTCTACGGTCGGCACGGGATCGAGCTCCTGCGCGGCCACACCGTCATAACGCTCGACGCCAATGAGAAGACGATCCACTTCGAGGGCGCCGAGCCGCTGAAGTACGACCGCGTGCTCGTCGCCACCGGCGGCACGCCGCGCACGCTCGACGTGCCGGGCGGCGACCTTGACGGCGTGTTCGTCCTTCGGCAATGGCGGGACGCCGAGCGCATCGTGAGCCGCGCCGAGAATGCTGAGCGCGTCGTCATCATTGGCTCCAGCTTTATCGGAATGGAGGCGGCAGCGAACTTCACCGGGCGCGGGCTCGGCGTGACGGTCGTGTCGATGGACGAGGTGCCGTTCGAGGCCGTTCTCGGTGCCGACGTGGGCCGGTTCTTCCAGCGCGTCCACGAGGAGAACGGCGTCACGTTCCACCTCGGCACCGGCGTCGAGCAGATCGAGCGGAGCGACGGCGGCCTCACGGTGACGACGGAAGGCGGCGAGCGCATCGAGGCCGATTTCGTGCTCGTCGGGATCGGCGTGACGCCCGCGACGGATTTCCTCCGCGGGGTCACGAAGGACGAGGACGACGGCGGCATCGTCGTGGACGCTCACCTCGCGGCCGGGAGCGACGTGTTCGCCGCGGGCGACATCGCTCGCTTCGCCGACCCACGCACGGGCGAGCGCGTCCGCATCGAGCACTGGCGGCTCGCGCAGCAGCACGGCCGCGTCGCTGCGCTCAACATGGCGGGGCAGGCCGTGCTGTACGAGGGCGTGCCCTTCTTCTGGTCCGGTCAGTTCGGCGTCAGCCTCCGCTACGTCGGCCACGCCTCGGCATGGGACGAGGTGTTCATCGACGGTGGCCTCGATGAGAAGAAATTCATCGCCTACTACCTCAACGGCGACGACGTGCTCGCCGCGGCCGGGGTCGGGCGCGATAAAGAGATGGCCGCGCTCCATGCCCTCATGCTCGCTGACGAGGCGCCCTCGGCGCGCGAAGTGAAAGAGGGCGTAGACCTGCTGGCCCGGTTGAAAGCGTAGCAGCCTCCGCATAAAAAAGGGGCCGCCGTGCGCTGTGCGCGGCGGCCCCTTTTTGCGTTCTGTCAGGCTTACTTCGTCAGCGCTGTCCGGTAGAGCTGGCGGCCCTGCTGGCCCGCTCGCTGGAGCGTCAGCAGGAACGTCTCGCCTTTGTCGATCTGGTCGTAGGCCCGCTTGAAATCGCGGAGGCTCGCGGCGCGCTCCCCGTTGAGGTTGACGAGAAGGTCGCCCTCGCGGATGTTCGCGTCGCGGAACGCCTCGCTGCTGCGCTCCACCGCCATCACGACCAAGCCTTCCGTGCCGGGCTCGTAGCCGTACTCCTCGGCCGCCTGCGCCGTAAGCGTGCCGAGTGTCATCCCGAGCGCCTCCTCGGTCTGCTGGCCCTGCTCCTTGCTCGGCTGGCGGTCGCGGTGGGGCCGGTTCGCGGCTTGCTCGTCTCCGGGCCGGGTGCCGAGGGTGACCGTCGTCGTCCGGCGGTCCTCGCCGCGCACGTAGGCCAGGTGGAGCTCGTCGCCCGGCCGCCGGTTCGCCACGAGCGAAAGGAGGTCGCTGTTGTTGCGGAGGTCCACGCCGTTGACGGAGGTGATCACATCGCCTGCTTCGAGCCCGGCTTTGGCCGCCGCGCTGCCCTCCTGCACCGACGAGATCTGCGCCGAGCCGATCGGCACGTCGATCGCACGCGCGAGCGACTGCGAGATCCCGCTGAACTGGACGCCGAGGTAACCGCGTTCCACACCTCCAGTGTCGATGAGCTGATCCACGACGTTGCGGACGATGTCCACGGGGATGGCGAAGCCGATGCCCTGGAACCCGCCGGTCCGCGTCGCGATCGCCGTGTTGATCCCGATGAGCTGGCCGCGGAGGTTCACGAGCGGGCCGCCCGAGTTGCCGGGGTTGATCGAGGCGTCGGTCTGGATGAAGTTCTCGAGCTGGTTGATCTGCTGGCTCCGCCCGAGCGCCGAGATGATCCCGGCCGTGACCGTGTTCGAGAGCGACTGCTGGAGCGGGCTGCCCACGGCGATCACCCACTGCCCGACGCGGAGCTGCTCGGCGTCGCCGTAGCCGAGGTACGGGAGCCGCTCGGCTTCCACTTTGATGACAGCGAGGTCGGCGAAGGGATCGGTCCCCACGACCTCGCCCGGAAGCTCCGTCCCGTCGAAGAAGTGGACCATCAGCTCATCGGCGTTTTCGACGACGTGGTTGTTCGTGACGATGTAGCCGTTGTCCCGGACGATGGCACCGGAGCCGAGCGCCGAGCGCGGTATGACCTGGCCGTCGCTGCCCCCACGCCCGCCCCCGCCGAAGAAGTCCTCGAAGGGCGTCCCCTCGAACGGGTTGCCCATGGTAGGCCGCTGCACGAGTTGCGTGCTGGAGATGGAGACGACGGCCGGGTTGACGGCCTCGGCGACGGCGGAGAAGGCGTCGCCGAGCTCGTTAGCGGTGGCGATGCCCTCGGAGACATCCCCGCGAACGGCGGGGGCTTGCTGGGCTTCGGCGTTGCCGAAGAAGCGACCGCCGAAGAGGGCTCCGCTAGAAGTGACGAAGAAGATGCCGGCTACGAAGGCGGCGATGACGAGAAGCGCTACAGAGAGCTTTCGGGTGGCGCTCGTGCTCATGACAGGTAGGGATCAGGAGGTTGAAGTCTCAGACGGGAGCGGTAGTACGCGCGGTATCGAGGATCGTGCCCCGCCGCGCGAAGCTCCACGCGACATCCACCAAAAAAACATGCAGCGCGCCCCGAGGACACGCTGCATGACCCGCAGGGCGGGTTTGGTCGGAGGGTGCGCGGCATAAACGGCGCGGACGGCGCGGTTGGTATATTCGGGGTGCTGTTTTTCTAGCAGTCCGCTTCGGGGAGATGGAGTTTGGGAGGGTGGGAGATGGGAGAGGAGAGAACGCCACCGACGGGGGCTGCGACCCTCACACGCCCACCCTCCCAAACGCTGCCCTACTGCCCCGGAATCCCCGGCTCCGTCATCGAGCGCACGTCCAGCACGTTGTCGATTTCGCCGGCCGGGATGAGGTCCATCTCCTGGAGTACGTCGCGGACGGAGCGGCCCTCGGCGGCGGCGCGTTTCGCCACCTTCGACGCCGCGTCGTAGCCGATTGTCGCGTTGAGCGCCGTGGCGATGGAGGGGTTCTTCTCCAGCAGCTCGCGGCAGCGCGCCCGGTTGGCCTCGATCCCGACGAGGCACTTCTCACGGAAGGCGTCGCAGCCGGTCGCGAGGATCTCGATGCTCTCCAGCATCGCGTGCGCCATCACCGGCATCATCACGTTCAGCTCGAAGTTGCCCTGCTGCCCGCCGACGGTGATCGTGGTGTGGTTGCCCATCACCCGGGCGGCCACCATCATCAGTGCCTCGGCGAGCACCGGGTTCACTTTGCCCGGCATGATGGAGGAGCCGGGCTGGACGGCCGGGAGCTGGATCTCCGAGAGCCCGCTCGTCGGCCCGCTAGAGAGGTGGCGGATGTCGTTGGCGATCTTCATGAGCGAGACGGCGACGGTGTTGAGCGCGCCCGACGCCGAGACGTAGGCATCCTTTGCGGACTGCGCCTCGAAGTGGTTCTCGGCCTCGCGGAAGTCCAGCCCGGTCGCCTCGGAGAGGTGAGCGATGGTTTTCTCGGGGAAGTCCACCGGCCGGTTGATCCCGGTGCCGACGGCCGTCCCGCCGAGGGCGAGCTCGGCCAGCTCCTCGCTCGCGTTGCGGAGCCGGCGGATCCCGTGCTCCACCTGCGAGGCGTAGCCGCCGAACTCCTGCCCGAGCCGGACCGGCGTCGCGTCCATGAGGTGCGTCCGCCCGCTCTTGAGCACGTCGTCGAACGCCTCGGCTTTCTCGTGCAACGCGTCGCGCAGCCGCTCCAGCGCCGGGATCAGCTCCCGCTCGATGCCGACGCGGGCAGCGACGTGCATCGCCGTCGGGATCACGTCGTTCGACGACTGCCCCATGTTGACGTCGTTGTTGGGGTGGACCGTGTCGCCGTCGAGGGCCGCGCCGGCGACGTGGGCGATGACCTCGTTAGCGTTCATGTTCGTCGAGGTCCCGCTGCCTGTCTGGAAGATGTCGAGTACGAACTCGCCGTCGAGATGGCCGGCGGCGACGCGCTCGGCGGCGGCGGCAATCGCAAGTGCCTTCGGGCCAGGGAGCAGGCCAAGCGTGTGATTCGCGTGGGCCGCGGCGCTTTTGATGAGGCCGAGCGCCTCGATGAAGCGGCGGGGGAAGCGGAGCGACGAGATGGGGAAGTTCTCTTTCGCGCGCTGTGTCTGCGCGCCGTAGAGCGCATCGGCCGGGACACGGACCTCGCCGAGCGAGTCTTTTTCGGTGCGGAAGTCAGGCATTGGGTGAGTCGCTGATTGGGTGATTGGCTGATTGCGTGGCTCCGAGCGGGGGAGTTGGAAAGGAGGGGAGTGCTAAACTATGGCGTTCCAGTCTAGGTTGCCGATCTTCCGAGCGCCGCGTGTGAAGCCGGCACCCCAATCACCCAATTGGCGAATCACTTAATCACCCAATGGAGATCCTCTACACCGTTGCCGCCATGCAGGCCGAGGCCGAATTCGTCCGCTGCGCCGGCCACACCCTCGCGCTCGTCCCGACGATGGGCGCGCTCCACCGGGGCCACCTCGCCCTCGTCGAAGAAGCACGCCGACGGGCCGATCATGTCATCGTCTCCATCTTCGTCAACCCGACGCAGTTCGGACCGGGCGAAGACTTCGACGCCTACCCCCGCACGCTCGATGCCGACCTCGACCTGCTCCGCAGCGCCGGGGGCGTGGACGCCGTGTTCGCGCCTGCCGTCGGCGCGATGTACGACGAGCACGCCGCGACGACGGTGGCGGTGGCGGGCATGGGGGAGCACCTCTGCGGCGCGTTCCGCCCCGGCCACTTCGACGGCGTCACGACGATCGTGACGAAGCTGTTTCTCGCGTGCCGCCCGCACCTCGCCGTGTTCGGAAAGAAGGACGCGCAGCAGTTCCTCATCCTCCGCCGGATGACGCGCGATCTCGGCTTCGGGATCGAGATCGTCGGCGTCGAAACGGTGCGGGAGGCGGACGGGCTCGCGCTGTCGTCGCGGAACCGCTATCTCGGTGAAGAAGCGCGGAAGCAGGCCGTTGTGCTCTCCCAAGCCCTTTCCGCGGTCCGGCGGCAGGTCGAGGCGGGGGAACGGCAGGCAGCGGCTCTCGTAGACACGATGCGGGGCAAAATCGCCGCCGCGCCGCTCGCGCGCTTGCAGTACGCCGAGGTGGTGGACAGCGAGACGCTCCAGCCGGTCGAGACGCTCCGGCCGGGGCGGGAGGCGCTCGCCGCCGTGGCCGTCTACTTCGGCGACGCCCGCCTGATCGACAACACGTTCCTTACCACTGAGTGATTGGGTGATTCGCCGATTGGGTGAATGCAGAATCCAATCAGCCAATCACTCAATCAGCGAATCACCCAATGACGATCACGCTGTTCAAAGGGAAGCTCCACCGCCTCACGGTGACCGAAGCCGACCTCTACTACGAAGGCTCCATCACGCTGGACGCCGAGTTGCTGGAGGCGGCGAAGATCCTGCCCTACGAGAAGGTGCAGGTCGTCAACGTCAACAACGGCTCTCGGCTGGAGACGTACACGATCCCTGCCGAGCGCGGGAGCCGGACGGTCTGCCTCAACGGCCCCGCCGCTCGTCTCAACGCCCCCGGCGACGAGATCATCGTGATCGCCTACGCCGAGCTAACGCTGGAGGAAGCGGCCGAGCACCGCCCCCGCGTCGTCCTCGTGGACAAGCACAACGACCCGAAAGAGGTGATGGACCTCGATGGCACCCCGACTGCCGAGCCGAACAAACCCGGTGTGACCGACGCGGTCGAGCACTAGTGTGAGAGTCACGTACTCGTAAGCCGGTAGCCGCAATGCCGCACCCATCGCCGTATCTCCCCGATCTCTACGAGCGCCAACGCCTCGGACACCGCCGTGCGGAGGGTGTCCCGCGTCCGTGCTCCCACCGCACGC
>JBBSMX010000077.1:0-20224 GCA_038232935.1 Rhodothermales bacterium | reverse complement strand
TTGTGGGATCGGTTCTGCGACCGGGTCTACGCCCGTTCGTGGCAAGGTCTCTGGAGCGTGTCGTTGCTGAAGCTGGTGCATCTGAACCTCTGCTACGCAGGAATTGCCTCGATCTGATCAACCCGCGACTGACGTTGAGTTACGCCCTCACTCCACAGGACACGTACAGGCACAGTGACCGCCTCGCTCACGCCTCAGCCGTCCGCACGCCCTTGCCCCCTCCGGCTCACACCAGCAAGCGGCTCAGCCACACCCCGGCGGCCCTCACCGTCACGCCCGCGTGCGACGGGGTGTACTGCTACAGCGTCTCCGAGTCCTCGGCATGGACGACGACGGACCTCCTCCGCGTCCTCCGCGAGATCGTCGACTCCGCCCCACCTCGCTCGTCGGTGTCCGGCAACGGCGACATGGCCTTCCCGGCGCTCGATGTTTGAGGAAGGTCTTGTGGACGGATAGCAGGAGGGGGTTCGCCGCCACATAGCTCCCCCGGCGGCTGAGCAGGTCGCCGAGCGCGCGATGGACTTCGGCCGTCGCGACGTTGTCCTGGCTGACCTGAGGCTCGGAGCGAGATCGCCTGCCGGAAGTAGGGAGCATCACGCGTGGGGTGACGGACACGCGGAGTGTCCGGCTCGAAACCAATGGCGGCGGCCGTTGCCGCTGCGATCCCCGATGTCGTGACCCGCTTCGGACCTGAGACGGTCACAGTCCACCGCACGACGGGGCGTACCGGCACTCCGTGTGCGGTTAGCAGCACGGGCGCGGCATAGCCGGCTCGTTCCGTAACGCAACCGGATGCGCCCCCGCTGCCCTTCCCTCCCTATCCCACTGCTGCAAGCTGCAGCGGCGGGGCATTTATGCTTGCAAAGCGACAGTAGAAGTAGCCAATTGTACCTGTCAGATTCGATATGCCATCTACGTAATATTAGGGGTTTGACTGCGCAACGGGTAGGCCGACATCGGCCGCCCCCTCCGTTCCCCAATCCGGCCACGGCCATGATTCCCGCGCTACGTAATGCCTTCATTTTCGCCTGTGTGTTCCTCTTCGCGTCGAGCACCTTCGCTCAACAGCCTGATCCTCACACCTCCCCTTCGGCCTATGCCATCTGGAAACAAACGCTCCACTCCCCTTCGTCCGCGTCGGTAATGCCCGCTCCGCCCTCGTCTGCTGCACGCGGCGGCCTCCTCATTACCTACCCCGGCGACGGCGGCTGGTCCGTGCTTGACCGGAACGACGACGACTTCACAGGGATGCTCGACCTCGGATTCAGCTACACCCTCTACGGCACGACCTACAACCAGGTCTGTGTCAACAACAACGGCAACGTCTCGTTCGGCCCCGACGACAACTCGTGCTACAGCAGCTATGACCCCGAAGGGTTCCCTAGCACCGACTTCGTGATGGTAGCCCCCTTCTGGGCCGATGTCGACACGCGGTGTGACGCCTGCGGCCTCGTCTACTACAAAACTATCACCGTCGACGGGACGCCCGCGTTCGTCGCCCACTGGGAGCAGGTCGGGTTCTACAGTCAACACCCCGAACTGACGAACACCTTCCAAGTCGTCATCGCGAGCGCGCCCGTCCTGCTCGGCGATAACAACGTCTGCTTCGGCTACGGCGACATGCAGTGGACGACGGGCGATGCCTCCGACGGAGACGGTGGCTTCGGCGGCTTCCCCGCCGTCGTCGGCGCCAACCGGGGCAACGGGCAGGACTTCTTCCTGTACGGAAGCTTCGACCACGAGGGCGTGGACTATGACGGCCCGAGCGGCGCAGTGGACGGCGTGAGCCACCTCGACGGCCAGACCATCTGCTTCAACACCGCAGAGGGGTCGGGGAACGTCTCCCCGATCGCTAGCGGGTTCAGCAACGGCGAGGCCTTCGAGATCAACATCGGCGAGACGTGGGTGCAGGACTTTACCTTCCTCAGCCCCGAGGGCGATCAGACGACGACGATCACCGTAGACGCGGGCGGCCTCGCCAACTTCTCCGCCACGGCCGCTGCGGGCAACATCGCCGTGGCGACGCTCACCTTCCAGCCCGACGCCTCGCAGGTCGGCGACCACGCCGTCACGCTCACAGCGACGGACGACGGGTCTCCCGCCCTCTCCACGACGGTCACCATCGTCCTCCGCGTGCTGGACCCTACCGCCTCCGAGGATGATGCGCAGCCGGACGAAGCTTCGCTCGCCCCGGCTTACCCCAACCCGATGCGGGCGACGACGACGCTCCCGTTCCACCTCGCGGTGGCCGGCCCCGTCCGCCTCACCGTCTACGACCTGCTCGGGCACGAGGTCGCCCGGCTCGCGGACGCGCCGATGGGTGCGGGCGACCACACGGCGACGTGGGACGGCCGCGATGCGGTGGGCCACACGCTCCCGGGCGGGCTCTACCTCGTCCGGCTCGACGCGGGTGGCCGCGTCACGACGCAGAAGCTGATGCGCGTCCGCTGATCGGCTTCACCGCTGACGCTCGACGCCCCGCCGCCGCCGCCTGCGGGGGCGGGGCGTTTTGCATCCGGTCGGAAGCGCGCCTGCGAGGAGGCCCGGCGTAGGCTATCTTCCAAGCGACTCCCACCGCGCCGAACCGGCTGCCCGCCTCCCGCATGTACCTCAGCAGCATCGAGCTCCACGGCTTCAAGAGCTTCGCCGACAAGACCGCGATCCACTTCGACCCCGGCGTCACGGCCATCGTCGGCCCCAACGGGTGCGGGAAGTCGAACATCATCGACGCCGTGCGGTGGGTGCTCGGCGAGCAGCGGGCGCGGCTGCTGCGCTCGGAGAAGATGGAGAACGTGATCTTCAACGGGACGGCCACGCGCCGCGCCCTCGGCCTCTCCGAGGTCTCCCTCTCCATCCAGAACACCCGGAACGTCCTCCCCACCGAGTACACCGACGTCACGATCAGCCGCCGGCTCTACCGCTCCGGCGAGTCGGAGTACCTCCTCAACGGGACCGTCTGCCGGCTCAAGGACATCCTCGACCTGTTCATGGACACGGGGATGGGCGCGGGCGCCTACTCGGTCATCGAGCTGAAGATGATCGAGGACATCCTCAGCGAGAACGCCGACGACCGCCGCCGGCTCTTCGAGGAGGCCGCCGGCATCACGAAGTACAAGCTCCGCCGCAGCCAGGCCCTCCGCCGCCTCGACACCACGCAGGCCGACCTCACGCGCCTCGCTGACCTCACCGACGAGATCGACAAAAACGTCCGCAGCCTCGCGCGACAGGCGGGCAAGGCGCAGCGTCACCAGACCCTCCAGCAGCGCCTCCGCGACCTCGAACTCGGCCTCGCCGCGTCCGACTTCGCGCGCCTCGAAGCCGAGCGCCGAACCCTCGCCGCCGAAGCCGACACGCTCGGCGATCAGGTGGCCGAACGGACGGCGCAGCTCCAGCGCCGCGAGGCCGAGAGCGAAGCGCTCCGCGCCGCCCTGCTCGACCGCGAGCGCGACCTCGCCGAGAAGCAGCGCGCCCTCAACGCCCACGCCGAGCAGATCCGGCAGGCCGAGGCCGAGGCCCGCCTCGCCGAAGAACGCCGCGACGCCGCCGCCGCCGCACTCGAACGCCTCGACCGCGAGCGCGACGCCGACACGGCCCGCGCCGACGCCCTCCGCGCCGAATCTGAAACGCTCGCCGCCCAGAGTGAAGCCGCCGAAGCCGCCCTCGCCCAGGCCGAGCGCGCCCAGGCCGAGCGCGCCCAGGCCCGCGACCGCACCGACGCCGAGGCCCTGGCCGCCCGCGACCACGTGAGCGCGGCCCAGGCCGAAGCCCGCCGCACCGCCGACGCCATCGGCACCGCCCGCGCCGCGCTCGACACGCAGCGCAACCGCCGCGCCTTCCTCGAAGCCGAGATCGAGCGCGTCGAAGCCGTGCGGCGCGACATCGAGCGAACCCTCGCCGATGCCGCGACGCAGACGGCAGAAGCCGAGCGTGCCCGCGACCGCGCCGCCGCCGAACGTGACGCCGCCGCCGACGCGCTTCGAAATGCGGAAAGCCAGAGGGGCGACCTCGACGCGCAAATCGACGCGGCCGGACAGCAACTGCGCGAGGCCCGACGCCGGCTCGACGCCTCGACCGCCGAGGCCGGCATCCTCCAGAGCCTGCTCGACAGCTACGAGGGCTTCTCCGACGCCGTCCAAACGCTCCTCACGAATCCCGGCTGGGCCGACGCACCGCAAACCGTCGCTGACCTGCTCGCTTGCGACCCGGACTTCCGCCCCGCCGTGGACGCCGCGCTCGGTCCGCTCGCGTCGTGCCTCGTCGTGGGGACCGAGGCCGAGGCTCACGCCGGCATCGAGCGGCTACGGGCCGAAGACGCGGGGCGCGCCACGTTCGTCGTGCTGGAACGGTTGCCCGACGTTCCGGCCTCCGCCCCCGCACCGCCGGGCACGGTCGCCGTCGCCTCCGTCGTCCGCACGGATGCAGCGCACCAGCCTCTCGTGCGGCTCCTGCTTCAGAACTATTTCGTCGCCGACTCGCTCGCCGAGGCCGAGGCGCTGCACGACGCGCACCCCGATGCTCGGTTCGTCACCCCGGACGGCGAATGGACCGGCGGGCGCGGCATCCTCCACGCGGGCGGTGCGGAGAAGACCGCTGGAGCCGAGCGGCTCGGCCGCCGGGAACAGCTCGCCGCCGCCCTCGCCGAAGTCGAGTCGGCCGCAGCCGATGTAGAGATGCTGGAAGCGCGCGACCGGGCGCTCCGAGACGAACGCGCCGCCCTCGCCCTCGACGAACGACGCACCGCCCTTCGCGAGGCCGAGCGCGCCCTCGATGCAGCGGAGCGAGAAGCGGGGCAGGCCGCGTACGAAACGGAGGCGCAGTCCCGCCGCGGCACCGAGCTCGATACCCGCCGCGCCGACCTGCAAGCGCAGCTCGGCGCGGCCGAGGCGACAGAAGCGCTCGAAGCCGCCCTCGCCGTCGCCCAGACCGCACACGATGACGCGCAGCGGACGCGGGACGCGGCTGATGCTGCGTACGCCGCCGCCGAAGCTGCCAGCCGCGACGCCCTCACTCGGTTCAGCGAGGCCCACCTCGTCGCCGTCCAAGCGCGCAACCGGCTCGACGCGCTCCACCGCGACCGCGACCGGGCTGAGCGCACGATCCGCGAACTCGCCGTCCGCGAAGAAGAGCGGCAGACTGAGGCCGAGCGCGTCCGCGCCGGGCGCGAAGAGGCCGCCGGGCTGAAAGCCACGCAGGAGGCCCGAGCGACCCGCCTCCGCGATGCTAGAGCAAGTCTTGACGACGCCGTCAAGCAGGCCGAAACCGCCGTCTCCGATGCGCGCTCCGCCATCTCCGACACCGATGTACTGCTCCGCGAGGTCCGTCGGCTGCGCGAGGAAGCGCAGCAGCGCCAGGGGACGGGCGCAGTCCGGCTGACCGAACTCGGCACGCGGATGGAAGCCATCGCCGAGCGCGCGTGGGACGAGTACGGCGTCGCTCTCGGCGAGCTCGATGCGCCCGGCGACGACTTCGACGTGGACGCAGCGCGGCGCGAGATCCCCGGCCTCCGCGAAAAACTCCGCGGCCTCGGCGCCGTCAACGAGCTCGCGCTCGAATCGTACGAGGAAGAGAAAGAGCGGCTCGACTTCCTCCGCGCCCAGCAGGCCGACCTCGAACAGGCCGAAGCCTCCCTCCGCTCCACGATCCGCGAGATCAACACGACCGCCTCCGCCCGCTTCGATGAGACGTTCCAGGCCGTCCGCCGCGAGTTCCAGCGGCTCTTCATCGACCTCTTCGGCGAGAACGCGAGCGCCGACATCGTCCTCGCCGGCGACGACCCGCTCGAAGACGCCGTCGAGATCCGCGCACGGCCGAAGGGGAAGAAGCCAAGCGCCATCACCCAACTCTCCGGTGGCGAGAAGACGCTTACGGCCATCGCCCTCCTCTTCGCCATCTACCTCGTCAAGCCCTCCCCGTTCTGCATCCTCGACGAAGTGGACGCCCCCCTCGACGACGCCAACGTCGAGCGGTTCATGAGCCTGATCCGCTCGTTCTCCGAGAGCACGCAGTTCATCCTCGTCACCCACAACAAGCTCACGATGGAAGCCGCCGACCGGATGTACGGCGTGACGATGCAGGAGGAGGGCGTGAGCAAGCTCGTCGGCGTGACCTTCGACGAAGTGCTCACCGAGGCAGCGTAGCGCCAAGCCGAGCAGATCAGGTGGGCACTTTGCGCGCAGCACGAGGACGCTTGCGGTTCGGAACGGGGCGTTTATCTTGCAGGCGAAAGGCGAGCAAGCGACCTCGCGAGGGTGTTTCTTGCCAGGCGTAGGCCGCCGCTCACCGTAACCTCCCCCCGCACGTTATCAGGCCTCGGGGCGTGATAACACCCCCATCCGTCCTGATAAGTACGGGTTGGGCGGCATGAACCAATGACCCTTGCAATGTCATGACGGAAGCCAGACAAGACTTCATCGAAGCTCAGCAACGAATGCTCGACCGGTATGGGATCGAAGCAGAGTCGCGGTTCGTCGATGTCCCGGTGGTCGAAGGGCAGGCCCATGTGTTGGTCTCCGGTCAAGGGTCGGCCGTCGTGATCGTCAATGGCATCGGAATCCCTGCCGCGATGTGGGCACCCTTGATGGCTGAACTCGGAGGATTCCGTCTCTTCGCGGTTGACTTGCCTGCCTATGGTCTCACCGACACCACCCTGGGTTTCGCCGAAGACCTGCGGCGCAATGCTGTTCGCTTCCTCGATGAAGTGCTCGATGGGCTTGGATTAGAGGCTCCGGCGTTCCTGGCGAACTCGCTCGGCTCGCTCTGGACCAATTGGCTGGCACTGGATCGGCCGGAGAGAGTGAAGGTGATGGTGCACGTAGGATGCCCTGCCATCGTCTTAGACACCTCGGCCCCGCTCCCGATGCGCCTTCTTTCGGCCCGACCCCTCGGACGCGTGTTGACCCGACTGCGACCGCCATCGGAGAGTCAGGTTGAAGAGCTGAGTAGGATGGTACATGAATACCCGCTTACCCCTGAACTCGCCGATCTGATTTTAGCAACGGAGCGTCTACCGGACTTTCGTCATACGTTTCTCTCCACGCTCAACGCCTTGATCCGTCTACGTGGCAACCGACCAGCAATGAGACTGACGGCCGAGCAACTTGCGCGGGTTACTCAGCCGACGTTGGTGTTCTGGGGGCAGGACGACCCCTTTGGATCGGTGGAGGTGGGCGAACGCATGGTGAAAGCGATGCCCGATGCAGAACTGCACGTCGTTGGCGGGGGACACGCACCATGGCTGACCCAGGCCGAACGCATTGGGCCAATAGCGATGCGCTTCCTACGTCAACACGAGTGACCGAGGTCTTGGTGCCCGTGCGCCTGCCGCCCAACCCAGCGCTGCAGCCGACCGTCCGCTGGCGCGTCCGGCGGCTGAGCTTTTCCGTTAGACGATCCGGCTCGGGTCGATGGGCTTGGGCTCGGGGCCGCGGTAGCCGAAGAGCTTCTGCACCGTGCGGATCACGGCGGGGAACTGCTTGCGGGCGTACCACTGGTCGGCGGCACGGCGGGCACCGAGGGCGTAGGTCGGGTACGGGAAGATGGTGTCGGAGAGCTCGCGGAGGGTGACGCCGTTCGCCATCGCCGCGCCGTAGAGCGAGATCAGCTCACCCGCCCGGTCGCCGAGCACGCTCGCGCCGAGGATCTTCCCGCGCCACTTCGTCGCGAAGACCTTGATGCTGCCCGTCGTCTCGTTCTCGGTGATGGCACGGTCCACTTTGGAGTAGGGGAAACGGTAGACCTCGTAGCTCGTCCCGTCCTCGTTCAGCTCCTCCTCCGTCGCGCCGAGGTGGGCGATCTCGGGGTCGGCGAACGTACACCACGGGACGTGCGCGCGGTCGATCTTCGAGGGGACTTTGAGCACGGCGTTGGACATCGCCACCTTCGCCATGTGCTCGCTCATGTGCGTGAGCTGGTACTCGCCGGTGCAATCGCCCGCGGCGAAGATGTGGCGCTGCGAGGTCCGGCACTTGTCGTCCACCTTGACACCCTGTTTGGTGACGACGACGCCCGCTCGGTCGAGCCCGAGTTCTTCGACGTTTGGCCGCCGCCCGGTGGCGACGAGCAGCGCGTCGGCCCGGAGCTGCCGCGTCGCGCCGCCGACTTTCGCGTGGACGACCTTCTGCCCATTCTCTTCGGACACGCGCTCGACGGACGCGCCGAGGACGAACTGCACGCCCTCGCCTTCGAGCGCGGTTTTCAGCATCGCCGCGTGCTCGGCGTCGTCGCGGCCGAGGATGCGGTCGGCCATGTCCACGACGGTCACGTCGGTGCCGAGGCGCTGGAACGCCTGCGCCATCTCGACCCCGATCGGTCCGCCGCCGATGATGACGAGCGAGCCGGGCTGCGCGTCGATCTCGAAGAGCGACTCGTTCGTGAGGACCTCTACGCCGTCGAGCCCGTCGATAGGCGGAACGGCAGCGCGCCCGCCGGTGGCGATGACGAACAGCCGCGACGAGATAGAGTCCGTCCGGCCCTCGTGCTCGATCACGATCCGGTGGGGGTCGGTGAAGCGGGCGGTGCCTTCTCGCACGTCCACGCCAAGGTCTTCGTAGATTTCGGGCCGGTCGGCGTCGTGGTAAACCTCGCGCCGCGTGGCGCGGACGTGCTCCATCACGCGGCCGAAGTCGATCTCCGGCGGCGTATCGGTGAGCCCGTAGCGGTGCGCCTCGCGCATTTGATGGGCGACCTTCGCGGCTTTAATGAGGGTCTTGCTCGGCACGCAGCCGGTCCACGTGCAGTCGCCGCCGAGGCGGGCACGCTCGACCATCATCGTCTTCGCGCCGAAGGAGGCGGCGAGGCCGGAGGCCGTCAGCCCGGCTGCGCCCGCGCCGAGGACGACGACATCGTATTCGTAGGAACTCATAGGATCGGAGAGGGGAAAATGGGAAATGACCGGGCTTCGCTCGAAGGGGCTGCGCTGCTGTTTACGTGTGTCCCGGAGAACGTATTGAACGGGATACGTGCGCACGGGATCTCACGACAGGATAACAGCTACCGGCTGTACGGCGCACTCGCCGAGGCGAAGGCGGCCTGCGCCGACGGCGAACGGATCCTCGTAATCGAAAGCGAAGGCATTGCAGACGGCGCGATTCCGCCCGGTGCGATCCCGAACCTCGACCCTTTTCTTCCGCCGGAGCCGGTAACGGCGGCGGGCGGCTTCGTCGTCCGGGCGGGCGAGACGGGGCCGGAGCTGCTGCTGATCTACCGGCGCGGCGCGTGGGACCTCCCGAAAGGGAAGCTGGACGAGGGCGAGGCGGTGGAGGAGTGCGCGCTCCGCGAGGTCCGCGAAGAGGTTGGCATTGACGCGCTCACGCTGACGGGGCCGGCTGGCACCACGGTTCATGGTTACCCGGAGAAGGGGCGCTACTTCGTCAAGACGACGCACTGGTTCTTCATGCGGACACCGGAACGGGACTTCACGCCGGAGGAGCGGGAGGGGATCGAGCAGGTCGCGTGGGTGCCGTGGGACGAGGCGAAGTCGCGGCTCGGTTACGAGAGCCTCCGCCGCCACATCGTGTCGCTTCGGCGCCCGTCGGCATGATCCAAAGCTGGACGGATGGATAAGCTGGTTATGTGCCCCGCTCGACCCTATCATGCGGGACGAGTAAGGAAGAGCGGGAGCTCGGTAGGAGGCATCACCCCCTACGCCGATCTCGTCGGCACCGACTCCCGCTCCTCCGCCAAATGCGTTGCGCGCGCTGCCCCGCCAAGCGCGCTCCGCGCTACCCCGCCTGCATCTGCTCGATGAAGGCATTGGCCTCGGCGATCGAGGCTTCCATGTCGCGGATGAGCTGATCCACGTCCGTCTCCAGGTCCGTCACGGTGTCTTCGAGCGAGGCGATAGCACGGGCATTGAGGTTGTGCTTGAGGAAGAGCACCTGGTCCTGGAACGCTTCGAGCACCGGGGCCATCTTCCGCTCGGCGCGTTCCATCGCGGCGAGCATCTCCTCGTAGCGGGCGCGGGTCTCGCGGAGCTGCCGCTCGCTCTGCCGTCGGAGGTCGCGGTCGGAGTACGCGTCGAGTTCATCCTCCCACTCGTTGAAGAGCGCAGTGGCGACGTCGTTGACCGCGTCGAGCCGGTCGCGGACTTCGTCGGCGCGGTCCTCGCTCCGTTCGTACTCGCGGTCCAGCTTGTTGTACATAGCCTCGAGGTCGCCGCCGTCGAAGTTGACGAGCGCGGAGAACTCGTCGAGCGCGCTGCGAAACTGCTCCTTCGCTTCGTTCTGGCTGTCGCGCGCTTCCCGCACGCGGTCCACGAGCACGTCGCGCTTCTCGATGCCGATCCGTTCGAGCGCGTTGAAATAGGCCCGCTGGCAGCCGGTGAGCGTGAGGCTGAGTACGAGCAGGGCGAAGAGCGGAAGAACGGAGCGCATGGAGGAGAGGCAGGGAGGAGCAGAGGGGAGGCGTTAACGCCGGGGTCGGAGCGGACGTTTCGCTCAGTCGTAGTGATGCCGGTCGAGCCAATGAGCGCCGAGCGGCTCGAACGGACGACGGCACAGATAAACCGTTCCCTCAAACTCTTCGTTTGGCACGCCGTATGGATTCGTCGTCGTAGCGGCGGGTTCAACCTCGGCGAAGAAGCGGCGCAGGTAGTCCTCGGGAAAGCCGAGCGCGATCACGGTCGTGGTGGTGGCAGGCGGCGGTCCCCACGTGTGGTATGAGTTGTGGCCGCTGAAAGCGGTCGGCAGCCGCTCGGGGCCGAGGAGGTTGAGCGCTCCGGCCTCGCCGTAATTAGCAGTAAAGACCGCGGCTTCGGCCTGTTCGGCAGGCGGCAGGGCGTCGTACACCTCCGTCACCGTCCCAGCCAATTCCGGCCAGCCGAGCATCTCAGGGTAGTTCTCGTTGAGTTCGTAGAGTTTGTAGCGCACCATCGTATCTACCGGCAGCAGGGGCAGCGCGAGTGGCACGGCGCCGAGGCTGAGCACGACAAATCCGGCCGCGAGGGACGGGGCGAGCCAGCGCTTCGCCCGTCGCCGAGTCCAGATTTCGAGACCCACCGCCCCGGCCGCGAAGCCGAGCGGGTACGTCGAGCCGAGGTAGTAGTCTTTCCCCGCGACGAGCAGCAGCACGACCAGCGTGACGAGTACGATCCACCCGAGCACGCGGAACGGACGGCCCGGCGGCGAGAAGAACCACGCGAGGCCACCAAGCCACAGCAGGAGGCCGGGCAGCCCCATCAGCAGCGGTTGCGCCACGAGGAAACTGCCCACCGTCATTGCTACGTTGGCGTTGTTATTCGCGATGAACTCCAGCGTCGGCCAGCCGTGGGTGATCTGCCAGATCAGATTCGGAAGGAAGAGGGCGAGCGCGACGAGCGCCGCCGCCCACGGCCACGGCGTCCGTAGCTGCCTCCGTGCGGGAGTTGCCAGCAGCCCAACGAATAACCCGAGGCCGAAGAGGAGCACAGTGTATTTCGTCAGGAGCGCGATGCCCAGCAAAAAACCCGTGAGTAGCCATGACTGTGCGCTCCCCGTCCGCACGGCGCGCGCGACGCAAAACGCCGCGAGCACCCACCACAATTGGTCGAACGGGACGGTCTGCAACGTCGTCCCGGCAGCAAGGAAGATGGGGGAAAAGAGCGCGGCGAGCGCCGCCATTCCTTGTGCAAACCGCCCACCGCCGAGCTCACGCGCGAGCAGTCCGGCCATCACCACCGTCACCGCGCCAGCGAGGGCCACAAAGACACGCAGTCCCGCCGGCGTCGCCCCGAACAGTTCGCTGCTGACGAGGGCGACAAACGGGACGAAGGGCGGTTGGTCCACGAACCCCCACGCGAGGTGACGCCCGCACGCGAGGTAGTAAAACTCGTCCTGGTGGAAGCCGTAGCGGGCGGCCGTCAGCAGGTGCGCCAGCAGCTTGACGAAGCCGAGCCCGAGCAGGAGCGCGGTCGGGTGCGTGAGGCGGTCACGCCAAAGGAGGCCGGAGCGAGCAGGGACCTCGGTAGACATGGCAGGAGGGGTGAACGAGGAGGGCGGTCGCCACGTCGCTACGGGGCAGGGGAGTCGGGGATGCGACCGTCCGCGGCCCTATTCCTGCCCCGTGCGGAGCTGCCCGGTTTTACGTCGCAGACGTTCTTCGCGCGTCAGGCTGTAGTCGTTGCCGAACAGGACGCTCTCCCACGAGCCGTACTGCGGATTCGGCAGCATGAACCAGCGCTCGCCCCACCATCCGGCGTACGGCGCAGCAGCGTCATCTCGCTCGGCTTCGGTGCCGTCTGCTTCGGAGATGAAGTCGGCGAGGCTGTCGCCGAGATAGGCGAGCACGCGGAACCGCTCGGTGACGGCGGCGCGGCGCGGCCCTTTGTCGCCGCTCTCGAACTCAGGGGCGCCGGTGCGGGTCAGGTCATCGCGCGTGAGGACGGCATCGAAGTCGGCGGAGACGGGGAAGCCGAGCGCGGCGAGGTTCGTGCGCGTGGCGGTCTCTTCGCTGCCGCGGCGGTTCGTGAGGTAGATCACGGTGATGCCGAGGCTGTCGGCAGCGCGTGTGAAGGCGAGCGCGCCCGGTACCGGGGTCGCGGCAGCTTCCTCCACCCACGCCTTCCACGTCTCACGCTCATACTCGGCGTCGTCCCGGATGAGCCGCGCCTGATAGGCCGAGTTGTCTAGCACTGTCTCGTCTACGTCGAGCACGACGGCGGGGGGGAGTGGGCCATAGCCGCGCCGTGCTTGCTGATCGGGCGAGGCCGTCCAGCTCGTGTCGGCGAGCGCGGCGGGGAGGGCGGCCCGGGCGGCGGCGTAGGTTTGCAGCGCGACCGCGCGGTACTCGACCGCCGTCTGCGTCCACAGCACCGCGTGGAGATTCTCGTTTGCGCCTGTACTCACGACGACGGGGCCGATGGGAACGTCCGACGTGTCCGGCACGGAGATGCTCTTCGGGGCGCAGGCGAGGTTGACGATGAGGAGAGTGGCGAACAGTAACGTGGTGCGGAAGGGCATCGGGCAGGGCGAGAGGAGATGGCCCGATCCACCGTCGGAGGCGGACCGGGTGCGGGCTTTTGAGGGTCCGGCTCGGAAGGCTGATTTACGCGTCGCGGCCGAGGAGCTTGAACATCTTCTGCTTGTAGTTCTCCACGCCCGGCTGATCGAACGGGTTGACGCCGAGGAGGTACCCGCCGACGGCGACGGCGTGCTCGTAGAACGCGATGGCCTCGCCGAGCGAGCGGGCGTTGAGGCGGGGGAGCGTGAGCGTCCAGTTCGGGACGCCGCCCTCGGCGTGGGCCGCCGCCGTGGCCTCGTACGCGCTGTGGTCGATCTCGGCGAACGTCTTGCCGGCGAGGTAGTTAAGCTGGTCCGGGTTGCCGTCCTCCTCGGGGACGGTCGGGCCGTCGCCCGCGTCGTCGACGAGCAGGAAGCTCTCTACGAGCGAGCGCTGCCCCTGCTGCACGTACTGCCCGAGCGAGTGGAGGTCCGAGGTGTACTGCGCGACGGAAGGGAAGAGGCCCTTGCCTTCCTTCCCCTCGCTCTCGCCGAAGAGCTGCTGCCACCACGACCCGACGCCGCGCAGCCGGGGCTCGAAGACGGCGAGCAACTCGGTCTTGTAGCCCTGCTCGTGGAGGAGGAAGCGGTCGGCAGCGTAGTCGAGCGCGGGGTTGTTTACCACCTCTTCCAGCTCGGCTGTGGCGTCGCCCGCGCCCCGCATGAGCGCGCGGATGTTGTGCCCGGCCGCGGCGATGGGGAGGAGGCCGACGGGCGTGAGGACGGAGAACCGCCCGCCGACGCCGTCGGGGATGACAAACTTGCGGTAGCCTTTCTCGTCGCGCAGCGGGTTGAGCAGCCCGCCCGTCGGCCCGGTCGTGACGATGATCCGTCGCTGCGCGTCGTCGAAGTGGTCTTCGAGGAAACGGCGGACGAAGCGGAAGGCGAGGGCGGGTTCGAGCGTGCTCCCGCTCTTGGAGATCACGTTGGCGTAGACGCTCTTCCCATCGAGGTACTCGAGCAGCCGCTCGTGATAGCTCGGCGAGAGGTGGTGGCCGGCGAAGACGATCTCCGGCCCGTCGCCGCCGGAGAAGTACGGCGTGAGGGCGTCGATCACGGCCTGCGGGCCGAGGTACGAGCCGCCGATCCCGATGCAGACGAGCACGTCCGCGCGCTCGCGGATCTCCGCCGCCGTCTCCGCGATCTCGTCGAGGAGGGCCGTGTCGGGGTCGAGCACGAGCGGGCGCCAGCCGAGCATGTCGCCGCCCGTGCCCGTGCCGTTCAGCACAGCCTCGTGGGCAGCTTCGACGCGAGGCTGAAGGTCGGCGCGGGTGGCGTCGTCGATGAACGGGGTGATGTAGCGGCGGTCGAGGCTGTGCATGGGCGGGAGCGGCGAAATGGGCGGGAGAATGAGGGTACAGAAACCTGGTTGCCTGAACAGACGCGTCACGTCGCAGCGGCGGCGGCGCGCTTCCACAGGATAAGCACGAGCCAGAAACAGAACACCTGCACCGGCAGCGGGAGCGCGTCGGGGAGGTCGAGGTCGGTCTTGTTGCTGAAAGCGCTGAGTGGCCGGACGCGGCCGGCCTCCTCGTCTCCCTCGCGCAGCACGAACGTCCGTCCGTACCACGAGGCCGGGGCCAGCGCGTAGCTCTGTCCCTCGAAGGCCAGCGTGAAGCGCTGCTTGAAGGCGCTCGGCTTCTGCGCGCGGGCGAGCACGCTCTCCTGAAACTCCAGCACGAAGTCCCCCGTCATGCCTTCCCGGTAGAACGTGAACTCGACGTCTTTCACGGCGAAGGTGGCACGTTCGCGGAAGGAAGACACCGTGAGGTGCCCGACCTCTCGTCCGTCGCGGACGAGCCGGAACGCGGGCTTGAACCAGGAGGTGGGGAGGGCGTAGAGCATGGTGGGGAGAACAAGAGCGGGCGGGATCCGTAGAACCTAAATTAGAAGCTCGCGGCCGAAGCAGACACGTACGGCGAGCGGGTGCCGTGTTTCGTCGTATCAACAGAGAGGTCACCGTGGCTATCTACACGCTGAAGGAAGCAGAACTGAACGGGGTCGAAGGGCGCGGGTATGCCTACCCCGTCAAAACCTTCCGAGGCAAGGAATACAAGGGCGTCTTCTTCGCCGAGAACGAGAAGGCCATCGAGGTGGCCGAGGGCGAAGAGGAGGTCGCGTTCACCGGGACCATCTACGACCGCACGCGCGAGCGGGTCGAGACGTTCAACGTGAACGTCGTCAACACCGTCTCCGCCGGCATCGGCGAGCGCGCGGACTTCGTGGCGCTGGAGAAGCCGTGACGTAAGGAGTGACGTAAGGACGTACTTCGCAAAACGTAGGGGTGCCGGTGGCGAGACGATGCTACCGGCACCCCTACGTTTTATGCTTCGCTGAACCCGTATCAGTCGCCGAGGCGAGGCGGCCGTCGGAGCTTTTTCTTCTCCGCCCGCTTGTGCTTGGCCTCGATCCGGCGGCGCTTCGAGGCGGCCGTCGGCTTCGTTTTGACGCGGCGCGTCGGCGTGTGGTTCAACGCTTCGAGCCGGCGGCGCAGCTCACCGAGGGCGAGCTGCTTGTTCCGATACTGGCTCCGCTCCTGCTGGCTCGTGACCGTCAGCCCGCTGGGGCGGTGGCGGAGGCGGACGGCGCTCTCGGTCTTGTTGGCGTGCTGGCCGCCCTTGCCGCCCGAGCGGAACGTGTCCACGTCGCACTCGGCGAGCAGGTCGTCGTCGGTATCGGGGATAGGGTGCATGGGCGATTAGCGTTCGTTGTCGGGGCCGGGGATGAAGCGCTCTTCCACCCAGTCGAGCACGCGGAGCACGAAGACGACGAGGAGCGTCGCGCCGACGGCGAGCGTGTAGTGGCCCTCGGCGATGGCGATCCCGATGGGAGCCACGACGAGAAGCGTCGCGGCCGTCGTCATCCCGCGGGCCACGTTCGCGTCGGGGTCGCGAAAGACGGCGCCGGCGCCGACGAACGAGATCCTGACCACGATCGCCTGCACGATGCGGACAGGGTCGGCGCCGAACGCGTTGTCGGCGAGGCCGGCGTCCTGCCAGATCGGGACCGTCGTGAGCACGGTGAGCTGGCTCGTCTTGACGAAGAGAGCGGCGGCGAAGCAGACGAGCATGTTGGTGCGGAGCCTGGCCCACTTGCCAGCCAGCTCCCGCTCCAGCCCGATGATGCCGCCGCAGAGAAGCGCGAGGGCCGACTCCGCAAGGATCACGAGGTCGCCAGAGAGGGTGTCGAACATGAGAGAACAGGGCGTGGGCGGAGGAGAGGATACGCCGCAGCCCCCGTCCCGTTCGCGGCGATCACGGCGTCCGGTAGCTCTCCACGCGGGCCTGGAGCGTGCTATCCAGCGGGGCCTGGAGGCCGACCACCCCGTCGCGCGCCGAGCCTCGGGGGACGTAGGCGAACGACACCTCGGCGCAGTTCGACGCGCCCGCACAGACCTCGATCATCGCGTCCTCGGCTGTCTGTCCGCCCTCGTTCGTCACGCGTACCGGCACGAAGGCCTGCCCGTCTCGGGACATCGGCGCTCCGAGCGTGACGCGGAGGCGGACCGGCTCGCTCGCTCCGCCGACGAGGTCCGTGACCAGGAAGGCGAAGACGACGAGGATCAGGAGCGCGCCCAGTCCGGCGATCGCCCACTCCAGCCCGTTCGGTTTCTGGTTCTCCGGGCTCATGGCTGCTGCCCGCCGAGGAGGAGACGGCCCGCCGCGGCCCCAATCGCGGCCGGAAACCCCAGCACGACCGTCTGCCGAACCACCTCCGACCAGCCTGCCTCGTCGAACCGCCCGAACATCCACAGCATCGCAGCCGAGGCGACGAGGGCGGCGGCGTACGTGATCGAACCGCCGAAGAGTGGGCTGCCGGTCAGGACGTGGCCTTCCAACCGGCCCGACCCTCGGAAGTCGATGTAGTAGACGATGGCAAGGGTGAGGGCGAGCGACACGGCGACGAGAATCAGCAGGGATATGGTGGGAGCTTCGACAGCGATCACCAGGATTTCCTCGGTCGGTGCCACGTTCGAGGCGATGAGCACGGCCCCCAGCAGGGCGAAGGCCACCTCGTAGAGCGAGCCGCGCCGGTTCGCCGGCTTGTCGTCGGCGTCGTCCTGATCGCCCCCGGTTCCGAGCTGCGTGGTGCCGATGGCGACCCCGATGGCGGTGACCATCCCTTCCATGACCAGCTTGCCCACCACGTCGGATGCGGAAGCGGTCGGCGGAAGCTGGCCCGTCACCTTTAGCACGGCGGCGGCCACCACCAGCCCCAGCGCCACCGATTCGAGCGCCTCGTGGACGTTTTCGGCCAGGCTCCGGTCCTTGCGCAGCCCGGCGACGTGCGTGTAGGCCATCAGCAGCCCGAACATCCCCGCGACGTAGAGGAGCAGGCGCGCCGGCGGGGCCAGGTGCCCCTGCCACCAGATCTCCATCGTGTAGAGGAGCGGCAGGCTGAACAGGAGCCCCCCGGCTAGCCCGCGGCCGTACTCCTTGAGGGTTTCGTCAAGCGGACGGACGGGCGCTGCGTTCGAGGGAGCCATAGCGGGAAGGTAAGGCAAGGCCGCTATTCCTCGCCGCCCGTCGCCCGCTCGAACGCGCCCGCCGGGCCGGGGAAGACGACGGGGCTCTCGTAGCCCTCGTCGGACACGCTCGCCACGCCGAAGAAGTAGTTGTCGATGACGACGTTCTCCAGCGTGAACTCGGTCACGTCGCCGGCCCAGCGGCTGTGGGTCCACTGCGGCTCCGTCGTCAGCCGCCAGTAGACGCGGTAACCGGCGAGGTTCGGGGCACGTTCGACGGGCTGCCAGCGCAGCGTCGTGTTCGGGCTGACCGCTCCTTCGATCTCGACGCCGGACGGCGGCGGTGGCGCTCCGGCGAGGTCGGCGAGCACGACGGCGTTGAGGCCCGTCAGCTTCGCCGCGTAGTCGAAGTCCACGAACTCGACGGTGTCGCCGTAGGGACGGCCGTCTTCGGTGCGGACGTTCTGGTGCTGGCGGTCGTAGTGCTCGTTCGTCTCCATGATGCGCACGGCCGGGAAGCCCATGTCGTTGAACGGCCGGTGGTGGCCGCCGCGTCCGAACCGGTCCAGCCGATAGATCATCATCACGTCGAGGTTGGGGACGTACTGCTCGCCGAGCCGGGCGATGAGCCGGGCGAGGTTGCGGCTTGGCGAATCCACCTCGCCGCCGGTGAAACGGCAAATCTGTGCCTCGCGCTCGGTCTCGGTAGCGCGGGTGCCCTCGGCGAAGACGCGCGCCGTCGTGTTGTCGCAGACGCCGTTGATCCCGCAGCTATTCCCGATCATGTCATTGTTGAGCACGGCCTCGATCCGCCAGCCGTCGGCGACGGCGCGCTCGGCCATGATCTGCCCGCCGAAGAGGCCCTGCTCCTCGCCGCTGAGCCCGGCGTAGATGATCGAGCCCGCGAATTCATGCCGGAAGAGGATACGCGCGGTTTCGAGCACGCCGGCCATCCCGCTCGCGTTGTCGTTCGCGCCGGGGGCGTCGGAGGTGAAGTCCATCGCGTCGGAGGCGCGGCTGTCGATGTCGCCGCTCATCACGACGAACCGGTTCAGATCGCTCGTGCCGCGCTGGATGGCGAGGACGTTGACGACGACCGTCGAGTCCGGAATCCGCCGCTCGCCCGCGACGATCCCGCGCTGCTCGACGATCTCCAGGCACCCGCCGCAGTCCGCGCTGATCCGCTCGAACGCGGCCCGAATCCACCGCCGCGCCGCGCCGATGCCGCGTGTGCTGCTCGTCGTATCCGAGAGCGTGTGCCGCGTCCCGAACCCGGCGAGCGTGCGGATGTCCGCCTCGATCCGCTCCGCCGATGGGGCCGTGGCGATCTGTCGGAGGAGAGGGACCTCGCCGGGCGGCACCTCTTGGGCAGCCGCCGCCAGTGGGACGAGCAGAAGGACGAGCGTGAGTCGGTGCACGGTGCCTATCCGCCCATCACGGCGATGCGGACGCGGCGGTTCTGCTGGCGGCCCTCCGGCGTCGCGTTCTCGGTCAGCGGGTGGTACTGCGAGAGGCCGACGACCTCCATGTTCGTCCCGTCGAGGTTGTGGGTCCACTGGAGGTGGCGCGCGACCATGCTCGCGCGTGCGGACGAGAGCTCCCAGTTGCTCGGGTACTTCGCCGTCAGGTTCGGACCGATGGGCTTGTCGTCGGTGTAGCCCTCGACGCGGACCTCGCGGCCGGGGTATTCGGTGCGGAGACGCTCGGCGACCTCGGCGAGGCGGGCGACGCCTTCGGGGGTGAGCTGCGCGCTGCCGGATTCGAACAGGATGTCCGTCGGGAGGACGGCGACGGTCTCGCCCCGCTCGCCGTTGCTGGACCCGCTCGCAACCCGGTCCATGGCCTCACGGAGCTGCCGCTCCATCGACGCATTCTCCGCCTTGAGCCGGTCGATCTCGGTGTAGGCAGCGTTGAGGTCTTCGCGGAGCAACTCAATCTCGCTGGGGCCTTCGAGCGCGGCACGGCTGGAGCAACCGCCGACGGTGAGGGCGGCGACGAGGACGAGGGCGGCGAGCGGGCGGAACGGGAGGGGGCGCATGAGGCGGGTCGGAGGGTGGAGAGGAGCGCAAAGTTACGCTCGCGTCACGCTCCGTCGTCACATCCGCTGTGCGCGCGGCGGACTGCTCAGCCGTACGTCTCGTAGAGCCGGGCGATGCCGTCGGGATTCCCGATGAGTGTGATCTGATCGCCCTCTTCGAGCACGGTGCTGCCGCTCGGCACGAGGAGCCGCCCGCGCCGCCGGACGAGCGCGACGAGGTTGCCGGGCGGCAGGCGCAGGTCGCGCAGGGCCCTGCCGATGAAGTCGGCGGCGGGCGTGCCGGGGTCGAGGTGGAGCGAGAGGTAGCGCTCGTGGTGGAGCAGCGCCTCCTTCAGTTCCTGCTCGTTCGTGGCTGCGGTCCATTCCTCCATGAAATGCTCCTCGTCGAGCCGGCTCGCGAGGCCGGCCAGCATACGGAGGTGCGTGCCGGGGTGGTTGGCCGGGCTGACGAGGAAGAAGATGGCGAAGACGGGCTCGGACGCCATGCGCGCGCCGTCGGCCTCCTCCGCCACGGTCTCCAGCCGGATGCCCGAGCGGCAGCGGACGAGCGCGAGCTCGGGCTGCGCGATGTCGGGCAGGCGGAGGTGCGGCAGCGCCGCGCCCGCCACGACGGGCGTCGCCCCGTGGCTCGACGCGTCGATGAACCCCTGCCGCAGCCGTTCCGCATCCACCCCGAGGCGCTCCGCGAGCACGACCGCGCTGCGCTCGATGAGCCGTTCGTACGGCACCGACGCGTCGAGGTCGATCACG
>JBBSMX010000076.1:0-20299 GCA_038232935.1 Rhodothermales bacterium | reverse complement strand
TCGAGCGCGAGCGAGAATCGATGGAGCCGATTCGCCAGGCGCGTGAGGAGCTCGATGCCATAGCATCGGGCGACGAACGCAACGCCGCGAGCGGGTTCAGCGGCCTCGCGCAGCCCGGAGCCGTTTCCCCAAACAGTTTCTGAGAAGCGCGCATCCGGTGTTACCACGGTCAGGGCTTCGGAGTGCGCCTGCGCGATGAGCATCCGGTCGAACGGGTCGCGGTGGTGGAGCGGGAGCTGCCCGGCGGCAGCGGCGTGTTCGGCCACGATGGGGAGGTCGATGAAGCCCAGCCCTCTGGCTGTCCGGGCGATCTCCGACGTGGGCCGCACCAGCTTTTCGAGCTTCACCTTGATCTCGATCTCCCACACGCTCGCCGGGGAGAAGAAAACGCGATGGGTCGGGTCCGCCACCGCGTCCCGTGCTGCCTGCGTCATCCGCTCCGGCTCGGCGAGTAGGCAGACGAGCGCAAACGTATCGAGCAGGTACATAGACCGTCACTCCCCGTAAAACAGCTTCTCCGTCTCAGCATCCGGAGCAAGAGCGTCAAGCAGCCCGGCGCGGTCGGGCACCTCCCACAGGCCGCGGAGCGGGGCGCTGAGACGGTCCGGTGCCGCCTGAGGTGCCGCGCGCAGTTCGGCCACGGGCCTGCCGCGTCGAGTGATGACAATCGTCTCGCCCGCCTCGGCCCGGCGGAGCAGGTCGGAAAGCTGGGTCTTTGCTTCGTGTACGCCTACCGTCGTGGGGTCCATCACGGGCCGGTTCCGATGTCTCGGAGTTGACTAAATGAGTTGGCTAACTTCCTCAACCAGCTTCGCAGTGCCGCGTTCCCGGAATCACGCTTGCAGCAGTGCTGTAACCTCCTCGACGGTCGTGAACAGCGCGTCGCCGAGGTAGCGGAGGGTGTCGAGCGAGCGCGCCCCGGCCTCGGCGTGGCCGGCCCCGCAGGCGTCGGTCACGACAATCGGGAGGTAGCCGAGGTCGGCCCCGTGCCGGACGGTGGGTTCGATGCCGATCTCGGTGGCTACGCCGACGATGAGGAACGACCGCACGCCGCAGTCGCGGAGGGCCGTGTCGAGCGGGGTGCCTTCGAAGGCGGACATCCCGATCTTGTCGAAGACCGCTTCCGCCTCCGTCGGGGCGAGGTCCGGCGTGATCGCGTGCGCGTCCGAGCCGCGGAGGAACCACGGCTCGATCTCGTCGGGCGCGTCCGTCCGCTGCCACGCCATCGCCTGCCGGAGTTGGAACGTCCCCATGAGGTTCTTCGGCAGCGAGAGGTGGCGGAGGAAGAACGTCCGCAGGCCAACCTCGCGCGCAGCCCCGAGCACCTCGGCGACGCGCTCCACCATCTCCTCGCCGTTGGGCAACTGGCGCAGGATGCCGACCTGCATGTCGTAGACGAGGAGCGCCGTGTGCTCGATCTCGCACGCTTCTTCGAGGGTCTGCGGAATCTCGAGTCCGTTGGCTCGCTGCATGGTCTGACCTGTAGGTTGTCACGGGACGATGAGGAAAACAAGCCGAACCGCCTCCCCTATGAAGCCGACAATTTCGTTCACAGGTGCTCCGAACGGCAACCGGCACTCAATTATCCCTGCCGCCTTTTTTCGACCGCTCCGGTGCGCCGAACCGTATTTTGGCCGCTCACCCCAAACGCCCGCCCATGCGCGACCTCGCCAGCTTCCCCGACGCCGACCTCCGCATCTTCGACCGCCCTGCTCCCCCGTCCCCGGACGCCGTCCGCTCCGTCTACCTCGTCGGCATCTGCGGCAAGGGGATGGGCGCGCTCGCCGAGCTGTTCGTGGAGGCGGGCTACGACGTGCGCGGCTCCGATCAGGCGGCCTACCCGCCGATGAGCACGCGGCTCAACGCCCTCGGCATCACCATCGACGAGGGGTACGACTCGGCCCACCTCGACCCCGCGCCGGACCTCGTCGTCGTCGGGAACGCGGCCGTGCCGACGCACCCGGAGGCGACGTACGCCCGCAAGCACGGCCTCGTGCAGATGTCGCTGCCGGAGGCCCTCGCCCACTTCTTCATCCGCGACCGCCACAGCCTCGTCGTCACCGGCACGCACGGCAAGACGACGACGGCGGGCATGCTCGCCCACGTCCTCCGCCACGCCGGCCTCGACCCCGGCTTCTTCATCGGCGGCGTGATGACGAACTACGGCGCGACGTGCGCTGTCGGCTCCGGCCCCCACTTCGTCGTCGAGGGCGACGAGTACGACTCGGCGTATTTCGACAAGCGGCCGAAGTTCATGCACTACCGGCCCACGAGCGCCATCGTCACCTCGATGGAGTTCGACCACGCCGACATCTACGCCAACTGGGACGACTACCGCGCCGCCTTCCGCGAGTTCGTCGCGCTCCTGCCCGCGCACGGCCTGCTCCTACTCAACGGGGACGATCACGAGGTCCGCGCCCTCGCCGACTACACGACCGCGCGCGTCCGCTTCTTCGGGCTCGAAGGCGGCGACGACAACGTCACCGCCACCGACATCCGCGCCGTCGAGGGCGGCCAGCGCTTCACGCTCGTCGCCAACGGCCAGCCCCTCACCGAAATCTTCCTCCCGATGAGCGGGTGGGTCAACCGGTTCGACGCGCTCGGCGTGTGCGCCATCGCGCTCGACGCGGGGGTCAAGCCCGAGGCCATCGCCGCCGCCTTCGCGACGTTCGAAGGGATGAAACGGCGCCAGGAGATCCTCGGCGAGGTCGCTGGCGTGATCGTGGTCGACGACTTCGCCCACCACCCGACCGCCGTCGCCGCCACGGTCCACGCCGTGCAGGAGCGGTGGCCGGGCCGCCGCACCGTCGCCGTGTTCGAGCCCCGCAGCAACTCCAGCCGCCGCAAGGTCTTCGAGGCGACCTACGCCACCGCGCTCGCCGAGGCCGACGCCGTGTTCGTCAGCGCGCCCCCGCTCCGCCACAACGACAACCCCGACGACTTCCTCGACGCCGCCGCCGTGGCCGAGCGGATCGAAGCCCGGGGCGTTCCGGCCGCCGCCTTCCCCAGCGCCGACACGCTCCTCCCCCCGCTCCTCGACGCGCTCCGCCCGAACGACATCGCGCTCGTGATGAGCAACGGCTCGTTCGACGGGCTGCACCGGAAGCTGATGGAGGCACTGCGCGAACGGGAGGCAGAGGCGACTTCCTGACGTGCCGTTCCCGATTGCCATCGCCGACGCCCGTGACCACGCCGTCACGATAGCCAATCAGCGATATACAAATACCTGCATGTAACAAACTTGAAATGAATAGCTAGCTTATGGGTTTGGGACCTTCCTTCACAAGTCTGAAACCCGATGAACCGCGTAGCGCTAGCCCTCGTCCTGGCCGCCGCCTGCTCTCTCCCGCCAGCCCTCGCACAGATCACCATCACCCACGCCGACCTCGAGGCCGCCCTCTCGATCGAGGGAACGAACACCCTGTACGCCACCGAGTCGTCGGCCGCGCTGACAGCCCTGGCGGCTCAGACGGGCGCTAACCAGACGTGGGACTTCACGGGCCTCACGTATGACCCCGCCTACGTGACCACCGTGACGAGGGTAGAGCCGCCCGTCCCCGGTTCCGACGACCCGCACCTCGCCCAGGCCACCCACATCTTCCGCATCGAGTCCCCTGACTCGACGGCGTACACGTTCCAGACCCTTAGCGCCTCGGCCGCGACGTTCCTCGGTCTGACCAGCTCGGAGGTACTGATCCGGTTCGTCCCCGAGCAGATCACCGCCGTGCTCCCGTTCACGTTCGGGACAACGTGGACGTCGGACTACGAGACGCAGTTCGAGCCGAATCCCCTTCCCGGTGCCACATTCACGACGCAAGATTCGATCGAGGTCGTGGGCTGGGGCACGCTCGTCACACCGGCTGGGAGCACGGAGGCCCTGATGATCCGCACCGAGACCACGACCACGTTCTCTTTCCCCCCGTTCCCCCCCACCGTCACAACCTCTGCACAGGTGCTGTTCACGGCCTACGGCCTGCTCAACGCGAACGTCTTCCTCCCATCCAGCGGCCCGGCCAGCGGGAACTACAATGTGTACGACGCGGCGGTAGCCGCCCAGCCGTCCGCTGAGATCGTGCTCGCCGCCCAACTCGACGCCGTCGCGCCGAACCCCCTCCGCTCCGGCGACGCCGCGCAGCTCACGTTCTCCCTGCCGACGGCGACGCCCGTTCGCTTAGACGTGTTCGACACGCTCGGCCGCCGTGTGGCTACGATCCTCGATGGCGCGGTGCAGACGGCCGGCCGGCATCAGACGACCTGGACCATCCGTGACCTCGTATCCGGCGTCTACGTGGTTCGGTTGACGGCAGGAGGCCAGTCCTCGTCGCGCCGCCTCACTCTCCTGCGGTGACGGCCCCCGGCGTCGTAGTTTGAGCCGCTCGCTGGTCCTTGCGCCACGCCGAGCCGGCCTCCGCACAGGGAGGCCGGCTCGGCGTGGCGGCTTCGAACACCCCTATCGTCGCGCTTCTCGTGGCCTCCACCAAAATCTCCGATGTCCCCGGACCGGGTCCGGGCCGGATGCTCGGCCCCGTCGCACTCGGTGCCCCTCCGCGCCGGATCGTCTCGCTCGTCCCAAGCCAGACCGAGCTGCTAGCCGACCTCGGCCTCGGCACCGAGGTGGTCGGGCTGACGCGGTTCTGCGTCCATCCGGCGGGCTGGAAAGAGGAGAAGCAGATCGTCGGCGGGACGAAGACTGTGAGTGCCGAGCGCGTCGAAGCCCTCGCGCCCGACCTCATCCTCGCCAACCTCGAAGAGAACGTCCGCGAGCAGGTCGAGGCACTCGACGCCATCGCGCCCGTTTTCGTCACGGATGTATCGACTGTCGATGAGGCCGTCGCGATGATCCGCACCGTCGGCGGCCTCGTGGGGCAGAGTGAGCGGGCGGAGGTACTAGCGGACGAGATCGAGCGCGGCTTCGCGGCTCTCGCGGAGCGTCCGCACGTGCGCGTGGCGTACCTCATCTGGCGCGGCCCATACATGACGGTCGGCGGCGACACGTTCATCCACGACGTGCTCCGCCGGGCATCGCTCACGAACGTGTTCGGCGAGCGGACGCGCTACCCGGAGACCACGGTAGAGGACATGGCGGCGGCCGAACCCGACGTGATCTTGCTTTCGAGCGAGCCCTTCCCGTTCCGCGAGCGGCACATTGCGGAGTTGGAGCGGGCGGTGCCGGGCGTGCCGGTGCGCCTCGTGGACGGCGAGCTGTTCTCGTGGTACGGCAGCCGGATGCGGCTGATGCCGCCCTACCTCGGCGGGCTGCACTCGACGCTGATGCCCCCGGCGGCGGGCCGAACGCAGCGGGGCGTCTGATGCGCCTTTCGCCCCGCGCCCTCTTTCTCACCGGCTGCGCCGTGCTCTACGCGCCGTGGCTCTTCCTCGGCTACGGGGCCGACGACGACGCATACCGCATCGTCCGCACGGGGCGGGTGCTGCTCGAAGAGGGGACGTACATCGGCTCACGCAACCCCGGCTACCTTATCCCGGAACTCGGCTCGGCCGTGCTGAACGCCCTCGGCGGCAGCGTGCTCAGCAACGCCGGCACGCTCGCCCTCGGGCTCGTCGCCCTCGGCGCGTTTCTCTCGATTGCCGGGCGGCTTGCGGTTCCCCATCGGTTCATCCTCGCGACCGGGCTCGCGCTCCACCCGGTGTTCTGGACGAATGCCACCTCCACGATGGATCACGTCTGGGCGCTCGGCTTCCTGCTGGCCGGATGGCTCGCCCTGATCGACCGGAAGTGGCTCGTCGCCGGGGTGCTGCTCGCCCTCTCCGTCGGCAGCCGGTTCACGCTCCTGCCCGCCGTGGGGATCGTGCTCGGCTACGCATGGCTGACGGAGCACGGCGAGCGGGCGGGCGTGGTGCGCGCGGCGGGCGTCGCCGTCGTGCTCGGCGCGGCGTGCTACCTCCCCTCCGCTTACGAGTTCGGCTGGACGCTGGACTTCCTGCACCCGGCCGGGATGAGGGGCGACGAGCTGTGGACGTGGCCGCTACGGTTGGGCCGGTGGGCGTACAAGAACCTCTATTTCTGGGGACTCCTCGGGACGCTCCTGCTGCCGGTGCTCGCGGCCCTCGCCCTTCGGCAGCCCCGTGTGCCCCACCTCCTGTGGCTCGCTGTCGTCGTCGTGGTCGCCTACGAAGCACTTTACCTCCGCTTCCCGCTCGACCGGGGCTATCTCTTGCCCATCGTCCCGTTCGTGCTCCTCGGCATGGGAGCGGCACTCGCGGAACGTCCCCGCTGGCTCGTCGCCTTCGTCGTCAGCGTGGCCTCGTTCAACGTCGTCAGCGTCAACCTCGCCCGACCCGATCAGCCCAACGCAGCCACCGAAGCGCAGTACGGCGTGTGGATCGAGCCGGGCCTGCTCGTGCAAGACACGCAGATCCGCCTTCGAACGCGGGGATGCACCACCGTCGCGTGTTGGGAAGAGCGGCTGGGGATTGTTTGGGAGTAACCATTGCCCACTGCGCCGACGCTTCGTTTTTACCACCCAGTTGCATAAGTCCACGTCCCCTGCGATTTTCCGCCTCCCTTTCACCGAACCCTCTCCTCCATGCGTCGCGTCATCTTCAACCAGAAAGGCGGCGTTGGCAAGTCCAGCATCGCCGTCAACCTCGCCGCGCTCAGCGCGCAGCGCGGGCTCAGCACGCTCCTCGTAGACCTCGACGCGCAGGGGAACGCGACGCAGTACCTCCTCGGCGAGGCGCAGCCCGAGACGACCGTCGCCGGGTTCTTCGAGCAATTCCTCTCGTTCCGGCTGTCAGAAGAACCACTCAGCGAGTTCGTGCTCCACACGCCGTACGACAATCTTTCGCTCGTCGCCGCCTCGCCCGAGCTGAACGACCTGCAGAGCCGGCTCGAAGCCAAACACAAGATCAACAAGCTCCGCGACGGCCTCGACGCGCTCGGCATCTACGACGCCGTCTACATCGACACGCCGCCCGCGTTCAACGTCTACACCCTCTCCGCGCTCATCGCTGCCGACACCTGCCTGATCCCGTTCGACTGCGACAACTTCGCCCGGCAAGCCCTCTATCACCTGCTGGAAAACGTGGCCGAAGTCAAGGCCGACCACAACCCCGTCCTGAAGATCGAGGGGATCGTCGTCAACCAGTTCCAGGCGCAGGCCAACCTCCCGCAGCGCGTCGTGGACGAGCTGAGGGCGGAGGACCTGCCGATCCTCGACACGTTTCTGCCCGCGTCGGTGAAGATGCGCGAGTCGCACGAGGCCGCGACCCCGCTCGTCTACTTCGCGCCGAAGCACAAGCTCTCCCGCGCGTTCGTGCACCTCTACGACGAACTGGGATCCGCGTGACCACGCCCGCTCCGTTCGCAGACCTCGTCGTCGTAGAGCTCGCGAGCGTGCTCGCCGGGCCAAGCGTCGGCCAGTTCTTCGCCGAGCTCGGCGCGACGGTGCTGAAGGTCGAGAACGCGGCGACGGAGGGCGACGTGACGCGGCGCTGGAAGCTGCCCTCCGAGGACGCTGACGCCGACCGCTCCGCCTACTTCGCCGCCGCCAACTGGGGCAAGCAGTCGCTCGCGCTCGACCTCCGCACGCCCGACGGGCAGCGCGTCCTCCACGACCTCGCCCGCCACGCCGACCTCGTCGTCGCCTCGTACAAGCCGGGCGACGCGGAGCGACGCGGTGCGGACTGGGGGACGCTCGGCGCGCTCAACCCAAGGCTGATCTACGCCCACATCGTCGGCTACGACACGGACGATGCACGGGCAGGCTACGACGCCGTACTCCAGGCCGAGTGCGGGTTCACGTTTATGAACGGCGAGCCGGACGGCCCGCCTGTGAAAATGCCCGTGGCCCTCGTCGACGTGCTCGCAGCGCACCAGCTCAAGGAGGCCATCCTCGTCCGTCTGCTGGAGCGGGAGCGGACGGGGCGCGGCGGCCTCGCTACGGTGTCGCTGTTGCAAGCCGGCGTCGCCTCCCTCGTCAACCAGGCGACGAACTGGCTGACGGCGGGGCACGTCCCCCAGCGGATGGGCTCGGAGCACCCGAACATTGCCCCCTACGGCACCGTCTTCCCGACCGCTGACGGGCAGGCCGTCGTCCTCGCCATCGGGACGGACCGGCAATTTTCCGCGCTGTGCGGCGTTCTCGGGAGAAGCGACCTCGCCACCTCCCCCGAGTTTACTACGAACCAGGCGCGCGTGCAGAACCGGACTTCCCTCCATCCCCTGCTGGCCGAGCGGATCGCCGAGCGCGACCGTGACGCGCTACTCGCCGCCCTCGCCGCGCGCCACGTCCCGGCCGGCGCAGTCAACGACCTCCCCGCCGTCTTCTCCCACCCGGCCGCGCAGACCCTCGTCGTGCGCGATGGAGAGGGCGCGTTGGCCGGCGTGCGGCACGTCGCGTTCCGCTTCGATGGAGAGTCCCCCGCCGCGCTCTCTCCGCCCCCGCACTACGCCGCGCACACCCGGGCCATTCTGACCGAGCGCCTCGGCTACTCGGCCGACGAGATAGAGCGGCTCAGCCGGGCGGGAACGGTCACGGGAACGCGCTGAGTCTGACGATACCCCGCGCCCTAACACACGAGCGCACCGGCGGGGGAGCTAATGGAACCGACCCGAGTTAGACCCCTCAATTATCAACGCCGCCCGCTCCTTTCATGCCTCTCTCCTCCCTCTCCCATCCTGCGCCTCCCTTGGAGTCCCTCGGCACCGACGACCTGCGCAACCTCGTCCTGCTGTATCTGTCAGTGGCGTACGAAGCGGACCGCAACTTCGACCCTGCCGAGCACCAGATGGTCCTCAGCCTCATCCGGCAGTGGGTGCCGAACATGAGGCCTGCTGAGGCCGAGGGTGTGGTGGACACCGCGTTCAGCGCCTTGCGCGGCGGCATGACCGACGATCTCGAAACGCTCGCCCGCGCCCTCGGTGCCGTGCTTACGCCGAAGCTGCGCCGGCGTGTGCTGACAGACCTCGGGCAGATCGCCCGCGCCGACGGGTTTCTCTCGGTCGAGGAGGCCAGCATGATCCGCCGCGTGCGGGCTGTGCTGGGCGCGCAGGAGGAAGGGAAACGCGGACGGGGAGATTGCTGACCGGCGCCGCGTTGCGCCGCTCGCGAGGGGAGGCATGAAAACTCGACGGTTTCCGATCCTGCCGAGCGCGGTTGGCCCAGCGCGCGGCACTTGATCGGGGAGATGCGCGTTGGAGAGAGCTCATTTCCGCCCTCCCGCCATTCTTACACGGTTTTATGCCTACCCTCTCCGCTCGCGCCGCCGGCACCTTCAACCTCGGCAACGACCTCCCCGTCCACCGCATGGGGTACGGTGCCATGCGCATCACCGGTAAAGGAATCTGGGGACCGCCCGCCGACCGGGACGAAGCGCTCCGAGTCCTCCACCGTGCCATCGGCCTCGGCATCACCTTCATCGACACCGCCGACTCGTACGGCCCGTTCGTCTCTGAGGACCTCATCGCCGAGGCGCTGCACCCGTACCCGGACGACCTCGTCGTCGCCACGAAAGGGGGGCTCGTCCGCACCGGTCCACAGGAGTGGAGCGAGGTCGGCCGCCCGACGTACCTCCGGCAGTGCGTCGAGATGTCGCTGCGGCGGCTGAAGATGGAGCAGATCCCGCTCTACCAGCTTCACCGCATCGACCCCGACGTGCCCACCGAGGACCAGTTCGGCGTGCTGAAGGAGATGCAGGATGAAGGTAAAGTCCGTCACGTCGGGCTCAGCGAGGTCGGCGTGGACGAGATCGAGGCGGCGCGCGAGGTGCTGCCCATCGTCAGCGTGCAGAACAAGTACAGCCTCGGCGACCGCCAGCACGAGGACGTGCTCGACTACTGCGAGCAGGAAGGCCTCGCGTTCATCCCGTGGTTCCCGCTCGAAGCCGGCAAGCTCACCGAGTCCGGAGGACCCGTGGACGAAGCCGCGAAGCAACTCGACGCCACGCACGCGCAGGTCGCCCTCGCGTGGCTGCTCCGCCGCTCGCCGAACGTCCTCCTCATCCCCGGCACGTCGTCTGTCGAGCACCTCGAAGAGAATACCGCCGCTGCGGAATTGGAGTTGCCCGACGACCTCTACGAGCAGATGAACGAAGCGACCGCGCCCGAAACAGCGTGAATCTCGGTTCCGTGCATTAGAAGCGGGGGCGGTCGTCGCGACCGTTCCCGCATTCTTTATCTCGCGGCGGCGACGTGCCGCGCGAGCGCTTCGACATCCTTGAGCGTGCAGAACGGCTCAGACACGGTGCCGGGCGCGAGCGGGTCCGCCCCACCGGACGCCTTCACCTCGAAGAAGGCCCCGCCCTGACTGAACGTGACGGTGTGAGCCGTCATCATCATCGGCACCGACGCCGTGTGCGCCTGCCCGCCCTCGCCGAGATCGGGGATGTCACGCTGGGTATTGCTGCCCTGCCCCATCATCCCGGAGAGCTGGTTCATGAGGTCACCTTCCCCAGAGCTGCTCGTCGTCGTGCGGAGAACGCTCAGCAGGCGGGTCTCGTCGTCGGGCCGTACGTACACCCAGTTACAGTCTTCGTCATCGGCTTTGAGGCGGTCGACTTCGAGGCCCGTAGCGCCACACGTCGCTTCCACCACAGCGACGGACAGCGGTTCGGGGCAGTCATCGGCTTCATCGGTCTGGGCGTGCACGGAAACGGCGGATGCGAGCAGGCAGGTCCCGGCAATGAGCAAGCGCGTATAGGTCATGGCAGTAAGGGCGTCAGGGTACTGGGCTTCTCAGCGCATTCGGAGAAGGAGTCGGCACGCTGTTGATTTTGCCGATCCTAACCTCACTATACACTACAAACCCCTACTCTCCCTCACATCGGACGATGAATTCGACCGGCCAGACTCCCGATAGGACATGTTGCACGCTCCCCTCAGCCCTCGTCCGGCGTCCAGTCGGCGATGCAGTCCTCAATGTAGCGGCGGGCGTTGGCGGCAGCGATGCAGAATATCTATATTCGCTATTCCCGAATAGCGAATATCATTATGCTCAAGCCCCAGGACGTACTGATCACCCTCAAGCTGTTTGCCTTGTGGAAAGAAGACTGGACCTATGATTCGCTTTCTACCTCTCTTTTTATGAGCGCATCAGAAGTTCATGCTGGAGTCAAACGTGCAACGGCTGCTGACTTGATTCACGCGCAACAGAGAACGCCGATTGTCGAGGCGTTCAAAGAGTTTGCTTTTCACGGCATCCGGTACGCTTACTATCCGGAGCGGGGAGGACCTACACGCGGCATGCCTACAAGCATAGCTGCTGCCCCACTCGAAGAGCTATTCAGCAGCCAGCAGGGATCACTCGTTCCCGTGTGGCCTTACGCGGCGGGAGAGTTCAGAGGAGAAGCACTAGCACCTCTATATAAAACCGTCCCGCAGGCCGCCGCACAGGATCCGATGCTCTACGAATTACTTGCTTTGGTAGACGCTTTGCGAGCAGGCCGGGCCCGAGAACGAGCCATTGCAGAAGATTTTTTAGGACATCACCTGGACACGTACAACAACTATCACCCAGATGAATCGATCGGTGCCCGAAACCTTGTACGTCGTAGCAACACATCTGAGTAATTCGCTCGATGACGTGGTTTTCTTGGGCGGCACCGTAGTGCCCCTACTCATTACAGACCCCAGTGCCTTCGGAGTACGACCTACCGACGACGTGGACGTGATCGTGGAAGTAACCTCTCGGCCGGGCTATGAAAAATTGGAATCCGAGCTACGCGCTCGTGGCTTCCGCCACGATACGTCCAAAGGAGCGCCCATCTGCCGCTGGCTCCTCGGTTCGGTGCGGGTGGATGTGATGCCGACCGATCCCGACATCCTCGGCTTCAGCAATCGCTGGTATCCCTACGCGCTCCACACCGCCTCTCCCTATCCGCTGGACACACAGCTCTCCATCCGACTCGTTTCTCCCGTTGCCTTTCTCGCAACGAAGATAGAAGCGTTCCGCAGCCCGCACCGCCGCTTCGGCGGCGACTTCCGCGCCAGCCACGACCTCGAAGACGTGCTTGCGCTTTTCGACGGCCGGCCGGAAATCGACCAGGAAATCGCAGCCTCAGAATCGGACGTGAAGGCCTATCTCACCGAAGCGTTCCAACGCTTCCTCGGTGATTCGAGGTTTCGAGATGCTCTCCCCGGCCACCTCGAACCCGGCCCGACGAATGCCGGCCGCTCCCGGATGCTGCTCGAGCGCCTGGAAATGTTGGCGACAGGCTGATCAGTCCTCCGGTGTCCAGCTCGCGACGCGGTCCTCGATGTAGCGGCGGGCGTTCGCAGCGGGGATGCGGTCCTGCTCCATCGAGTCGCGGTCGCGGATGGTGACGGTGTCGTCCTCTAGGGTGTCGCCGTCGACGGTGATGCAGAACGGCGTGCCGATCTCGTCCTGCCGCCGGTACCGCTTGCCGACCGAGCCCTTCTCGTCATAGAACACGTTGAATTGCTTGCGCAGGTCTTCCTCGATCCGGTGCGCGACCTCGGGCATCCCCTCCTTCTTGACGAGCGGGAAGACCGCCGCCGTGTAGGGCGCGATCTCGGGGTGGAACTTGAGCACGGCCCGCTGCTCGCCGCCGACCTCCTCCTCGCGGTAGGCGTCGCAGAGGATCATCAGGATCGTCCGGTCGAGCCCGACGGACGTTTCGACGACGTAGGGGATGTAGCGCTCCTGCGTCTGCGGGTCGAAGTACTCCATCTTCTTGCCCGAGAACTCCTGGTGGCGGCTCAGGTCGTAGTCCGTCCGCGAGTGGATGCCCTCGACCTCCTGCCAGCCCATCGGGAACTCGTACTGCACGTCCTGCGCCGCGTCGGCGTAGTGCGCCAGCTTCTCGTGCTGGTGCCAGCGGAGCTTACTCGGGCGGATGCCGTTGGCGACGTGCCACGCCATCCGCTTCTCGCTCCATGCCTCATACGCCTCCATCTGCTCGCCGGGCTTGACGAAGTACTGCATCTCCATCTGCTCGAACTCCCGCATCCGGAAGACGAACTGGCGGGCGACGATCTCGTTGCGGAAGGCTTTGCCGATCTGCGCGATGCCGAACGGAACGCTGAGCCGGGCCGTCTCGCGGACATTCTGGTACTGCACGAAGATGCCCTGCGCCGTCTCGGGCCGGAGGTAGACTTTGCTCTCCGAGTCCGAAACCGGCCCGATGTGCGTCTCGAACATCAGGTTGAACTGCCGCACGTCGGTCCAGTCGAACGCGCCGGAATCCGGGCTGCGGATCTCCTCGTCCATGATGATCGAATGCAGCGCCTTCGAGGCATCGTCCGCGTTGAGCGCGTCCACGAGGCGGTCGTAGACGGCATCGGCCCGCTCGTCCTTGCCCTTCCGCCGGAGCTTGTCGATGTAGCCCTCGATGAGCTGGTCGGCGCGGTAGCGCATCTTCGACGCCTTGTCGTCGATGAGCGGATCGCTGAAGGCGTCGACGTGGCCGCTGGCCTTCCACACCGTCGGGTGCATGAGGATGGCGGCGTCGATGCCCTCGATGTTGTCGTGGCGGTATACCATCGCCTGCCACCACCGCGCGTTCACGTTCCGCTTGAGCTCGACGCCGAGCGGGCCGTAGTCGTAGACGGCCGAGAGCCCGCCGTAGACTTCGGAGGATTGGAAGATGAAGCCGCGTCGCTTGGACAGGGAGACGATCGTATCGAGGTCGGGCATGGGAGGCGAATCGGGAGTTGGAGATCCGTAGGGGCGAAGCATTCGCCCTCGGTCGTGCTGTCGGTCTTTCGGGCGTGCCCAAAGGAGGAGGCGAGCAGGGCCTCGGGATCAGCGGCGAAGGCTTCGCCCGTACCCGAACACGGGAGTCGGGAGTCGGGAGTCGGGAGTCGGGAGTCGAAAGGTAGCGGGGCGGGGGGCACTCCTTCCACCCGCGACGACGAACAACCTGCCAAAACGCCGCCCAAGCCTCAGTATCTTTCACGCATGGCCGTGTCTCCCTCCTCCCCCACCGCGCCGACCGTCGGCCGTCTCACCACACTCAACCGCGCGCTGCGGACGTACCAGTGGGTGAAGAACGTCCTCCTCTTCGTCCCGATGCTGATGGCGCACCGGGTCGGCGAGGCCGAGGTGTGGATCGATGCCCTACTCGGCTTCCTCGCGTTCAGCCTCGTCGCGTCCTCCGCCTACGTCGTCAACGACATCGTCGACCGCGAGGCCGACCGGGAGCACCTGGCGAAGCGGCACCGCCCCTTCGCCTCCGGTGACCTCAGCGTCCGCTTCGGGTACGTGCTCGCACCCCTCCTCATTCTGAGCGCCATCCTGATCGCAGGGTTGGCCCTGCCGAGGGAGTTCCTGTGGGTGCTCGTGGCATACCTCCTCGTGACGCTCACCTATTCGTTCGTGTTGAAGCAGATGCCGGTTGTGGACGTGCTCGTCCTCGCCGGGCTCTACACGCTCCGCATCCTCGCCGGCGGCGCGGCGACGGGCGTGCCCGTCTCCGAATGGCTACTCGCCTTCTCGATGTTCTTCTTCCTCTCGCTCGCCCTCCTCAAGCGCTTCGCCGAGCTCAAGCGGCTGGCCGTCGAGCCGGAGCGGTCGCTCCACGGGCGCGGCTACCGGGGCAACGATGTCCCACTGCTCAGCACGGCCGGGATGGCGGCGGGCTATCTCTCCGTCCTCGTGCTCGTCCTCTACGTCGCGAGCCCCGAAGTGGCGATGCTCTACCGGTATCCGACGCTGATCTGGCTCGTCGGCGCCCTCCTGCTGTTCTGGCTCACGCGGATGTGGCTGCTCGCCGGGCGCGGCGACGTGGACGACGACCCGCTCCTCTACGCCGCCAAAGACCGGACGAGCTATGTCGTCGTCGCACTCACGGCGCTGACGCTTATGGTGGCGACACTATGAGCCGCTACGAGTCGTGGGGCCGCATCCCGCCCTCGACGCCCGCGCGCATCGAACGGCTGACCCCGAACGATGAAGCGCTGCCGGAAGCGAATGGGCGTAGCGTGCTCGCCTACGGCCGAGGCCGTTCCTACGGCGACGCCTGCCTCAACAACGGAGGTGCACTCCTCGACACAGCGGCGCTCGACCGTGTGCTGGCCTTCGACACCGGCAGCGGGGTGATTCGGTGCGAGGCAGGGATGACGCTCGCGCAGCTTCTCGCCGTCGCCGTGCCGCGGGGGTGGTTTCCGCCCGTCACGCCGGGGACGAAGTTCGTCACCGTCGGCGGCGCGATCGCGAACGACGTCCACGGGAAGAACCACCACCGCGACGGCACGTTCGGCCGGTTCGTCCGCCGCTTCGAGCTCTGGCGCTCGGACGGGTCGAAGCTCGTCTGCTCGCCCGACGAAAACGCCGATCTCTACCGCGCGACGATCGGCGGGCTCGGGCTGACGGGATTGATTCGCTGGGCTGAGATCCAACTCACCCCCGTCGCGAACGATCGGATCGACCTCCGGCGCGAGCGCTTCGCTTCGCTCGACGCCTTCTTCCGCATCAACGACGCGGCGAACGCGCGCTCGCGCTACACCGTCGCGTGGATCGACACGACGGCAACGGGCACAAACCTCGGCCGCGGGCTCTACATCGAAGGCGATCACGCGCCCGGCCCACCCGGCGGCCCGCCGCTCCCCGCGCCCGGCGAGCCGATGACGCCGCGCGTCCGCGTCCCGCTCGATGCCCCCTCGCGCCTGCTGAACCCGCTGACGGTGCGGGCCTTCAACGCGCTCTACTACCGGCAGCAGCTCAAGCCGGTCGTCCGCAAACGGACCCACTTCGAGCCGTTCTTTTACCCGCTCGACGCCATCGGCGACTGGAATCGGCTCTACGGAAAGCGGGGCTTTTTCCAGTACCAATTCGTCGTCCCGCATTCCGACGGGCACGACGCGGTCCGCGCCATTCTGGACCGGATCGCGCACTCGGGGCAGGCGTCGTTCCTCGCCGTGCTCAAGACGTTTGGGAAGATCGAGTCGCCGGGCCTGCTCTCGTTCCCGCGCCCCGGCGTCACGCTCGCGCTCGATTTCCCGAACCGGGGTGAGACGACGCGGCGGCTCTTCCGCGACCTCGACGCGCTCGTGCGCGAGGCCGGCGGGCGGCTCTACCCCGCCAAAGACGCCTGCATGACCGCCGCTGACTTTCAGCGCTCGTATCCCGCGTGGGAGGACTTCCATCAGCACATCGACCCGGCGTTCTCTTCGAGCTTCTGGCGGCGCGTGACCGGCGGCTGAGCGAGTATCTCGTCCCTCAGCCAGCTGTGAGCAGGTTGTAGGGCTTTCGGATTTAAGTGACCATGGTGTGATCGCATGCCACCGGCTATCTTCGGTCGAACCCAACCGCTTGCCGATGCGCTGTCTCGCCTTTCTCCTCCCGCTCCTGCTTCTCCCTCTCGTCGCCCACGCGCAGGACGAGGGCGACACCACCCTCACGACGATCGAGTCAAAGATCGACGGGCTGGAGCGCCGCGACGGCTTCGTGCCGGTCTATTGGGACGCGCGCATCGGCAAAGTCTGGCTGGAGATCGAGCGGTTCGACGAGGAGTTTCTCTATTCCGTCGCGCTCGCGGCCGGACTCGGCTCGAACGATGTCGGGCTCGACCGGGGGCAGCTCGGCGGCGAGCGCGTGGTGCGGTTCGAGCGGATCGGGCCGAAGGTGTTGCTCGTGCAGCCGAACCTCCGCTTCCGCGCCGACAGCGAGAGCGAGCCCGAGCGGCGCGCCGTCCGCGACGCCTTCGCCGAGAGCGTCGTGTGGGGCTTCGACGTCGCCGCCGAAACCGGTGACCGCGTGCTCGTGGACGCGACGTCGTTCGTCGTCCGCGACGCGCACGGCGTCGCGCAGCAGTTGAAAGCGACCGGGCAGGGCAGCTTCTCCCTCGACGCGAGCCGGAGCACGCCGTATCCCGACGTGCTCAAGGCCTTCCCCGACAACACCGAGTTAGAGGCGCGGCTCACGTTCACGAGCGACGAGCCCGGCCCTTACGTCCGCGATGTCGCCGCCGACCCGAATGCCGTCACCGTTCGCGTGCGCCACTCGCTCGTCCGGCTCCCCGACGCCGGCTACGCCCCGCGCGTGCTCGACCCGCGCTCGGGCTATTTCGGTGTGGCGTGGCAGGACTATTCGAACCCCATCGGGGAGCCCCTCACGGAGCAGTACATCGCTCGCCATCGGCTCGAATGTGCCGGGGCACCGGATGCGAGCGGCCGGTGCGCGGCGAAGAACCCGATCATTTACTACCTCGACCCCGGCACGCCGGAACCCGTCCGCAGCGCCCTCCTCGATGGCGCGGGATGGTGGGCCACCGCGTTCGAGGCCGCCGGCTTCCGCGACGCCTACCGCGTGGAGATGCTGCCCGACGATGCCGACCCGCTCGACGTGCGCTACAACGTCATTCAGTGGGTGCACCGCGCCACGCGGGGCTGGAGCTACGGCTCGTCCGTCATCGATCCACGCACGGGCGAGATCATCAAAGGACACGTGTCGCTCGGCTCACTCCGCGTGCGGCAGGACTACCTTCTCGCCGAAGGGCTCCTCGCCCCCTACACCGGCGACGACGCGGCCGGGCTCCGGCCCGAGAACGACCCGATGCTCACGCTCGCGCTTGCCCGCCTGCGTCAGCTCTCGGCGCACGAGGTGGGCCACACGCTCGGGCTCGCGCACAACTTCGCCGCCTCGACGTACGGCCGTGCTTCCGTGATGGACTACCCCGCCCCGCTCGCCACACTCGCCGCCGACGGGTCCGTCGATCTGAGCGAGGCGTACGCCGTCGGCGTCGGGCCGTGGGACGTGCAGGCCGTCCGCTACGGCTACACGCCGTTCGCGCCGGACGTCGAAGCCGCCGGGCTCGACACGATCCTCCGCGAGAACCGCGAGCGCGGGCTGGCCTACCTCACCGATACCGACGCCCGCCCGCCCGGCGCGGCGGCCCCGACGGCGATCCTGTGGGACAACTTCGGCGACCCCGTCGCCGCGCTCGACGCGGAGATGGCCGTGCGGCGTGTGGCGCTCGACCGCTTCGGCGAAGCCGTGATCCGCGAGGGCCGGCCGCTCGCGACGCTCGAAGAAGCCCTCGTCCCGCTCTACCTCCGCCACCGGTATCAGGTCGAGGGCGTGGCGAAGCTCGTCGGCGGGGTGACGTACAGCTACGCGGCTCGGGGCGATGGCAGCGCGCCGCCCACGCCCGTCCCCGCCGACCGGCAACGTGCCGCACTCGACGCCCTCCTCGCCACCCTCGATCCGGCCGAGCTCCGCCTCCCCGACCCCGCGCGCACCCTCATCCCGCCACGTCCGCCGGGCTACTACGACGACCGCGAGCGGTTTGACCGTCGCACTGGCCCCACACTCGACCCCATCGCCCCGACCGAAGCCATCGCCACGCTCGTCCTCGGGCTGCTCGTCGCCCCGGACCGGGCCGCCCGCCTCGTCTACCAGCACGACTTCGACCCGTCGCTGCCCGAGCTCGACGAGGTACTCGGCACCGCGGCGGAAGCCATCTTCGCTGCCGACGTGTCGGATGGGTACGATGTCGAGCTGAGCCGGACGGTGCAAACCGTGTGGGTGCAGACGCTCATCGGTCTCGCCGACAACAGCGGTGCAGCCCCGGCCGTGCGCGCCCAGGCCCGGCTGCACCTCACCATGATCAGCGGGAGACTGAGTAGGCCAATGAGCGCGCCGGAAACGGCGGCCCACGCCCAGTGGCTGCAAGCCGAGATCCAGCGCTTCCTCGACCGCGACGCCGACGCGGCGGGCGAGCCCGCGCCCCTCCGCATCCCGCCCGGCTCCCCCATCGGCCAGTGACTACATCAGCCCGCGCTCGACGAGAGAACTGAGGGAGAGGTCGCCCTATAGTGCGTGCGCCGAGAGGCCGATAGGCATGGTATGAATTCTTCCGCCACGCTCGTGCCACCCGGCCCGCGCCCCACTCTCGCGTGAAGCCTCGCCGCGCTCGCCCCCTGCCTGCTCAGCGTGCTCGGCACGCTCCTCGTCGGCTCCGGCGGGCACGACGACTCGCACATCACCGCGTGGTCGGCGTACGCGCTCGTGGAACACGGGGGACTTTACAACTACAACGGCGTGTTGCTGGAGCAGTCGAGCAGCCTCCTCCACGTCCTCGTTCTCGCGTTGCTCTACGGCGCGACCGGGCTCGCACTCCCCACGCTGAGCGTCCTCACGTCCGCAGCGTTCGGCGTGGCGACCGTGCTGATGGCGCAGCGCCTCGGGCACCGGATCGATCCCGTCCTCGCTCTCCCCGCCGGTCTGCTAACGGCGACGTCCCCGTACATCCTCTACTGGAGCTTCGGTGGGCTGGAGACAACGATGGCGGCGTTCGGAGCCATATGGCTCGTCGCGGCCGTCGCCCGCTTCATGGACGAGGGCCCTACTCGGCCCGCCACGTGGGGAGCGGTCGGGGCGCTCGCCTTCGTCCTCCTCACCCGGCCCGAAGCACCATTCGTCTGCGCCTGCCTCTTCCTCGGCACTAGCGCCCTTGCTGCACTCCGTGCGGCCCTCGACGGGAAGCCCGCGATCCACAGCCCGACCGTGCGCCGCTTGGTCTTTCTGCTCGGCGCGACGGTCGCCGCTTCGGTGCTCATTGCGAGCGCGCGGCTCGCCGTGTTCGGGCAAGCCTTCCCGCAGCCGGTCTACGCGAAGGGCGGCACCCTCGCTGGAGGCCTCGCCTACGCCCCGAAGTGGCTGTGCTAGACTCAGCCATCACGATCCCCACGGTGGCGGGGCCCCTTGCCCTGGGCTTCGTGCTGGTCCGGCTGCGCATGGGCGCGGGCACACTCGTGGAACTTGCCGCGGTGTATGTCCTCGTACACCTCTCGTTCGTCGTCACCGTCGGCGGGGACTGGATGGCGGGGGCTCGGATGCTGGTCCCGCTCCTGCCACTCGCGTTGGTCCTCATGGTGTGGCTTCTCCGCACCTTGGCCGGCGCTGGCCCTCTCTTGGGGCCGTCACCGCCGTCGCGATCCTGCTCCATGTCACCTCGCTGCACGGGCACTTCTCCGACTACTCCTCAGGCAGCCCGATGCTGCGCGGCCTCGCTACGGCCGACGTCGCAGGCACCTACACGGTGAGCGCGCCCGCACTCGGCCTCGACGACCTGCCGCAGCGCGTGGCCGGTGCGTACACGGCGGCGGAGCGGATGAACAGGATCCACCTCCGCGATATCCCTACCATTGAAGTCCTCGACACCCTCGTCCCCCAACTCAAGGCCGCACTCCCGGCAGGAGAAACCGTTACCCTCCTCAGCGGGCAGCAGGGAATGGTGTCCTACACCCCCATAACAAGGTGGGTTGTCAAGAGGCACAGTTCGATTTCATAAAGGCATACGGGGTCTGGCGTCGCACGGAGGCACGACGCGGCTCCAAGAGCGTAGCACCACCTTCCTAGATCTCAAAGGTCTCCGCCAG
>JBBSMX010000075.1:0-20596 GCA_038232935.1 Rhodothermales bacterium | reverse complement strand
GTTATGAGGCCTCGGCGACGGCGTGCTTGATCCGGTGGAGGACGGCACCGAGGCCGCGCTGCCGCGTCATCCCGAGCGTCTGCGCGATGCCGAGCTGCTGCAACAGGTCGTCCGGCACGGCGGCGACTTCGGCGGGCGGTGCGCCGTCGAGCGCGTCCACGAGGAGGGAGACGAAGCCACGGACCGTCGGGGCCTGCTCCGGTACGTCGGCGAAGAGGCGGACGGTGCCGTCCTCGACGGAGGTGAAGAGGTAGACCGGCGACTGGCACTCGACGACGCGGCCGAGCCCGGCGTCGCGCTCGGCGTGGAGGTGCTCGGGGAGGGGCGGGAGGTTGTTGGCGAAGTCGAGCAGCATCTCCAGCCGGAGCTGCGGGTCCAGCATCTGGAACGTCTCGACGGTCTCGGTTAGCTTCTCGTTCATATCGTTTGATGGCCTTCGAAAGAGGCGGGTGCCTCCCTCCAGACGCAGCATGCTGCGTCTCTACGGGTGCCGGTGGTTAGGGATAAACTTTGCCCTCTGCCCGCCATCACCCGTCTTCCGCCTCGCCTTTCTCGATGGGGACGCCGACGAGGTTGCCCCACTCGGTCCAGCTCCCGTCGTAGTTCTTCACGTTCTCGAAGCCGAGGAGGTACTTCAGTACGAACCACGTGTGGCTGCTGCGCTCGCCGATGCGGCAGTAGGCGATGGTGTCGTCCTTCGGGTCGAGTCCCTGCTCGTCGAGGTAGATCGCTTCCAGCTCGGCGCGGGGCTTGAACGTGCCGTCCTCGGCGGCGGCGCGGGACCACGGGACGTTCGAGGCGCCGGGGATGTGACCGCCGCGCAGCGCGCCCTCGTTCGGATAGCCGGGAATGTGCATGAGCTCGCCGATGTACTCCTGCGGGCTACGGACGTCCACGAGGGCCCCGCCCTTCTTCATGTGCTTCAACACCTCATCGCGGAAGGCGCGGATCGAGGGGTCGGGGTCTTGGGGCTCGTAGTCGGTCGAGGGGTAGTCCGGGACGGTCGTCGTCATCGTACGGCCCTCGGCCTCCCACTTCATGCGGCCACCGTCCATCACCCGACAGTCGCGGTGGCCGAAGAGCTTAAAGGTCCAGAAGGCGTAGCAGGCCCACCAGTTGTTCTTGTCGCCGTAGAACACGACCGTCGTGTCGTCGGCGATGCCGCGCTCGGAGCAGAGCCGGGCGAACTCGTCGCGGCCGACGTAGTCGCGGACGGTGTCGTCCTGCAGGTCGTTGACCCAGTCGATGTGGACGGCCCCAGGGATGTGGCCGGTGCCGTAGAGGAGGAGGTCCTCGTTGGACTCGACGATGCGGACGTTCTGCGTGTCGTTGAGGTGATCAGCGACCCAGTCGGTGGAGACGAGGACGTCGGGGTGAGCGTAGTCGGACATGATGGGTACGGTCAAGAGATAAAGGCGGTAAAGCGCATAGTAAACAAATACTACCGTAAAAAGCGAGGCTTCGTGTCACGGTCTCCGGTACGATCACGCCTCAGTAGTTCTCGTCGCGGCGTTCGAGGATCGTGCGGGTCTCGGTGCCGGGGACCGAGAGGGTGAGGTTGCGGCCGTCCACGTCGTAGGCGAAGCGGCGGGTACCTGAGCTGTCGGTAACCGCGATCAGGTGATCGCCGGCGGGGTGGAAGGTGGAGCGCTTGGTGACCCCCGCCTCATTCCGGATGATGTACTCCCCTTCGCGCGTGAACGTCACGAAGTAGACATCCTCGGGCGCGGTGCCGGCCTGCTCCGTGATGACCCAGGGGCCGATGAGATCGTCCACCCCCTCGATGATCGCGGCCGGCTTCTCGGGCACGACGACCTCGGGCTCGGGCTCGGCCGGGGCGGCGGGCTCAGCCGGCTCCTCGCAGGCGGCGAAGAGGAGAGCGGCGAGGAGGCAAGCAGTCAGGGTGCGCATCGGTGTGGGCGGTGGGTGAAGGGTGTTACGGCGCGGGCGGTTGCGCGGGCGGAAGCTCGTCCAACGGCGCGTCGGAAGGGGGCGAGTAGACCGAGTCAACGGGGGGTGGAGCGGGCGCGGGTGGGGGTGGCGCGGCGTTGGGGATGCGCACGCGCAGCATGGACGCGCCCGTGCCGAGCGGCCGTAGCACGAGCGTGTCGCCGCGTACGGTAGGGACGAGGTTCTCGGCGTCGAACTCGGAGCGGATCTGGAGGGTCGAGTCGTCGATGAAGTCGTAGGCGGCGTTGATCGTCGACGTGGGGCCGAGGGGCCGGGGGCGGGCGATCTGCAGGCTCCCGTCCTCGGCGAAGACGTAGCGCTGGCCGTTGCGGTTGAGCGTGCCGGCCTCACCCGTGATCTCCCACGTGCCGACGAGCACGGCGCGGGGGTCGGTCGGGACGTCTTCGTCTTTGGCGCAGCCGGTGAGGAGCGCGGCGGCGAGGGTGAAGGTGACGAAAGGGCGGGAGAGGCGAGCCATAGGCGTTGTCGGGAGATGGGGGCTACGTGCTGACACGAGAGCGGAGGGGGAGAGGGTCCACCCCGTCCTGCTTCTCTTCGGAGCCGGCGCACCGTGCGTCACAGCGGTGGGCACAAAACGGCGACGAGCGTGGCGGTAATTTACGCACTGGCTCGCACTCCTTCTGACTCCCGCCCTGCCCTGATGTTCATCGAAACGCCCGTCACCCTCATCCTGATCGTCCTCAACGTGCTCATCGGCGCGTACACGATGCTCAGCGATCCGTCCCTGCTCGACCGCTGGGCGTTCAAGCCGTACCAGTTCGCGCACGACGGTGAGTACTGGCGGGCGCTCACGGCGGGATTTGTCCACGTCGGCCTCGCCCACCTCGCGTTCAACATGATCACGCTCTACTTCTTCGGGCCGTGGATCGAAGGGCTGCTCGGGCCGGCGCGGTTTCTGGCGATCTATTTCGGCTCCGAGGTCGCGGCGAACATGCTGACCCTCCTCAAGCACAAGGACAACCCCGGCTACTCGGCCGTCGGGGCGTCGGGGGCGATCTCCGGCGTGCTCTTCTCGTTCTGCCTGTTCCAGCCCTTTGCCATGCTCGGCGTCATGTTCGTCATCCCGATGCCGGCCATCCTTTTCGCCGTGCTCTACGTCGTCGGCTCGATCTACGCCTCCAAGCAGGGGGGCGGGCGGATCGCGCACGAGGCGCACCTCGGCGGCGCGCTCGGCGGCGTGCTGCTGACGCTGCTCGTCTATCCCGACGCGCTCTCCATCTTCCTCCACCAACTCGGCCTCTAGCCGCTCTCCCAGCCACGCTGTCATTGCGAGGAGCGCAGCGACGCGGCAATCTTCTGGGTCTGTTGATACAGGGAGATTGCTTCGCTCCGCTCGCAATGACACCGTCGCAATGACACCGTTTGTTAGGCGGGGAGCTAGCAGCCGAGTGTGTCGGTCAGCGTCGTCCAATCATCGAAGACGAACGCATCCGAGCGGGCAGCGTCGCCGCCGTACCACGCGACCTGCCAGCCGGCGGCGCGCCCGCCCTCCACGTCCGAGTGCAGCGAGTCGCCGACGTAGAGGATCGCATCGGGTCCGACGCCGGCCGCATCCGCCGCGTGCGCGAAGATGGCCGGGCTCGGCTTCATCACGCCGACCTCTTCGCTGATGATGACGGCGTCGGCGCCCTCGCCCAGCACGGGGAAGCGGTCGAGCTTGGCGTGCTGGACCTCGGCGAAGCCGTTCGTGAGGATTCCGACGCGGTAGCGGTCGGCGATGGCATGGAAAGCAGCCTCGGCCCCGGCTGTCCAGTCCCAGTGCGCGGCGTAGCGGTCGAGGTAGGTCGCGCCGAACAGGCTCGCATCCAGCCCGTCGAGATCGAGCGCGGCGAGGAGCCGCTCGAAGCGGAGGCGCTGCACGTCGTCGCGGCCGATCTCGCCGACGGCGTACTGCCGCCAGAGCGGGACATTGTGCGCGTGGTAGGTTTCCTGCACGTGCGCCAGCGGGTGCCCGCCGAAGTGCGCGTCGAACGTCCGGCAGCAGTCGGCGAGGGCGGCTTTCTCGGCGCTGCGGTGGTCGAGGAGCGTGTCGTCGAGGTCGAAGTAGACGAACCGGACGCGGGTGGGGTCGAGCCTCGTCACAGCGCCTTCTCCATCATCGCGTACTCCTTGTCGCGGACGGCGCCGAGCTTGTCGAGCGAGTTGACGAGCGGCATGTTGACGTCGAGCACCCAGCTCATCTCGCAGGCGTCGTAGCCGCGCGCGAGGCCGTCCCGGATGGTCGCGTCCACGAGGATGGCGTCGAAGCCGCGCCCGTGGTAGGCGGGAAGTACGCCCATCAGCGGCATCCGGATCTCGTAGACCGCGCCGAGCTTAGCGTAGGCCAGCAGCTTGGGCAGGCCGAGCGGGAAGAGCCTCCCGCTCGGGACGTGACGAAGCGCCTGGTTGAGGTTCGGGATCGAGATCGAGAACGCCACCGGCTCGCCCTCCATTTCGAGGAGGAAGACGAGCTCGGGCTCGATGACCTGCTTGAGGTCTTTGGCGAGGTGCTGGAACTCGTGCTCGGTCATCGGGACGTGGCCCCAGTTCTGCGACCACGCCTCGTTGTAGATCCGCAGCACCTCGGCCGCGTCCTCCCAGAACCGGTTCGGATCGAGCGTGCGGAGGCTCAGGCCCGGGTTCCGCCGCATCACGATCTCGGCCCCCCGGCGCAGCTTGTCCTTGTTGACGTAGGCCTCGTGGACGTAATACGCCCACATCGTCATCGCCCGCTCGAACCCGTAGCGTTCCAGGAAATCGACGTAGTACGGCGGGTTGTACGGCATCAGGATCGTCGGCTCGCGGTCGAACCCCTCGACGAGCAGGCCGGCCGTGTCGTTCATCGACGGGTTGACGGGGCCGCGGACGCCGGTGTAGCCGCGCTCGCGGAGCCAGCCCGTCGCCGCGTCCAGCAGCGCCTCGGCCACGGCATAGTCGTCGATGGTCTCGAAGAAGCCGAAGAACGCGTTGTTGTCGGCGTACTTCCGCAGGTGCATCCCGTTGACGATGGCCGCGATCCGGCCTACGATCTCGCCGCGCGCGTCTTCTGCCAGGAATAGCTGGATCTCGCCGTGCTCGAAGAACGGGTTCTTCTTCGGGTCCAGCACCTTCGCCTGGTCCATCCGCAGCGGGGCGATCCAGTACGCGTGCCCGGCGTAGTGCCGGTACGGGAAGTCGATGAACCGGGCTTTATCCTTGCCCGACGTGACGGGCCTGATAGCGATTGGGTGATTGGGGGATTCGCTGATTGGGGGATTCACTGATGGAGCGATTCGGATCAGGGTGAACGACGAGCTGAGCGGCGGGCAGCAGAGAATATCTTCGTGAGTTCGGTAGCCTCCTGCAACAGATCGTTTAGTCGAGCAGCGGCGATCGTTTCTGTCTCGATGGGCAGTTCGAGCCAGAAGGCCGATTCGCCGGCCTCTTCCACGACGATGTCGAGCTTGGCAACAAATGTGGCGCGCGTGCGTGCCCGGCAGACAGCGCGGTAGTTGGCTGCCACCGATGTGGCTGACCTCAGCAGTCGCTTCCCCATCACCCGCGCATCGTCTGTCTTTGGAAGGGTACGAAACAGACGAACGACGCGCACCGAAAACGTCTTGGTCCGCTGCCTCAGTTCCTCGGTCTGCCGTTCGTACTCGCTCATCGGAGCTCCAGTTTGAGCTACACGCGACCGCTCGGGAGCAGACAAATCACTCAATCACCCAATCGGCGAATCACTCAATCGTCGTGGTGTCCGTTGCGGCCGTTCGTGCCGATGACGCCGTAGCGGAGGCCGACGCGCTTGAAGGCGTCGAGGATGAAGTCCAGTTCCTCGTCCGTGTGCGTCGCCATGTAGCTCGTCCGCATGAGCGCCTGCCCCTTGGGGACGCCGGGCGGGACGACGGCGTTGACGAAGACGCCTTCCTCCACGAGGTCGTGCCAGAACTGGAAGCACGTCATCATGTCGCCGACGACGACGGGGATGATCGGGGTCTGGCTCGCCCACACGTTGAAGCCGAGGCTCTTGAAGCCCTCGCGCATGTAGTTCGAGATCTCGTCGAGGCGGGCGAGCCGCTCCGGCTCCTCGATCAGGATGTCGAGGCAGGCCAGGACCGTCGCGACGTTGGCCGGGGGCATCGAGGCGCTGAAGATGTGGGTGCTCGCCGCGTGCCGGATGAACTCGGTGACGGACTCCGAGCCGACGACGAAGCCGCCGAGGCTCGCGAAGCTCTTCGAGAACGTGCCCGTGATGAGGTCTACCTCGTCCATCAGCCCGAACGCCGACGCCGAGCCGCGCCCGTTGTCCCCGACGACGCCGATCGCGTGGGCGTCGTCGAGCATGAGGGCCGCGCCGAACTCGTCGGCGAGCTCGATCAGCTCGGGGACCTTGGCGAGCGTGCCGCTCATCGAGAACACGCCGTCCGTGACGATGAGCTTGCCGGCGTCGGGGCGCTCCTCGTCGTACTTCTCCAGCAGGCGCCGGAGGTGCCGCATGTTGTCGTGGCGGTAGCGGACGGTCTCGGCGAGGCTCGTCTGCGTGCCGGCGACGATGCAGGCGTGGTTGTCCTTGTCCGAGAAGATGAGGTCGCCCTTGCCGGCGAGGCTCTGGATGACGCCCTGGTTCGTCATGTAGCCCGTCGAGAAGAGGACGCAGCCCTCCTTCCCCATGAACTCGGCGAGGCGGTGTTCGAGCTCGATGTGGATGTCGAGCGTACCGTTGAGGAAGCGGCTGCCGGTGCACCCCGTCCCGTAGTCGGCGATGGCCTTCTGCGCAGCTTCGACGACGCGCGGATGGTTCGTTAGGCCGAGGTAGTTGTTCGACCCGGCCATGATGACTTCGTGCCCCCGGATGACGGCCCGCGTCCCCTCGGCGACCTCAATGGGTCGGAAGTAGGGGTAGAGATCGGCGGCTTTGACCTGGGCGTAGTCGTTATCCGGGGCGAGAAACCGCCGCGTCTTGTCGAAGAGCGACCGCCCGGCCCGCTCGGCCGCTCGGTCGGCGGGCTTGTCCACGCCCCCCTCCGGCTGTCGGGGTCCTCCCGTGAAATCAGGCAACGTCATAGGGGCTCTCTAGGTCGCTAACAAGTCTTCCGGCCGCACGATCTATGCGAAGCTACGGTGCGGCGCAGGAAGCTCCCGGCAAATTATAGTGAACACGGTTAACCTGTCGGGCGGAGCCGCCGGAGGCGCGCGTACGAGGCGAGGGCGAAGGTGCGGCGTGGGCAGGCTGCTTCAATGTGATCCGCAGCGAGCACGTTCCCAATCGGCCCGCCGGGGGTGACCTGCGGCGGCTCGCGGAGGAAGTGCGCGACGGTCGAGGCGGTGAGGCGGCCGAGCACGGCCTGCCCCCACCCGGCGTCGCGCAAGTAGAGCGCGTTGACGGCCTGTTCGAAGAACCCCCGGTTCGGGACGGCGAGCACGGGCTTGCCGAGGTGGAGCGCCTCGGAGAGGAGCGTGAAGCCGGCCGTGCAGACGACGGCCCGGCACGTCGCGAGATCGTCGATGAACCCGTGCCGTGAGGGCGAGCGGAACGTGAGGTTCGGATACGTCTCGGGCTGCCCGGGTGCGGGGACGTTGTAGACGACGAACGGTGCGTCCACCCGCCGCAGCACGTCGAGCAGTCGGCCGACCCCGACCGGGTGGTTGACGTAGACCAGCACGTGCCGCCCCCGGCTCGGCTCGGCCGCGAGGATGTCCGGTCGAAGAATCGGGGGCACGAGCGCGGCCTGGCTGCCCGCCCGGCGCGGCGGGAAGAAGAACGAGGGGACGATGATCCGCTCGAACAGGCTGCGCGGGGCCATCACGCCGATGCCGAGCCGGGTGAGCGCGGCGCTCGCGGCGTAGCGAAGCGGCACGTGGCACTGCGTCTCGGTGAGGATCTGCTGGTGGTTGAGCGCGACGACCGGAATCCCGAGCCGTCGGGCTGCACGCGGGGCAAACGGCTCGAAGTCCGCCACGACGAGGTCGGGGTTCAACTCCGCGATGTGCTCGGCGAGGGCCTCGACGATCTCGGGCGTGCGGACGGCGAGCGGCGCGTTCTGCCACGCCGTCACGAGCAACTGGACGCGGTTGCCCCGGACGGTCTCCGTGGGCGCCGGCACGTCGAGCACGAACTCGCCCTGCCGGCGGAGGCGCACGGCCGCGTCGTCGCCGCAGCAGAAGAGGACCTCGTGCCCACGCTGGCGGAGGGTGTGGGCGACGCCGAGCGCGCGGGACGTATGGCCGCGCCCCTGTCCGTTGAGCGCGTAGAGGATGCAGGCCACAGCGAGTGAGGAGACGTGAGGAGGAGAGAGGGGCGCCGGACCTACGCGCATTCCGTCCCGTTGGCTCCCGCTGTCCCCGTGAGGCTGCCGCGCGAAACGTACCTTGAACCAGCGAAGGCCCACACGCTGCTGTACAGGCGTCGCCACGTTGCCAAGTCTCACCCTATCGTCCACATGCTCGCATCCATCGCACGACGACTCGCACTGGGCACGCTGCTGGGCTGCGCGCTCGGCTGTAGCGCGGCCTACGCCCAACTCGCCGTGGAGCCGAGTGCGTTAAGCGCGGCTGTACCACAGGGCGAGACAGCGACGCGAACAGTGACACTGACGAACACCGGCAGCAAAGCGCTCGCCTTCTGCCTCAACTTCGACCGCCCGCTGCAACGCGCCGAAGGCTTGGCTCGCTTGAGCGACAGTGCGCTCGGGAGCGCGTGCGGGGCCTACGGCGAGGTGCTCCTCTCCATCGACCGCTCGGGGTTGCCCGGCTGTTGCGCTAGTCCCTACGGGCTGACCATGACGCCCGACGGACGCCTCTTCGCCGCAGAGTCCCACACGGACCTCACCTACGAACTCGACGCTGCGCTTGGCTACGTCCGGATGTTCGAGCACCCCATGGTGGCCGAACTCGAGCCGTTCCCCGCCACGACAGGGTTGACGTACAACCCTGACACTGAAACGCTGTGGTGGCTTAACATCGAGTCGGGGGGGAGTGCGGTTTATCGCGCGCTGCTCCTGGAGGGTGAACTCGACGGCACCCCAACGGGGCGTCGGGTCGAGCTTCCTATCGGGGCGCCTGACGTGCCCCCAGACGGGCGCGCCCTCCCGGTCGGGCTCGCCTACGACGCCGCCCGAGGCCGGTTCTATTACACCGATATCCGAAGCGAGACCATCTGGGCCGTGGATACCCTCGGGCTCGTCGCTGCAGGGTACCCCGTCACGCTCGAAGTCTACCCAGATATCTCTCTCGGTTTCGGTCTCGACGCCCACTCCACAAATGAGGATGCCGTGGGTATCCGCTTCGAGGTGGGGACAAATATCCCGGGCCTCCCTAGAGTCCGCCGTATCGTCACGGCAGGCGGTTTCGGTGAGGACCCGGCTCCCGCGCCAGCCGAGCCGCTCGTGACCCCCCTGAATTTGCCACTGGCGGGGACAGAAGATGGGGGAATGGGCGGCGAGCCCGTACGGAGCCGGTTGGACCCCAACGGCGTGCTCTTCTTCCCGTGGGGCGATTTCGATAATTCAGGTTTGGTGGCGGTGCGCCCACACCCGCTGCCGCCATCGTGGCTGGTGGTGGAGGCGTGGGACGGGACGCTGCCACCGGGCGAGAGCCGCACGATAGAATTGACGTTTCGGCCGGGCGCGCGGGCGGTGGGCGATTACACGGCGGTGCTTCAAGCGTTCACAGCGGCGACGGGCGAAGCAGTGGAGATCCCACTGACGCTAGAGGTAACGCCGGGGACGGTGAGCGAAGAGGAGGGAGCGGAGCCAGAGGTGTCGTCGCTGGAGGTGTACCCGAACCCATCGGTGGGGTTGGCGACGGTGGCACTCACGCTCGACGCGGCCTCGGAAACACGGGTCGTGGTCTACGACGTGCTCGGGCGACAGGTAGCGACGCTGTACGCCGGGGACCTCTCGGCGGGCGCGCACCGGTTCGCGTTCGACGCGGCGGGGCTGCCGAGCGGGCTCTACCTCGTCCGCGTCGAGGGCGACGGGGTCCGGCTCAGCCGCCGCGTCACGCTCGTGCGGTAGCTCGTCAGAGCTTCCACCGCAGCGCCGCCGTCACACCCGTCGGCGTGGGGGCGAGGTGGATCGACAGGTCTTCGCTCACGTCGAAGTCGGCGAGTTGGGCGCTGACGTAGGCATCGAGAGCCTGGAGGGCGTAGGCGAGGCTGGAGAGCAGGATCGAGAAATCGCGGTTGCGGCGGCTGGCGTCGCGGAGCGCTCGGTTTACCGAGGCAGGCAACATACCCGATGCAATCCACTCATCCTCGAACTGCTCGAAGCCGTCACACGCGCCGGCCGGCAGTGTCGTGCCGCCGTTGCAGTCCGCGTAGATAGCGGCGTGGCGGTAGCGCACCGTCCGGTTGTTGTTGACGACGGCGAGCGTGACGAGCCCGCCGACGGCGGCGACGGCGACGGTCGCCTTGAGGTAGTCGTGGTTGCTCACCTGCCCCCAGCCGGGGACGATCAGGCTGCGCCGGAGGGCGGTCTTCGGGGCCAGAGGCAGCGGCGGGAGGCGTGTCGCTACGGCCGTCGTATCCACGAGCACGGACGCAACCGTGTCCGGTTCCGTATCCGGCTGCGCGGCAATCGGCCGGCACAGCGCCCCGGCCACCACCAACAGCAGCGCCGCGCGCCGCATCCTACTTGTCCAGCAGCAGGTCGAGGACCCGCTCGAGGTCGTCCTGCGAGTAGTAGGCGATCTCGATCTTGCCGGAGCCGCTCTCTTTGTGGCGGATGGCGACCTGCGTGCTGAGCCGGTCGCGGAGGGCCCCTGTGAACTGCCGGATCTGCAGGGCGTCGCGGTCGGGCGTGGTCACGGCCTCGGTGGCCCCTTCCACGGCGCCCTGCGCCGGCGTGTCCTCGGCTTCGAGCCGGGTCCGGTACTCGCGGATGAGCTGCTCCACCTGCCGCACCGAGAGCTCGTTGTCGACGATCTGGTGGTAGAGCTGGAGCTGCGCGTCGTCGTCCTCGATTGAAACGAGCATGCGGGCGTGGCCGGACGTCAGCGTGCCGTCGCGGAGCGAGGCGAGGACGGGCGGCGGGAGGCGGAGGAGGCGGAGCGTGTTCGCCACCGTCGAGCGGTTCTTGCTGACTTTTTGGGCGACCTCCTCCTGGGTCAGCCCGCACTCGTCGATGAGCCGGTAGTAGCCCATCGCCACCTCGACGGGGTTGAGGTTCTCGCGCTGGATGTTCTCGACGATCGCCATCTCCAGCATGGCCTCGGTATCGGCCTCGCGGACATAGGCCGGGACGCGGCTCAGCCCGGCGCGCTTGGCCGCGCGGAGGCGGCGCTCGCCCGAGATGATCTCGAACCGGCTGTCGCCGAGGGAGCGGACCGTGATCGGCTGGATGATACCGAGCTGGCGGATGGAGGCGGCGAGCTGTTCGAGGGCCTCCTCGTTGAAGGTCTCGCGCGGCTGGTACGGGTTCGGCCGGATCGCGTCCACGTCGAGCTCGGCGACGCGGCCGAGGAGGCGAACGCGGTCCTCGAAGTTGTAGAGCTTGGGGCCGGTGACGCCGCCTTCGCGCTTCTCGTCGCCCCGCTCGGAGGGGGAGGGGAGCAGCGCGCTGAGGCCCTTGCCGAGAGCTGCTTTCTTCGTCGCCATGAGGATCTGGAATGTGAGCTGGTGGGGCAGAGAGGCGGCGGGGCCGCCGGTGTTACCGCGCGCGTTACCGCGAGGGAGTGTCGGAGTGGAGGACGGAGTCCAGGTCCTCGCTGGAAGGGGGCACGCGTTCGGGCAGCGGTGCGGAGGGGGAGCGGAGGGCGGAGGAGCCATTCCCCGCCCGGAGGCCCGCCGCGACGGGGCCGCCGCGCCGGTCGCCGTCCTTCTCTTTCTGCAAATAGACCTTGTTCGCGGCGATCACCTCTTTGGCGAGGCCGATGTAGTTGCGCGCGCCGATGGACGTGGCCTCGTAGAGCAACACCGGCTTGCCGAAGCTAGGGGCCTCGCTGAGCCGCACGTTCCGCTGGATCACCGTCTTGAACACCTTGTCGCCGAAGTAGCGCCGCACCTCGGCGGCGACCTGCTTCGAGAGCCGCAGTCGGGAGTCGTACATCGTCAACAGCACACCCTCGATTTCGAGGCCCGGGTTGAGGTGCTGCCGGACGATCTTGACCGTGTTGAGCAGCTGGCCGAGCCCTTCGAGCGCGAAGTACTCGCACTGCACGGGGATCATGACGGAGTCGGCGGCGGTGAGCGCGTTGAGCGTGAGGAGGCCGAGCGACGGGGGGCAGTCGATCACAACGAAGTCGTACTTCCGGCGGGCGTTGGTGATGGCCCGCTTCAGCACGCGCTCCCGCTCCATCACGTCGATCATCTCGATCTCCGCGCCGACGAGGTTGATGTGGCTCGGGACCACGTCGAGGAACGGCATCTCGGTCGAGCAGACGGCCTCTTCGAGGGACGTGTCGCCGGTGAGCACCTCGTAGGTGGAGAGCTCGACGCTGCGCTGGTCCACGCCGACGGCCGACGTGCCGTTGGCCTGCGGGTCGATGTCGAGCAGGAGCGTGGGGTGCTCGGTGGCCGCGAGCGACGAGGCGAGGTTCACGGCGGTCGTGGTTTTCCCGACCCCGCCTTTCTGGTTCGCTACCGCGATGACCTTCCCCATGTCCGCGCCTGCTGTGCGTGGTGAGCTGTCCGTGGGCACCGAGGCCGAGCAGCGTGGCGGGCGGAGGGACGCTCCGTGACGGCCTACGCCGACGCTCTCTGGGTGCGCTGCCAATATACCCGCGCCCCTTTCACTCCGCAAGCGAAGACGGGGGAGAGAGAGGGTGGGAGGGTGGGGGCACGGAGGGGCTTTGTGCGAGGGCAGCGCCACCCTCCCGCCCTCCGATTTTCCCGTTGCCGATTCCTCGTTGAGACGGTCAGATCAGGGCGAGCCACGTGCCGTAGTTTCGTCGCTCATTCTCTCACCCACCCCCACTCCCATCCCCAAACGTGGCCCGCCGCTTCGTCCTCAAAAAAGAGCCCGAGCTCTCCGCCCCGTCGAACCTGACCATCGACTACGCGGGCGAGCTGAACGAGCAGCAGCACGCGGCGGCGACGGCGGGCGACGGGCCGGTGCTGATCGTGGCCGGGGCCGGGACGGGGAAGACGCGGACACTCGTCTACCGCGTGGCCTACCTCATCGAGACGGGGACGCCGCCGGAGGGCGTCCTGCTGCTGACGTTCACGCGTCGCGCCGCCCGCGAGATGCTCGGCCGCGCCGCGCTCCTGCTCGACGGCCGCTGCGAGCGCGTGCGCGGCGGGACGTTCCACGCCTTCTGCCTCCAGATCCTCCGCCGCCACGCCAAAGCCCTCGGCTACCCGACGAACTTCACGATCCTCGACGCCATCGACGCCGCCGACGTGATCGACGTGCTGCGGAGCGAGCGGGGGCTGCACCTCTCGAAGAAACGGTTCCCGAAAAAGCGGACGCTCCAAAGCATCTACTCCGCCGTGGCCAACCGGGGGATGGATCTGGCCGACGTGCTCGAACAGACGTACCCACAGTTCCTCATCCACCTCGACGAGATCGAAGACCTCGGCCGCGACTTCGCCGAGTACAAGCGGCGGCACGGGCTTGTGGACTACGACGACCTCCTCGCGCTCTCCGTCCGACTTTTGGACAAGGACGAGACGGTGCAGAAGAGCGTCGCGGGTGCGTGCCGGTACGTGCTCGTGGACGAGTATCAGGACACGAATCGGCTGCAGGCGCGGCTCGTCGAGCAGTTCGCGAGCGAGCACGGCAACGTCACCGCCGTCGGCGACGACGCGCAGAGCATCTACCGCTTCCGCGGGGCGGACGTGGGCAATATCCTCGCTTTCCCGCAGGTCTTCCCCGGCACGCGGCTCTACAAGCTGGAGCAGAACTACCGCTCGACGCAGCCCATCCTCGACCTCGCCAACCACGTCCTCCGGCAGGCGAAGCAGAAGTACGAAAAGGAGCTCTACACCGAGAAGCCCGGCGGCGAGAAGCCCGCGCTCGTCGCCGCGCCCGACGACCGCTGGCAGAGCCGGTTCGTCTGCCAGATGCTGCTGCAACTGCGCGAGGAGGGCACGGCGCTCAACCGGATGGCTGTCCTCTTCCGCAGCGGCTACAACTCGTACGACCTCGAAGTCGAACTCGACCGGCGGCGGATCCCGTTCGTGAAGTTCGGCGGGCTGAAGCTGACGGAGGCGGCGCACATCAAAGACGTGGTCGCGCACCTCCGCGTGGCGGAGAATCCGCTCGATGTCGTCGCGTGGAACCGCGTGCTCAAGCTGATCGAGGGGATCGGGCCGAAGACGGCGCGCGAGCTCGTGGACTGGATACTCTCGGCCGAGGAGCCGTACGCGCTCGACGCACCTGCCGTCTCGCCGCGCTACGCCGAGCGGGTGCGCCTGCTCGGTCTCACCCTGCAGCGGATGCGTGCGGACGACCTCCCGCTCCCGGCACAGGTCGAACTCCTGCTCGACTACTACCAGCCCGTGCTGGAGCGGGTCTATTTCGAGGACCACCCGAAGCGGGCGCAGGATCTGGAGAGCTTCGCCGGGATCGTCGAGGGCCACCGCAGCCGCGTCGCCCTCCTCGAATCGCTCGCGCTCGACCCCATCGACCTCACGGTGACGGACGTGGAGGGCACGCACAAAGACGAGCCGCCACTCATCCTCTCGACGATCCACAGCGCGAAGGGGCTGGAGTTCGATACCGTCTTTCTGATTCAGGCGCTCGACGGCGTCCTCCCGAGCCAGTACGCCGTCAAAGACGACGCGGAGTTGGACGAGGAACTGCGCCTCCTCTACGTCGCCCTCACGCGCGCCGAGACGAACCTGTTCGTGAGCTACCCGACCGTGCAGTACCGCCGCCGCGCCGGCGACTTCTTCACCAACCCCAGCCGCTTCCTCGCGGACGTGCCCGCCGCGCTACTGGAGCCGTGGACGCTCGCCGAAGACGAAGAGCACGAGCCGGCCCAGCTCGAAGCGGCGCAGCAGCCCCGCCTGCCCCCGGCTGCACGCGACACGAGCGATGGGCTTCCGTTCTGACACCGGACGCCGTATTCTGAGGTAAGGGCGACGCTCGCGTCGCCCCTCGGCCCGCCGCTTCTATCCTTAAAACAGCCTTGCAAACGATCACCGAACCCGGCACCGTCCACGTCGCCCGTGTGGGGATGGGTGCGCTCCCGACCATCCAGCGGCTGAATCAGACCGTCTTCGGCGAGGCCCGCGTCATCAACCAGCTCGACCGGCGGGACCTGCTGATGTTTCTGGCCTACCTCGACGGCGAGCCCGTCGGCTTCAAGGTGGGCTACGGGCTAACGAAGACGATGTACTACAGCGCGAAGGGCGGCGTGCTGGAGCCGTGGCGCGGGCGCGGGATCGCGCGGTCGATGCTCTACGCGATGGAGGAGGAGGTGCGGCGGCTGGGTTACGAGCGCTTCGCCTACGACACCTTCCCCAACATGCACCCCGGCATGACCGTGCTCGGGCTGTGCGAGGGGTTCGAGGTCACCGCCGCCGGCTACAACGGCACCTACCAGGACTACCGCATCCGGTTCGAGAAGGAACTGTAGTGGGGGGCAACGACCTGATTATTGAGTCGTCGTTTAGCGTGTTATACCTTCTGTCGTCGTATACGGAACGAGTCTGCTTGTGCTCCCGCGGGCGATGCCGAGCGTTACGTTTAATCAGATGCTATACATCCTGCCCCACTACATGAGAGCATCCGTTACTCCTCTTGCTGTGGCCGTGTTGCTCCTCGCCGTATGCGGGTGCGAGCCGGACGACCAAGCTCGATATCAAGAACCGACTGCCGTGGCACCTTCCGCTGACGACTTCGTTGAATCATGCATGGCAGGCAACGTGAGCGCAGTGCGGGCAGGGTTGGACGCTGGGGTTGATCCCAATGTTTACTACTCTGACGGCAACACTAACTGCATGATTCAAGCGGCGGCAGGCGGGAATGTCGAAATCATCCGTGCGCTACTTGAGAGAGAAGCTGACCCCGACCTAAAACGCGCTTCAGACGGGTACACTGCCCTGATGAACGCCGCGCTTCAAGGGAATGCCGGAGTCGCCCCTGCCTTGCTCGAAGGCGGAGCGGACCCGAGTATCGAAAACAACTTCGGGCAGGATGCTGCCGCTGTGGCTCGACTTCGTAACCACAACGCGCTAGCGGAAGAGATCGCCAGCGCAGACGAGTCGAGCGATGACCCCGAACCCCTAGCCTCTGCCGCGCCGGAACCGGAAGCCGAGCCGTACGAATTTAGGAGTTCGGCAGTGGAGAAGATGGTAGCCGTCTACAGGGGAAACCACTCTTGTGATCGAATCAAAGGCAGAATGGATGAGGCCATGCGTCTTTACAATTTTACAATCTCACTACGACTGAGAGAAATTACGAACGTGCCGCGAGTGCATTGATTGAGCTTCGGAAGAGCACTGGTACTACAGAAATGGACTTGCTGACTTGCATGATCGAGGCGAAAGCTCCGGGAGTCAACATGGATTTTCCTAGTTCGGCAGCGCTTTGTGCCACGCTGATTGGCCGATAAATCTGCGCGGCTGAGGCGAAGCCTGTTACCCGGCCTCTCCCGCGGTGGTGGAATCGGGTTAGAAACGGAGGCATTTACTTTCCCTCGCAGACGTCAACTGCCATGCGTGTTCAAGAAATCATAGCCGCTATCGCCGGGCTACCCGACGGCGAGCGCCGGAAGGTGTACGCCGAGTTGGACGAGTTGCGTAGCTCCGATCCGGCCGCTCCGCCACCCAAACCGCTCAGTGCCCACGACAAGGCCAAGCATCTGATCGGACCGGGCAGTGGCTTGCGCGACCTGTCGAGCAATAAGGAATACCTGAAAGACCTCGGTAAGAGTTCGCTCTCATGAGCGCGCCCATGATTGCCGATACCGGGTTGATCGTGGCGTATCTCGACCCCGACGATCAGCACCACGGTTGGGCGGCTGAGCAGTTCGAGCGCACCCCGTCGTTCCTCACCTGCGAAGCGGTCCTCACCGAGTCGTGTCATCTGGCTCAGCGCCAGCATAATGGGGTGGCGCGGGTACTCGGGCTACTGACTGCCGGAGTGCTGGAGATCGCCTACAGCTTGCGCGGTGATGAGTCGAACGTAGCCGAGCTGATGGCGAAATACGCCGACCGGCCGATGGATTTTGCCGATGCCTGTATCGTGCGGATGAGCGAGCAGTACTCGAATTGCGAAGTGCTCACGGTGGACAGCGATTTCCTCGTGTACCGTCGGCACGACAACGAGGCGATCAACGTGGTTCATCCTTGAGGGTCACGGGACGGCAGCACCGGATGCACCCGCGCAACTCCCGCTCGGCTCGGTCGTAAGCGCTCGCACTCGCCGCCTATCACCTCCGGACCCCCGACCGTTGCGCGCTGCCCTGCTCGAATTCGTCGAAGGCCTCCGCATCGCCGTCCGCGCGATCTGGGCCAATCGGCTCCGCGCCGTTCTCACCACGCTCGGCATCATCATCGGCATTGTCTCGGTCACGGCGATGTTCACGACCATCAACGGGATCGAGCGCGGGCTCGACCGCTCGATGGCGATGCTCGGCACGAACGTGCTCTCGGTCAGCAAACAGCCGCAGACGTTCGACAACGACTGGTGGAAATACGTCAACCGCCCGCAGATCTCTGAGGAGGTCGCCGACGTGATCCGCGCCCGCTCACGCTACGCTGTCGCCGTGGCCCCCGTCACCGGGACCATGCGCGGCGTGCAGTATGGGGAGCACCAGCTCTCGACGGTCTTCGTCCGCGCCTCGACGCCCGACATCGCCGCGATCAACAACCTCGATCTCAGCGAGGGGCGCTTCTTCGGCGAGACCGAGCAGCGGGCGGCGCGGAACGTCTGCATCATCGGGAAGGAGGTGGCCGACGCGCTGTTTTTCAACGAGACACCCATCGGCAAGCGCATCCGCGTCGGCGGGACGCGCTTCGAGGTGATCGGCGTGCTCGAGGAGCAGGGCAAGTTCCTCGGGCTGATCTCGTTCGACAACCAGGTGCTCATGCCGTTCTCGTCGTTCGAGAAGGCGTTCGGCCTCAGCGAGTGGCGGCACATCTCCATCGAGGTGAAGGTGGACGAGGCCGAGCACATGGAGGCCGCGCAGGACGAGCTGACGGGGATCGTGCGGGCGGCGCGCCAGCTCGATCCGATGGAGGAGGACAACTTCGCCATCAGCCGGAACGATGCTTTTGGTACACAGATCTCCGGCGTGAAGTCCGCGATCTACGGCGTCGGTCTGTTCCTGACCGGGCTCGCCCTCCTCGTCGGCGGGATCGGGGTGATGAACATCATGTTCGTGAGCGTGCGCGAGCGGACGCGCGAGATCGGCATCCGCAAAGCTGTTGGGGCGTCGCGCCGGGCGATCCTGACCCAGTTCCTGCTCGAAGCCATCATCGTCTGCATGATCGGCGGGATGATCGGTGTGCTGATCTCGGTGGGCATCACGTACCTCATCAACCTCGTGTTCACGGCTGTGCTCTCGCCGGGGACCGTCGTGCTCGCCTTCGGGATCTGCGTCGGCATCGGCGTCCTCTTCGGGTTCATCCCGGCGTGGGCCGCCGCCCGCAGCCGCCCCATCGACGCGCTGCGGTACGAGTGAGGTTCGGGGTTGTGAGTTCTGAGTTCTGTTCCCGGCCCATAACCCAAACCCCAAACCCATAACCTTCCCCTCATGCTCCTCCTCGAATACCTCCGCATGGCGTGGGAGTCGCTGCGCAGCAACAAGCTCCGGAGCATGCTGACGCTGCTCGGCATCGTGATCGGCGTGTTCTCGGTGATCGCGGCCGTGACGGCGGTGCAGGTGATCGAGGTGTACTTCAACGACACGTTCCGGGGGATGGGGGCGAATACGTTCTACGTGTCGAAGACGCAGGGCGGCTTCTCCATCGGCCCGCGCGACCGCAGCCTCCGCAACCGCCCCAACCTCACGTACGAAAACCTGGAGCAGCTCCGCCGCCGTGCCCAACTCCCGCTCTCCCTCGCGCCCGACGGCTGGTTCGATCAGACGCGCGTGGTCTACGGCGGCACCGAGACGGACCCGACCGTGGGGATACGCGGCGTCAACCAGGACTGGGCCATCAACAACGGGTTCGAGATCGACGAGGGCCGCTTCCTCACCGAGGACGACGTGCGCTACGCGCGGGCCGTCGTCGTGCTCGGCGCGCCGATCGTCAAGCGGCTGTTCGATGTCGAGCAGCCCGTCGGCAAGACGGTGCGGATCGCGGGGCGGCGCTACCGCGTCGTCGGGACGTTCAAAGAGAAGGGAGCCTTCCTCGGCGACACGCCGGACAACTACGCGATGGTGCCTATCACGCGGTTGTTCAACGTCTACGGGGAGCCCAACCGCAACATCTCGTACGACATCCGAGCGCCCAACCCGCAAATGCTCCAGGCCACGATCGACGAGATCACCGGCCACCTGCGGGTCATTCGCAAGGTCCGGCCGCAGGACGAGAACAACTTCGACGTGGTCACGAACGACGCGCTCAAGGGGCCCATGGAGTCGTTCACGCGCTACCTCACGCTCGGCGGTGCAGGGATCGGGCTGATCGCGCTGCTCGCCGCCGGCATCGGGATCATGAACATCATGCTCGTGAGCGTGACCGAGCGGACGAAGGAGATCGGCATCCGCAAGGCGCTCGGAGCGACGCGCCGCGACGTGCTCCGGCAGTTCCTGCTCGAAGCGGTCTTCCTGTGCCAGATCGGCGGGCTGCTCGGCATCCTCCTCGGCGTCGTCGGCGGGAACGTGCTCGCGCTCACCTTCGATCTGCGGCCGACGTTCCCGTGGGCGTGGGCCGTCGGGGGCGTCGTCGGCGTGACGGTGATCGCGCTCGTCTTCGGAGTCTACCCGGCGTACAAAGCCGCCAGGCTCAACCCGATCGACGCGCTCCGCTACGAGTGACAGCGCTGGATGACGATGTGGTCCGGCAGTGCTAGCTTTCGGGCTCACCCACGACCGGAGGCTGCGTGACGACTCTCAGCAAGCAAGACCAGGCCAAGCAGATCGTTGGGCGCGCCGCTGCCGCTCTCGTCGAGGACGGCATGCGGCTCGGGTTCGGCACGGGCTCGACGACGGCCCACGCCCTCCGCGAGATTGGCCACCGCATCGCTGACGAAGGCCTGCACGTGGTCGGCGTGCCGACGTCATTCGCCGCGGAGCGGCTCGCCCGCGAACACGGGATTCCTCTCGTCACGCTCGATGACGTCGATGCGCTCGACCTCGCGCTCGATGGGGCGGACGAGGTGGCGATGGGCGACGACGGCGCGATTCATCTCATCAAAGGGCGCGGCGGGGCGCACACCCGCGAGAAGGTCGTCGCGGCGGCGGCGGCGCGCTTCGTGGTTCTCGTCGATCCGTCGAAGGAGGTGGAGCGCCTCGGGACAACGATGCCGGTGCCGGTCGAGGTGCTGCCCTTCGCCGTCGCGACGGTGACGCGGTCGCTGCGCACGCTGGGCGGCGAGCCGGCGCTCCGGATGGGGCAGAACAAAGACGGCCCCGTCGTGACGGACCAGGGCTTCTGGATTCTCGACACAACGTTCGATCCCATCGAGCATCCCGCCGACCTCGGCGCGGCGATTCACGCCATCCCCGGCGTGCTCGACCACGGCCTGTTCGTAGCGATGGCGACCGATGTGCTCGTCGGCGAGGCTGACGGGACGGTCCGTCATCTGCGCGCCGAACTCGGTCACTATCC
>JBBSMX010000074.1:0-21110 GCA_038232935.1 Rhodothermales bacterium | reverse complement strand
GTTGTGGGATCGGTTCTGCGACCGGGTCTACGCCCGTTCGTGGCAAGGTCTCTGGAGCGTGTCGTTGCTGAAGCTGGTGCATCTGAACCTCTGCTACGCAGGAATTGCCTCGATCTGATCAACCCGCGACTGACGTTGACGTACGGTTTCTGAGTCCATGCGCGCACTGCTGCTCTCTTCCCTCCTGCTCTCCGCCATTCCTGCCTTTGCTCAAGTCGGGGCGCTGCTTCCTGTGGATGAGGCCGCCGCCGATCCGTCGTTCATCCTCTTCCGCGCGCGCCTGCTCGAAGCGGCACAGGCGCGCGACACGTCGTTTGTGTTTAGCGTGCTCGACCCGCACGCTAAGCTCAGCTTCGGAGGTGACGAAGGCGTCGAGGGGTTTCGTAGGCTCTGGCTCACTGAGCCTCGGCCCGAGGGCGCGGACGTATGGTCGGTACTGACGCGGACGGTCGCGCTCGGCAGCACGTACTCGGCCGGCGGGAGCGGCGAGTTGGCCATGGTGATCGTGCCCTACGTGTTCGGCGCGTGGCCGGACTCGCTCGACGCCTTCGAGCACCTCGCTGTCGTCGGGGAGAACGTCCGCGTGCGCGCTGCGCCGGACACCACGGCGGACGTGCTGGCGGCGCTCTCCTTCGCTCTCGTCCCGGCACCGTATGACGCCGACGTGCCCGAGGGCTGGCGAGCCGTCACCCTCTCCGATGGGCGGACGGGCTATGTCGTCGCGCGCTACCTCCGCAGCCCCATCGGGTACCGACTCGGGTTCGTGCACGAGGGCGGGCGCTGGCGGATCGCGTTCTTCGTTGCTGGCGACTGAGTGACTCGGCGCTAACCGGCCGAAGCCGCATGCTATTCCCCATCCTTTCAAGACCCGGAGCGGCGGCGTGGCGTTAACCCGGCCGAATCCATCCGCCCCCTGCATGCAGCGCGTCGCCGACTTCATTCTCCGTCACCCGCGCGTCGTCATGGCCGCGCTCGTCGCGATCTCGGTCCTGGCCGGGGTTTATCTCCTCGTCGGCGGCGTCCGCTTCGACTACAACCTCGAGAACTTCCTCCCGGCCGAGGACCCGACGATCCAGCAGTACAAGGCGTTCACCGAGGCGTACGAGCCCGACGACGCCTTCATCGTCGTCGGCTTCGAGACGGCCGACGTGTTCGCGTACGCAACGCTCCGCGACATTCGGGCGATGACGGAAGCGCTCGAAGCCATCGAGGGCGTCGAGGACGTGGTGTCGGTGACGTCGGCGGAGAACCTGCGCGGGACGGCGAACGGCATCGAGGTCGCCCCACTCGTCGGCGACATCATCGACAATCCGGACTCGCTGCGCGCCATCGAGGCGAGCGTGCAGGGCGACTCGCTCGCGACGGGCTACGTCGTGAACCGCGAGGGGACGGCGACGGCGCTCTTCATCCGCATCCGGCCGGAGCTGAACCACTACGCCACGCGCGGGGCCATCATCGACGAGGCGCAGGCCGCCCTCGCTCCGTTCGCCGGGCGCTACACGTTCCGCTGGTCGGGCTACCCGTACCTCCGCAACGCCTACGTGACGATGCTCCAGTTCGAGGTCGTCCGGTCGGTCGGGCTCGCCTCGCTCGTGATCGTGCTCGTGCTGATCTGGATGTTCCGGAATGTGCGCGGCGTGGTGATCCCGCTCGTCGTCGTGTGGCTCGGGCTGCTGTGGACCATCGCGGCGATGATGCTGCTCGGCAACCCCATCGACGTGCTCACAAGCACGCTCGCCGCCATCATCCTCGTCGTCGCCGTGGCGGACTCGCTCCACTTGCTGGCGAAGTACTACGACGGCCTCCTCACGCTCGACAAGCGCGCGGCGATCCGGCAGATGATCGTCCGCCTCGGCGCGGCGACGCTGCTGACGAGCGTCACGACGGCCATCGGCTTCGGCACGCTCGCCACGAGCCAGGTCGTCCCGATGAAGCGGTTCGGCGCGTTCACGGCCCTCGGCGTGATGCTCACGTTCGTGATCTCGCTCGCGCTCGTCGCGACCGTCCTGCTGTGGACGAAGCCGCCGACGGAGAAGCAGATCCAGCGCCTCAGCCTCGGCGGCTTCACCCGGAGCCTCCGGTGGATCGACGGCTTCACCGAGCGCCACGCGAAGGGGATCATCGTCGCCACGCTCGTGCTCTGCGCGGCCGGCGCGCTCGGCGCGATGCAGCTCCGCGTCAACTCGTACATCAACGACGACCTCGGGCCGCGCACGCAGGTCTATCAGGACATCCGGTTCTTCGAGGACCACATCGTTTCCCCCTTCCGATTCGAGACGGTCCTCACTGCTAGTGAGCCGGACGCCTTCAAAGACCCGGCACTGCTGCAAACGGTCGCCGAGGTCGAGAGCTACCTCCTCAGCCAGCCCGCCGTGAAGCGCGTCGTCTCGCCAGCGGACCTCCTCAAGCAGCTCAACCGCGCGATGCGCGGCGACTCCGCCGAGGCGTACCGGCTGCCCGCGAGCGCCGACCTCGCCGCCCAGTACTTCTTCCTGCTCGAACTCACGGACGAAGCCTCCCTCCGGCGGTTCGTGGACTTCGACTACGGCGAGGTCCGCGTCAGCGCGATGATGAACGACGTCGGCTCGGCCGAGATCAAGGCGTTCCGCGAGCGGTTCGATGCGTTCCTCGCCGAGACGCTCCCGCCGAACGTCGAGGCCACACAGACCGGGACCATCGTCCTCGCGGCCGGGCTCTCGGACTACCTCGTCCAGAGCCTGCTGCTCTCCATCGGCCTCGCGTTCGTGTTCATCTCGATCCTCATGGGCTTCCTGTTCCGCGACGCCAAGCTCGTCGTCATCTCGCTCATCCCGAACGTGGTCCCGCTCCTGCTGATCGCCGGGCTGATGGGCGTCGTCGGCATCGAGATCAAGCCCGCCACGGCGGTGATCTTCTCGATTGCCTTCGGCATCGCCATCGACGACACGATCCACATGCTGGCGCGGCTGCGGCAGGAGATGCAGGCGGACGTCCCGTTCCGCCCGGCGCTCACCGCCACGCTCCTCGGCACCGGCAAGGCCGTGATGCTGACCTCGCTCATCCTCTTCGGCGGTTTCATTGTGCTGACGACGAGCGTGTTCCAGAGCACGACGTACATGGGCCTCCTCGTCTCGACCACGGTGGTGCTCGCCCTCCTCGCCGACCTGTTTCTGCTGCCGGCCCTGCTCCACCTCATGCACCCGACGATTCGCGCCTCCGCCACGGAGCCGACGAGCCCGCTGGCCGAGGCACCGGACCGGATCGCCGCGTAGTGCGTTGCAGCTTCGATGCCTGCCGCCCTCCATACTGCCCTCCGCCGGATCGTCTCGCTGCCGAAGCTCATGCTCGTCGGGCTCGTGCGATTCTACCAGCTCGCGGTCTCGCCCCACCTCCCGTCGAGTTGCCGGTACACACCGACGTGCTCGACGTACGCCATTCTCGCTCTGCAGAAGTATGGGGCGGCGCGCGGGACGGTCCTCGCCGTGTGGCGCATCCTGCGGTGCAATCCGTGGGGCGGGCACGGATACGACCCACCGCGCTGGTTCGGCGAGGCAGTGCAGGCCGAAGCCCGCGCCGACGCTGAAGCGCACGACGCCACATGTGTGCATACCGCCGAGCGCCACGCGCCGACCTCCTGATGGGCTACCCCGAGCACCAGCGGAAGGCGAAGGACACACCCGTCACCTGCGCCGTCCTCACCGTCTCCGACACCCGCACTCCGGCGACGGACACGAGCGGCGCGCTCCTCCGCGAGCGGCTGACCGAGGCCGGCCACGAAGTGGCTCTTTACGCCATCGTCCGGGACGACGCGGCGGCGATCCGCGCACAGCTCGAAGCGTGGGCCGATGAAGTCGAGGTCGTCGTCACGACGGGTGGCACGGGCATCGCGCGGCGGGACACGACGGTCGAGGTCGCCGAGGCGCTGATCACCAAATCGCTGCCCGGCTTCGGCGAGCTGTTTCGGATGCTGTCGTTCGAGGAGATCGGTCCGGGCGCGATGCTCTCGCGGGCGACGGCGGGCGTTTACGGAGCGGAGGGACACGAGACGCTGCTGTTCTGCTGCCCCGGCTCGCGGAACGCCGTGCGCCTCGCGGTGGAGCGGCTGATCGCACCCGAGCTGCGGCACCTCGTCTGGGAGATCCTGCGGCAGCGGTAGGCGGCGGGCCGGACTCACTTCCCCCACCAGCCGCGGTCGAGCGAGCGATACTGCACGGCCTCGGCGAGGTGCTCGCTCGCGATCCGCTCCACCCCGGCAAGGTCGGCAATCGTGCGGGAGACTTTGAGGATGCGGTCGTAGGCGCGGGCTGAGAGGCCGAGGCGGGAGAGCGCCATCTTCATCAGGTTCTGCCCCGCTGCATCGAGCGCGCAGTGGCGGCGGACGAGTCGCGGCCCCATCTGCGCGTTGCAGTAGACGCCCGCCTCCGCGAGGAACCGCGCGGCCTGCACGGCGCGCGCGCCCATCACCCGCTCCCGCACCGCAGCGGAGGACTCGCCCGGCGCGCGCCGGTTCAGTTCGTCGAACGGCACCGGGGTCACTTCGACGTGGAGGTCGATCCGGTCCATGAGCGGGCCGCTGATTTTGGCGAGGTAGCGCTGGACCTGCGGCGGGGCGCAGACGCACGCCCGCGTCGGGTCGTTGAGATGCCCGCACGGGCACGGGTTCATTGACGCGACGAGCATGAACCGAGCAGGGAACTCGACGCTGACGCGGGCGCGGGCGATCGTGATGCAGCCCTCTTCGAGCGGTTGGCGAAGGACTTCGAGCACCTGCCGCCGGAACTCGGGCAGCTCGTCGAGGAAGAGCACGCCGTTGTGGGCGAGCGAGATCTCGCCGGGGAGCGGGTTCGAACCGCCGCCGCAGAGCCCGGCGTCGGAGATCGTGTGGTGCGGCGACCGGAAGGGCCGCGTGGCGACGAGCCCGTGCCGGGCCGCCCCGTTCAACTTGCCGCCGACGCTGTGGATCGAGGTCGTTTCGAGCGCTTCGTCGGCACTGAGCGGCGGGAGGATCGTCGGCATCCGCCGGGCGAGCATCGTCTTGCCCGCGCCGGGCGGGCCGACGAGGAGCGCGTTGTGCCCACCCGCCGCCGCGACTTCGAGCGAGCGCTTGACGTGCTCCTGCCCCCGCACGTCGGAGAAGTCGACGGGGTACTGCCGGGCCTCGTCGAAGAGCCGGTCGAGGTCGCGGCGGTACGGCGTGCCCAGACCGTGGACGAGGAGGGCGACGGCGTCGGAGAGGGTCGCCACCGGGTAGACCGCCAGCCCTTCCACGACGGCGGCCTCGGCTGCGTTGTCGGTGGGGACGATCACGCCGCGCATCCCCTCTCGCCGGGCGCGGATCGCCATCGGCAGCACGCCGCGCACGGGCCGGAGCGAGCCGTCGAGCGAGAGCTCGCCGAGGATGAACAGGCCGTCGAGCTCCTCTTGCGTGAAAGGGCCGCCCGAGGCTGCGAGCAGGCCGAGCGCGATGGGGAGGTCGAACGCCGCGCCCTCCTTCCGCACGTCGGCCGGGGCCAAATTCACCGTCACTGCTCCACGCGGCGTCGGCAGGCCCGAGTTCTTGAGCGCGGCCCAGACGCGGTCGCGGCTCTCGCGCACCGCCCCGTCCGGGAGCCCGACGACCGTCCACTTCGGGATGTTCGGCTCGATGTGCGTCTCGATCTCGATGGGGAGGGCATCGATGCCGAGGACGGCGGAACTCCAGACGTGGGATAGCATGGGGCCGGGCGTTGGTGGGTAGTACCCCTTAGACACGCCGCACGACCCGCCGTAACCCCGGATCCTCTCAGATCCTGCGGAGCCCGTTCTCCCGATCCGACGGCCCCGTCTCGGGCACGACGGTGTCCGTCATCCAGCAGCCCTCACATCCACCCTCTGTCTGCTTCGAGAGGCCGAACACGTACGTCACGCGCCGGCCGTCTGTCTGCACGAGCGTCACGCGCTGCGCGGCGAGGTCGCCCTCGACGCGCATCTCACCGTACTCCGCCCGTTCGAAACCGAGGAGGTCGCGGTAGGCCGGCCCTTTCACCATCGCCGTGAACCGGTCGAGCGGTCCGGTGAATGCCCTGTTCCCCGGCGAGGCGAAGCGATACGTCGTCTCGATGCCAGCGTCGGGGCGAGGCTCGTCGTTGCGCTGGAGCGCCTCGACCTGAAGCCGGACGACCTCTTCGGGCGAGAGGTCGGGGCTGGGCTGCGGATCGTCCGGAGAGAAAGCGGCGAAGAGGAGCACGGCGGCGAGCGAAGCGAAGAGCGCGGAGGTACGCATGGTAGTCCGGGGTCGGGAAGCGGTCTTCTTTTCACGCCGCCGCCGCACTGGGTGATCCACCCTACCAGCCCGTGACGTGGCGCGCGAGCCGGTAGGCGATGTAGCCCGTCACGGCGAACATGATGGCGTAGAGCATGTCGTCGAATGGATCGCCGGTGACGAGTTGGAAGAGGAAGGCGGGCAGGCCCGCGCCGACGCCGCCGGCAATGGCGAACACGACGGCATAGATCACCCACAGGGTGACGGCACGAGCGGCGGAGAGTCGGGGCGTGATCTCGTTCATGAGGGGCGATGGGATGGGTGAGAGGACGCCCCAACATACCACCTCGCTCCGTTCTCACGCACCCTGCGCGGCGCGCTCGTCCTGCTCGGCAGGGATGTCATCACACAGCGCGCAGGCCTGACCCCGTCGCGATTGGTAGACCCGCGCCACCGTGAAGACGGCCGTGGTGATGAGCGCCCATAACGCGGAGAACGCGAGCCCGCCCTCCACGCCGCGCCCCTTCAGCAGGCTGACGACGAACAAGACGGCAAACACGGCCGCGAAAACGACAAGAGAGCGTCGGATCCAAAAGGCAGTTCCCATAGCGAGCAAAGCATAGATCGGAGAGTCGATAGATGCTGTCTCTACGCTTCAGACGGCACCGACGTTGCACGCGCTACGCGGTCAGGCCGCGCTCGCTGGGCGCTTCGAGAATATCGAGGTCGGCGATCAGGTTGAGCGTGGGCGCGCCGAAGCGGCCGGGGCGCGCCCCGTTCTCCAGGTTCAGCACGCCGCGCGGGCACACCGCCGAGCAGATTCCGCAGCCGACGCAGCTACTCCGGATGATGTTCTGTCCACGTTGCGCGTACCACCGCACGTCGATCCCCATCTCGCAGTACGTCGAGCAGTTGCCGCACGAAATGCACTGGCCGCCGTTGGTCGTGATGCGGAAGCGGGAGAAGAACCGCTGCTGCATCCCCAACACGGCCGCCATCGGGCAGCCGAACCGGCACCACACCCGCGCACCCATCAGCGGATAAAACCCGACGCCGACCACGCCCGAGAACACGAGCCCGATCCCGAACCCGTACCACTTCGAGAACGTCTGCGAGAGCCCACCGAACACGCCGCCTCCCGTAGCCGAGTTGATCCACAGCAGCGCCGTCGTCACCACGACGAAGACGAGGACGGAGTGGATCATCCACCGCTCGACCTTCCACGCCTTCAGGCTCTTGTCGGAGAGCTGGCGGTACGGGTCGCCGGCCGTCTCGGCGAGGCCGCCGCAGCCGCAGACCCACGAGCAGTACCACCGCTTCCCGAAGAAGTAGGTCAGCACGGGCGTCGCGAGGAAGATCATCGCCGCGCCCCAGAACACCATGAAGTAGCCCAGCCCGCCGGACTCGGTGAGGTAGCCGATGGTGCCGGGCCAGAGGTAGTCGTACTTGAGCGGCCAGAAGTACGAGAAGTAGAACTCCGGCTGGTTGAACAGGACGAGGAGCTGCGGGATGAGGTACGCGAGGAAGAGCTGCGCCGACATCACTGAGAGCGTGCGGATGATCTGGTAGCGGCTGTGGCGGTACTTCAAAATCGCCCGCACCCCCATCACGAGTATGGCGACGGTGTAGATCGTGCCGTAGAGGAACCACTGCGTGGCGGGATTTCCCGTGAGCGTGTACGAGAGCGGATCGACAACGCGGATCAGCCCGTCGAGCGTGGCCGGAAACCAGTACAGGAGGATGTAGAGCCCCGTCAGCACGATGCCGAGTGTCCACCCGACGAGACCGCGCGCCATCGTCGAGCTGAACATGATGCCGTCGTTTTTGATGCCCGGCGGCCGGTGGGCGTACTCGTCCCAGAAGTACACGAGCGGCCCGCCGAGAACCAGCAGTCCGACGAGCGTCAGCATCGGGATCGGATACGCTGCGCCGAGCCCGCTGACGAGCGCGACGACGGCCGCGAGCAGGCCGAGCCCGAACGCCGTGAGCGCCGCCTTCTGCACGGGCGATACGTCGTGCGCCGGGTTGTCACCGATCGCGATGGAGTTGAAAACGGGGATCGAAGCCATGGGAGGGGGCGGATTGGGTGTCGTAGGGGCGGGTTTGAAACCCGCCCCTACCGTGATTTGTCATGGCAGCGCACGGCCGGGCGGAATGGCGGTGCCGGTGAGGCCGAGGCGGTCCGGGCTCATCCACCGCCGCCAGCCTTTCTTCTGTTCGAGCGCGACCGGATGCTGCGGGTACTGCCGGTTGTAGGCCGCCACGATGTCCCGCTCGTGCTGATCGAAGAACTCCGGGTCGAAGTTGGCCGCGCCGAGGTGGGCGACGACGTGGGCTAGGCTCGCGCCCTCCTCGATCCACCGCTCGCACACGATCTGCCGGTGGCGGATGCCCATCACGTTGAACCCGATGACACGCGTCGCGTCGGCTTCACCGGGCGCGCCTTCGTAGTTGATCCGCACCGCCTTCGTCCCGTCCGGGTGCTCCCAGTAGAACGTCCCGTCGCCCTCGCGCAAGGTAGGCTCGATGCGGCCGTAGGTCTGGTACTCGATGTCGAAGAACTTGGCCGAGTTGAAGAAGATGCCGGGGTCGTAGGCGCGGCGGCGGCCGCAGATCGTGTGGGCGACGGTTGCCCCGTGGATGCGGCCGGTGTACCAGAGCTGCTCGACGGCCTTCCGCTCCGGCAGCGGGTCGCGGTGCTGCACGCAGTCGCCCGCCGCGAACACGCCCGGCACGTTCGTCTCGAAGAACGCATCGACGAGCACGCCCCGGTCTACCTCGATTCCCGACCCGTCGAGGAATCCGACGTTCGGCGTAACGCCGATCGTGAGGCCGACGAACGAAGCCGAGATCTCTTCGCCCTCCGTGGTCCCGACGGCGCGGGCGCGGCCGTCCGCGTCGCCCTGAATCTCTTTCAGCTCCGCGGAGAGCCGGAGGTCGATGCCGTGGCGGCGGATCTCGCGGTTCACCATCTCCGCCTCCTCGGCCGGGAGGATGTGGTTCATGTAGCTCGTCTCGCGCACGAGGAGCGTCGTGTGGATGCCGCGCGTGTGCAGCATCTCCGCGAGTTCGACGCCGATCAGCCCGCCGCCGACGACCACCGCGCGCTCGACACCGACGGTATCCGCCGTCATCCGTTCGAGGTCGGGCAGGCCGTAGAGGCCCTGCACGCCGCGCAGGTTCTCGCCCGGCCACCCGGCGAGGCGCGACCGCGAGCCCGTCGCGATGAGGAGCGTGTCGTACGTGAGCGTGCCGCCGGAGCGAAGGTGCAGCGTCTTCGCCCCGGTGTCCACCCGCTCGACGAAATCCCTTGCGAGGTCGATGCGGTTCTCGGGCCAGAAGCGGTCCTCGTACGGCTTCGTGTGCGCGACCGTCATGTGGCCCATGTAGACGTACATGAGCGCCGTGCGCGAGTAGAAATGGTCGCTCTCGTCGGAGACGACCGTGATCCGGGCTTCTGCGTCGAGGATGCGAACGTGGCGGGCCGCGTTGATCCCGGCGACGCCGTTTCCGATGATGACGAGGTGCATGAGCGATGCGGGCGGGTCGCGGGTGCAGTGGGCGGTATCCAGCGTATTCTCAACATACACCGTCCGGGGCTTTCGGGGTATCACGAAGACATCAAGCCCGTCGGAGTCGGCCACTGCCTATCTTCGTTCTCCAACTCCCACCTCCCGACTTCGCCCCGGATGGTCTACGGCATCACCGGTAACACCGGCAAAGAGAAGCTCTGGCAGCCCGCCGCCGCCCTCGTGCAGTGGCTGGCCGACGAGGGCTACGCCTTCTGCCTCGATGAGCGCGTGGCCCGCGGCCTGACCGAGCGGGGGCTGGTCTATGCCACGGCGTACGACCGATGCCCGGTGGCCGAGCTCGCCGATTCCGTCGATATCGTGCTCTCGTTCGGCGGCGACGGGACGCTGCTGGGCACGGCCCACCTCGTCGGGACGCGGGAGACGCCGATCCTCGGGGTGAACATCGGGCGGCTCGGATTCCTGACGGGCTCCGAGGTCGGCGAGGTCGAGGAGGCGATCCGGCAGATCGAGGCGGGCGAGCACCTCGTCGAGAAGCGGGTGGTGCTCGAAGCCGAGGTCGAGGGAGAGAACGGCGGGCCGCCGCGCTGGGCGCTCAACGACTGCGTCATCGCCAAGAGCGGCTCGGCCTCGATGATCAACGTGAAGGTGCACGTCAACGGCTTCTACCTCAACGACTACTGGGCCGACGGGCTGATCGTCACCACGCCGACGGGCTCGACGGCGTACTCCCTCGCCGCCGGCGGCCCGCTCCTCGCCCCGGACTCCGGCGTGATCGCCCTCACCCCGATCGCGCCGCACACCCTCACGACGCGGCCCATCGTCCTCCCGAACCGCGTCGAGATCACGCTCCACGTGACGACGAACGGCCAGCCTTTCCTCCTCGCCCACGACGGGACGAGCGAGGTGATCGAGCGGGACGGCGTGACGATCACCATCCGCCGCGCCGCCCACTGCGTCCAGCTCGTCCGACTCCCCGGCCGGGGCTACTTCCAGACGCTCCGCAGCAAACTCTCGTGGGGCCAGCGCTGAGGGGTCGGGAGTCGATGCGAATTCGGCCCCGCCGAGGGGTGCTGTGCCCGCAGGCCCCCTCATCCTGTCCCTCGCCCCTGTGGGGCGAGGGAACGTAACCTGAAACGGCGTGATGAGACGAGTGGCGCAGCGTCTCATTCTTACGTTCTCGCCCCCCTTGGGGGAGAGATGCCCGGCAGGGCAGTGAGGGGGCATGCCCGTCCACATCTCTACCCCTCGCCCCGCTACATCTCCCACGCGATCCCAGCCCCGACCTCGATGCCGGAGAGGTCGCCGAACGTGACGGCGAAGCGGGTGAGGAGCGTCGCGTTGGGCAGCAGCCGGTACGATGGCATCGCACCCACGTCGAAGAGGGTCTTCGCGGTGAACATGTCGCTCGCGGCATAGGTACGTCCTTGGGCGAACACGTCGAGTGCGAGGCGCTCCCCGCCGGCGATTTGCACGTTCCCGAGCACGCGCCCCTGCGTAGGGATCACCGTGTCTGGCCCAAGCCGGCCTTGCAGTTCTTCCGGGATCTCGGTCTCGCCCTTCGTGCGGAAGCGACCGAGCAGGCTCGCCCGGCGGCTGACGAGCGCACCCGTCCACTTCGCCGTGAGCGAGAGCGTGTTCCCCGACTGGAACTCGAGAGCCTGCCCTGAGCCCGTCGAAGGGTCGCCAGCGGTGTCCGCCCCGTAGAGCGCGTACGTCACGTCGAGCGCGAGCGAGGAGGACGCGCCGAGGCCGTAGTCGAACCCGCCCGTGAGGAGGAGTTCATCGCCGGGGTCGTACTCCGCCGCGCCGGTGATCGGGGTGTAGGCCCCGCGCACCTGATACGCCGCGCCGAGCCCGAGGATGAGCGCGTCACCGGCCGGGAAGGCGTAGGTCAGCCCGCCGGCCACGTTGAAGCCCTGACCCAGGCTCGGAAGCTGGAAGCCGTAGAAGTTTTGCCCGACGCGAATGGCCGTCGCGGCCTCGTCAGACTCTAGCTCAGAGGTCCCGCTGGGGAGATTCACGCTCATGCTCGCGACGGCGCTCCCCGCCCCGGCCGGGCGGTAGTAGCTGAGCGTCGCCTGCGTGTCGGTGAGCCCACTCACGCCCGCGATGTCGTCCCCGCTTACCGACGTGAAGCTCGACCGCAGGCTGAAGCCGAGGTTGCGCGCGAGGGGAGCGAAGAGGGTAATGGGCGTCGAGAACTCGGCCACGCCGACCTCGCTCGAGTCGGCGTCGAGCATGCCGCTGTAGCGCTGGAACGTCCCGAGCGCGGTGACGCGGATCGGGGGCCGCTGGCTGCCGATGTAGAGCTGGCTTTCCCCGGCGGAGGGAGCCACCTGCGCGCGCGGCGCGGCGAATGGGAGCGTGAGCAGGAGGAGGAGACAGAGCCGTTTCATCGGAGGCACAGTTGCGAGAGGGATAGGGTACAGTCGCGGATCTGCTAGCGGAGGAGCACCATTTTCTGCGAGGCGGTGAAGTCCCCGGCGCGGAGGCGGTAGACGTACACCCCGCTCGCGAGGGGCGCGCCCGCCGCGGTCACGCCGTCCCACTGGACGGTGTAGCGGCCCGCGTCGTGCGACCCGTCGGCGAGGACAGCCACGCGGCGGCCGAGCAGGTCGAACACTTCGAGCCTGACGTCGGCGCGCTCGGCGAGCTGGTATGTGAGCGTCGCCGAACGGGTGAACGGGTTGGGATAGGCCGGGGCGAGCGCGAAGTCGAGCGGGACGAGGGGGATGCCCTGCCGCGCGGCGTCGGCATAGGCCTCGGTCCCGGCGATCAGCCGCAGCCGCCGCACGGGCTCGGCCGCGCTCAGCGTCACATCAAACGCGAGGGCCTCGTCCCCGAGCGGGATGGGGGCCGTCCGGTCGAGGTCGAGCACGTAGAGGTTGTAGTCGGTCGGACGCGCGCCGTCCTCTTCCAGCGCGACGCGGACGGTGAGCGGCCCCGCTGCCAGCAGCCCCGGCGTCACCGCGACTTCGAGCTCCCAGTCGGCTCCGTCACTGCCAACGGGCCGGAAGCTGTGGGCCAGCCGTACGCCCTCTTCCACCGCACTCAGCCGGAGGTGCGGCCCGATCGGCGGAGGCTCGGCGCGGTTGAGTTGTCCGGCGTCAGCCTCCGCGAAGCCGAACACGTTCTGCGAGTCGCGGAGCCCCCGCTCCGGCACGTCCGCACGGAGGTGGAGACGGTAGCCCTCGCCACCCACGGCGGACCGAGCGGCGGCACGCTCTATGTCGGAGGCATCGACCGGCGGCACCCGCAACGTAACCGACTCGCCCGTGTTGTTGAGCACGAAGTAGCCCGCCCACGGGTCGAGAACCGTCTGGTCCAAGAGGTACTCCGTCCCGTCGTAGAGGGCCGGCGGCTGCACCAGCGCGCTCCCCTCCACGTCGTCCCACGCGACGGGGAACGCGAACGGATCACCAATCTGGTTCCACCCCGGCTGGAGGATGATCGCAACCGGATCGGTAGCGTCGACGGAGAGGCCGTCCTCGACGTCGAACGGGGCGTCGGCGTAGGCGGCGAGCCAGAAGGCGGTGCCGGGCGTGACGGGCGAGGTGATGCTGGGGAACTCCGCATAGCCCCCAGCGGGGAGCCAGCGGAGCAGCCGCCACGAGGTCTCGCCGTACTCCCCGTAGTCATCGCCGAAGACGGCGGCAGGGCTGGGGTCAGCGAGGGCAATAGGCACCGAGACCATCCGGTACTCGGCGTTGGGGGGAAGTGTGATCTCCGCCACCTGTCGGTCAACGCGAACACGGACGCGGTCGGGGTTAAGCTCAGGGTCGTTGGCCGGGAAGGTGACGATACGCTCGCCATCAGAGAGGAAGATGTAGTAGTCCACGCCGCGGAGGGTGACCGCCGCCTGGGGCACGGTCCCCGCGTAGCTCGTGCCGTTGAGCGCGAGCGGCACGCTGCTGAAGGCAGAGGCACCCGAGGGGCGGTAGCGAAGCTCGGCGACCGTGGGAGTGAACCCCGTCACTGTGACGGCGATGGGGACACCGGTGTTTGTCGGGGCCTCGGCCGGAGCTTCTACCACGACGTCCGCCCCCGTCACCGTGAGCGTGATCGGGGCGGTGAGTTGCTCGGAGCCGGGCACGTCCGTTTCCAGGCTCAGCCCGAAGGTGTACGTGCCGGGATCGAGTCCGACCGCGTTCAGCCCCAGGTCCACCGCGACGGACTCGCTCGGGCCGAGCGTCCCGCAGGCGGGGTCCGGCCCGGTGATCCACAACGGCTGGCCGCCATCGATCCGGACGGCCAGCCCGTTCTCGACGTAGGCGCTCTTGAAGGCGATTTCGAGACCGTCGGTGCCGTCCGCGTTCTCGATCCCGATGGTTGCTCCGAGGAGATCCTCATTCATCTCTTCGTATTGGAGGAGGATCGAGCCGTCGGCGTCGAGGATAATCTCGAACGTCTTCTCCGTGCCAGGGTTGCTCGAAGCCGGGTAGTCCAAGATCATCTCATACTGGACGACGAAGCGGCCATCGCCCATGTCCTGGTAGTAGATCGCGCTCTGCTCGGCGCGGGGGTCGAGGTCGTCCCAGAACGCCGCGATGAAGTCGTTCGGCTCGGCGGGGTCGGGGATCGGGTCGTTCGTGAAATCCGAGCCGTCGGGACCGAACGTGAGAAACCCGTTCGAGCTAATGATGACTTCGGTTTTGTTGTCGCCGTAGAACGAGAACGTGAACGGGAGCGGCACCAGCTCACCCTCGTCGTCGCTGAGCTCGAGTGCCGTGCCCGTCTCGGAGATGTCGACGAAGCCGTAGGTGGGACCGCCGGGCTCGTTCGAGTCGATCCAGCGGTAGCCGAAGCCGTCGGGGCCGCCCGAGCCAAAGCGCGGGGCATGGCCGGGGCGCGGGTCCTTCTGCCCCTTGGTAAGCTCCAAGTGCGGCTGTGGTCCCCGATGTGCCGGCTCGACACCGCGGACGGGAGCGTCCTCGCACGCGGGGAACGCCCACGCCGCCGTCTGCGCCGAGTTGTTGGTGAGGGTAAGCGCGACCGTCGTGTTCTCCCCCTGGTTCAGCGTCGCCGTAACCGCCGCGGGAGCCACGTCGAAGCTGCCCCCCGGACCGCCTTCGACGGTGACGGTGACGAGGGCGTCATTCATCCCACCGTTCCCGTCGCTGACGGTGTACGTGAAGCTGTCGGTGCCGGTGAACCCGGCGCTCGGCGTGTAGCGCACCCGACCTTTAAAGTCCTCGGCCGTCCCATTGGCCGGACTTCCCACGCCCGCAATCGTGAGCACATCGCCGTCCGGGTCGGTGTCGTTGGCGAGCACGTCGATGAAGACGGAAGTACCTGCCTGCGTCGTCGCTGTGTCATCCACGGCGACGGGCGGCTGGTTGGTAGAGCACGTGACGCCGGTGCCCTCCACGGTATCCACCCCACTCAGCCACTTCTGGAAAGCAGCGTCTTCAGGCGCGCAGAGATCGGTGCCGGCATAGCGGAACGTGTTGAGTGCCGTGAGCGCGACGAAGGAGAGCGGGATCGGTCCGCTCAACGGGTTGTTGTTGATGACGAGCGATTCGAGGGTAACCAGCCCTCCGAGCTCGGCGGGCAGCGGGCCGCTGATCTGATTGCCGTTGATGTCGAGCTGAAGCAAGTTCTCCAGTTGTCCGAGTTGGGCGGGGATCTCTCCGCTCAACTGGTTCTCCCCAAGGCCCAGCGAGGTGAGTTGTCCGAGCTGCCCGATCTCAGGTGGTATCTCCCCGGATAGCTCGTTCAGGAAGAGGGAGAGGATTTCGAGGTCGGCGAGGTCGCCGATCTCGGACGGGATGGGTCCACTCAGCGCGTTGATTTGGAGGCGGAGGTTCTGCACCCGTTCGAGCTGCCCGATCTCGGGCGGGAGCGTCCCGTTCAACTGGTTCGAGGCGAGGGCGACTGTTACGACCCTGCCCTCGGCGTCCAGCGTGATGCCCTGCCACGAGTTCAGCGGCCCCGTCAGCCAGTTGGCGTTGCGCGCCCAGTTCGGCCCGTCCGTGGCGTTGTAGAGCGCGACGAGGGCCAGCGAATCCTGCACGGCTCCTCCTCCGCCATCGACGGCTCCGCTGAAGAGGTAGGCCCGCCCGGCGTTGAGCGCCCCCCCGTCCTCGCTGTAGGCTCCTACGAGGAGGTCGTCCTGCCCGTCGCCATTGGCGTCGGCCACGCCGGCCACGGATTGCCCGAAGGAGCCGCCGGCCTCCGGGTTCGGCGACTCGAGCGTGCGGAGGAGCACCCCTGTTGCCCCACTAAAGAGGTACGCCCGGCCGGCACCCAACGCCCCCCCATCCTCGAAACGGGTCCCGACAAGGAGGTCGCCTCGGCCGTCACCGTCGGCGTCGGCCGCGCCCGCCATCGAGACGCCGAACTGGCCATTAGTCTGAGCGTTGGGCGATGCAAGCGTCCGAAGGAGGGTGCCCGTTGCACCGCTGAAGAGGTAGGCCCGACCGGCACCGTCCGCTCCGCCGTCCTCGGACGGGGCCCCGACAAGGAGGTCGCCAGCGCCGTCGCCATCGGCATCCGCTACCCCTGCTGCCATAAGGCCAAAGTTTCCGAAAGCTTCGGGATTGGGTGACATCAGCGTGTGGAGGAGCGCGCCCGTGGCCCCGCTGAAGAGGTAGGCCCGGCCTGCGCCCTCTGCCCCGCCATCCTCGGAGGAAGCCCCGACGAGGAGATCGCCCCGACCGTCCCCATTGGCGTCGGGCACGCCCGCGACCAAGATGCCGAACTGGCCGACCTGCTCAGGATTGGGTGACACCAGCGTGCGAAGGAGCGTACCGTTGGCTCCGCTAAAGAGATACGCCCGGCCGCTCCTCTCCGCCCCACCACTCTCACTCCGAGCCCCACCGAGGAGGTCGCCCCGCCCGTCGCCGTCGGCGTCGGCCACGCCGGCCACCGAGGCGCCGAAAAATCCGTCACCCAGAGGGTTGGGCGAAACCAGCGTATGGAGGAGCGCACCCGTAGCCCCGCTGAAGAGGTAGGCCCGGCCGGCATCCACCGCCCCGCCGTCTTCTCTAAACGCCCCGATGAGGAGGTCGTCCTGCCCATCGCCATCAGCATCCCTGACGGACGACACCGAGAAGCCGAACTGGCCGACAACCTCAGGGCTCGGCGACATCAGCTCACGTAGGAGCGCGCCCGTAGCCCCGCTGAAGAGGTAGGCCCGGCCGGCCTCCATCGCCCCGCCGTTTTCCCTAATCGTCCCGACGAGGAGGTCCCCCCGGCCATCGCCATCGATGTCCCCGACGGCCGCCACCGAGGTGCCGAAACGGCCGTCTTGTGCCGGATTCGCCGACACCAGGGTCAACGGGACCGAGGTCTGTGCCCACACGTAATGCGGGACAACGAGCGCAATGAAGAGGAGGAGTGGATGCGAGGCGAACAGGCGCTTCATCATAGGGGCGGTAGCGATAACCAAACGGTTGGCCGGATCGGGAGAACCTCAGTTGCCGCCGGGCGGCGGAGGCGGGTCGGGGATCGGCTCGATCACGGGCGGCTCAAAGGGGACCTCGCCTGCCCGCGTCTCCTCGCTCGGCACCACGTACGCGCCGAGGCTCTGGTTCAGGCTCGACAGCCGGGTACTCACGAGATCCTCCATGCTCCCGCTCGGCTCGCTGCTCGACGCCCCGCGTCCCGCGCCCAACGCTGCGCTAATGGGACCGCCGGCGTTGGAGAGGGCCTGCGCCTCGCCCGCCCGCTCGGCCGCCGCGCCGAAGCCGGGGTCGAGCCGGGCCGCCTGGCCGAACTGCTCGGCGGCGGCCCCGAAGCGGCCGGCATCCTCCTCCCGAAGTCCCCGGCTGTAGGCGAGGAAGGCTTGGATATCCCGCGTCGGAATCCGCTCGATCCGCTCGCGGTCGGCCGGGCTGAGCGTGATCCCGAGCTCGTCGATGACGCCGAAGACGATCTCCTTTTCGAGCCGGAAGAGGGCGGCGAGGTCCGCCGAGTGCTCGGAGAGCGTCGGGTCCGGCTCCGCCTTCCACGCCCACAGCACCACGTCGGTCTGAAGCCGGTCGCCCATCACGTCGAACGAGCCGCCGACAACGCGCCCGCTCTGCAACAGCCGGCCGAGGCGGGGCGCGGTCCGGGGGTCGAACGCCTCGCCCCGCGCCATGTCGATCTCTTCGAGGAGCGCCTGCAGCCGCACGCGCTCGACGACCTGGAGCCCCTCGACGGAGGCGAGGTCCGTGGTGAGCATCTCGCCGAGGCCACGCCCGAGCACTTGGTAGCGGGGATCGCTCCCTCGATAGACGAACGGGAAGACGGCGACGGCGTCGGTGGCGCGGGCGTCGGCGAGGTCGTCCTCCATCACGAGGAGCGCCCTCAGCTCGCGGCGGGCGACGGCACGGCGTAGCCACGTGTGGCGGGCCTCCATGAGCGGCCGGTACGGGGAGTCCGGCGAGACGGCGGTGTATTTGCCCAGAATGAAGAGGGCGTCCGCTTCCTCCCCCGCGCCCTCGTGCGCGACGCCGAGGTAGTACAACGTCTTCGGGTCGTCGCGGTCGAGGTCGTAGGCGCGCTGGAGAGCTTGCTGTGCCTCGGGGAATCGCTGGAGTTGGGCGTAGGCTTCACCGAGGTCACGGAGGGCGTCAGCGTCGCGGGGCCGCTCGGCAGCGCGGGCTTCGAGGGCAGGGAGCCGCTCTCGGTAGTCAGCGGTCGTGAGGGTTGCCTCCGTAGGGGCGCACCCGATCCAGGCCAGCGCGATGAGGAAGAGGCAGAGCGTGGAACGCAGGGGCAGAGTTCGCATGAGCCGTTCGCAGCGATGAGGATTCAGAAAGGAGCGTCACGCACCCACCTCTGGCTCTCCACAACGGCACCCCTACGGCTTCTCAGACTCGCCCCTCTCAGGGAACATCCTCCTTCCAATCCAAGCCTGAACCTCTGCCATCGAACGGAATCTGCGGGTGGTGGGTGCAGCAAACATCGAACTGACAAATATCAACTTAAATAAGCCAACCCTCACAAGCAACCACTACGATTGCCGCACCCAACTTTAGGCCGCCGCCTCGGTACACGGCAGAACATGAGCTCGTCCGAACGAGACGGCAGACGGTCGACCGCGGACTGCAGTGGGGGAAGCCGAGCGGCATCTGCCGTCCGTCGTCTGCAGTCCATCCGACTGTGTCGTGTATCGAGGGCTGCCACTACAGATCGCATGGTGTCTTCCAGCGGTTATGCTACTCTCACCCCCACGGCCGTGCCCCCCCGCACTCACCAAGTGACTGCCACTGTAGGGGAGCGCGTTTTGACGGAGCGGATCGCGATGGGACGTCACCACCGGTTATCGTGTACCGGTACGGCACGTGTTCTGCTGTCAAAAGGCGACCCTTATTACCACCGCACTCGCCTTCTTGTAGTCTTCACCCCTCCGAGCTATCGCGTCCCCCTAGTCTCGGGGGATTTTCTCCGCACGCTTTCCAGATCACACCCGCTACTAATCCCTTCTCCACTATGCCTTCTCGCTCGCAGCGTGTCGCGTACTTCTGTATGGAGTACGGCCTCGACCTCCGACTGAAAACCTACGCCGGCGGTCTCGGCATCCTCGCCGGGGACCACCTCAAAGGCGCCCACGACCACGACTACCCCATCATCGGGATCGGCCTCAAGTGGAAGCAGGGCTACGGCAGCCAGGCCTTCGACGAAGCCGGGAAGCCGCAAACGGTCTTCAGCGCAGCCAGCTACCCCGACGACCTCCTCGAAGACACCGGCGTCGAGGTCACCGTCAGCGTCCGCGACGAGGACGTGCGGTGCAAGGTGTGGAAGACGACGGCCTTCGGGAACGTCCCGCTCTACCTCCTCGACACCGACCTCCCTGGCAACCCCGCGCCGCTCATCACGGACCGGCTCTACGGCGGCACGCCCGAGGACCGCGTGGCGCAGGAGATCGTGCTCGGCATCGGCGGCGTCCGCGCCCTCCGCGCGCTCGGGATCGAGGTGGATGTCTACCACTTCAACGAGGGGCACGCGCTCCTCGCCGCCTTCGAGCTGATCCGCGAGAAGCGGAGCGCGGGGGCGAGCTACGACGATGCGCTCACGGCGACGCGGGACGAGATCGTCTTCACCACCCACACCCCGGTCCTCGCCGGGAACGAGCAGCACCCGCTCGACCGGCTCATGGACCTCGGCGCGGGCAACGGCCTGACGCGGGCGCAGCTCAAAGCGCTCGGCGGCGACCCGTTCAACATGACGGTCGGCGCGCTCCGCCTCGCGCGGAAGGCGAACGCAGTGGCCCAGCTCCACGGCGTCACGGCGAACCTCATGTGGCGGCACGTCGAGGACGGCGCCGAGATCGTCGCCATCACGAATGGCGTCCACCGCCCGACGTGGGTAGATCCGGCCCTCTCCGTGGCCGCCGGGGTGGGAGGCGATGCGCTCTGGACGGCGCACCAGCAGAACAAAGAGCAGTTGCTCGACCTCGTCGAACGCCGTACCGGCACGCGGCTCCGGGCGGACCGGCTCCTCATCGGCTTCGCCCGCCGCGCCGTCGTCTACAAACGGCCGACGCTGATCTTCTCCGATGAGGAGCGGATCGGGCCGCTTCTGGAGAGCGGGCAGCTCCAACTCGTCTTCGCCGGCAAGGCGCACCCGCAGGACGCGGCCGGGCAGCAGATCGTCGCCGAGCTCGCCGCCTTCAGCCAGCGGTACCCGCAGGGTGTCGTCTTCATCCCCGACTACGACATGGAGGTCGGTGCCGCCATGACGCGCGGGGCCGACGTGTGGCTCAACAACCCGCGCCGGCCGAAGGAGGCCAGCGGGACGAGCGGGATGAAGGCGGCCATGAACGGCGTCCTCAACCTCAGCACGCTCGACGGGTGGTGGCCCGAGGCCTGCGACCACGGCCGCAACGGCTGGCAGTTCGGCGACGGATTCGAGAGCCCCGACGAGGCGTTGCTCGACGCCCACGACCTCGAAGCGCTCTACGACGTTCTCCTCGGCGACGTGGTGCCGACCTACTACGACGACCGCAACCGCTGGCTGGAGATGATGCGGCAGAGCATCGCCGACACGCGCGAGCGCTTCGCGGTCGAGCGGATGCTGCGGGAGTACGGCGAGCACCTCTACAGTGCGCCCCCGCCCTACGTGTCCAAGTCGGCCGCTTGACCATGCCCTGACGCTCCGGCGCGGCCGGGCCGTTCGCTCCGAGCCGGGGCGGACGCCCGGCCGCATCCATGCTACATCTCCGTCGGCCTGCGACGCGGGACCGAGCGGTGAGCAATCCGAGCAGAAGCGGCGGGAGGGTGGTTCGCCTTAGAGCCTATCCCAAAACTATCCTGCGGTAGGTGATCAAGGAGGCCGCGAGTAACCACAGCGCGAGGTAGTTCTCGGCCTTCTTCTCCCAGCGCACGCGCAGCTTGCGCATGTTATTGAGCCACGAGATCGACCGCTCT
>JBBSMX010000073.1:0-21135 GCA_038232935.1 Rhodothermales bacterium | reverse complement strand
GCTGGCGGAGACCTTTGAGATCTAGGAAGGTGGTGCTACGCTCTTGGAGCCGCGTCGTGCCTCCGTGCGACGCCAGACCCCGTATGCCTTTATGAAATCGAACTGTGCCTCTTGACAACCCACCTTGTTATGGGGGTTAGCGCGTTCATGACGTTGTTCGGGTAGCTACCCGAGGGGCTGTCGGCGAAGGAGGTCGGTGGCGACGTGTTCGCGCTGGCGAGGCCCCAGCCGGTGCCGGTGTCCCACGCCTCCGTCTCGCTCGCGTCGTCCTCGAACACGGCGACCGGTGTGCCGATGGCGACACGCCCGAGGGATCGGATCAGCGTCGTCCCGTCTAACTCGATCTCGACCGCGAGCCCGTCCTGAATCCCGAGCTGGGCACCGAAGCCGAGCGTGAACGCGAGCCCTTCGATCTCCACGCTCTCCTGCGAATCGAGCGAGAACGGGGCGCTGAACGCCCCCGCCTCGACTGGAAGCGCCGGATTCGTGCTGACGATCCGGGCGCGGGCGTCGGCGAGTCCTTCCAGTCCGAGGTTGTGGAGCGTGAGGGAGACGGCCGCAGGCTCTCCTGGGTCGAGGTGACCATTCGGCGCGCCGTGGGTCTCGACGATCTCGAAAGCCTGCACTTGCGGATAGGCTCCGGCGAACCACGCGAGCGTCAGGTTCGCCACGCGGTTTTCCTCGGCGAGCGGAATGATCCGGTCTTGGTCCGGCCAGAATCCGTCCGTAGAGCGGCGGCCTACCTCAGGCGTCCATGAGAAGGCTTTCGGTTTCGTCTCCTGCTCGCCGTAGTACCAGTCGTCGGAGTCTCCGTTGACAGCGTAGAGCACGTCGGCGGCCTGCCCGTATTCGTAGCCGTTGATCCGCGTCATGTCGGCGGAGATGGCGGCGAACACGTCCTGGTCCGGGGTGTAGACACCCGCCTCGTAGCCCCACGGGTGCAGGAGGAGGTTGCTGTACGAGTGGTAGTTGAAGACGGCGCGGATCTCCCGGCTCTCGGCGAAGTCGCGGATCGCCTGCGTCTCGGGCTCCGAGAACGGCCCCGGCCCCCGGTACGTCTCGCTGCTCGGGGCTGAGCTCGACCCGTTTTCGTCGCGGCCCCACTCGTAGCCGTAGTTCCGGTTGGGATCGACGCCGAACGAATTGCCCCCATTGTCGCGGCGGTTCTTCCGCCAGAAGCCACCGCCGTTGGGGTCGGTCGTCTCGTTGAAGACGTAGCCGTCGGGGTTGAGCACGGGGACGAAGTACAGCTCGCGGTGGTCGACGAGGTACGTCACCTCGGGGTCGGTCCCGTAGTTCTCAAGCAGGTAGAACATGGTGTAGAGCACGGTCGCCATGCTCTGCGGCTCGCGGGCGTGGTGGAGTGCGGTGTAGAGCACCTCCGGTTCGTCCTCGTCCACGTCCGGGTTGTCGGAGATCTTGACCATCCACAGGTCCCGCCCCTCCCACGACTGGCCGATGGACACGCGCTCGGTGATGAGGTCCGGGTAGTCCGCCGCCATCTCGTCCAGCTTCGCCAAGACCTCGTCGAAGGTGTAATAGCCGCCCATCGAGCCATAGCCGAACCCGTCGACTCGGCTCGCGGCGAGGCCGGCGGCGCGCTCGCCCTCGGTCGCGGGGGGACGGGCTGCGTACGCCGCGGCGAGGTCGGGCACCGTCACCTCGTACGCGAACCCGCTGGCCGCGAGACCGGCGAGGTCGTGCTCGCTGAGCACGGTGACAGCCACGAACCCGCTCCCCTCTTTCTGCACGTCTACGTGGTCGAGTCCGGGGACGCGCTCGGCGAGCGCCCGAAGGCCGGACCTTTCGGCGAGGGTGACCCGCACCTCGCTGTAGCGCGGCGCGACGGCCTGCGCATGGACTGAGGAGCTGATAAGTGCACCTACGAGGAGACAGAGGGCGACGATCAGAAAGCGCATGGCGGGCGGTTCGAAACGGAGGAAGTGTGCGCGGACGAAAGTACGTCCCGCCTCGCCCGAAGCCAACCGGAGCGCGAAGCCGGTACCGCTCCGGCTCGGCAGGGCTACGCGTGAAGAGGCGCGGAAATGGAGCCCAACGACGAACCCTGCGCGGGGAACCCGGTTGCCACCGCTCGCCCGACTCGCCCCTTCTGTGCCCGTTACCGCTTCGCCTCGCATAGGCCTCTTCCAGCGCATCCCCCTCGGGCTCCGCTACATGGCGGGCTCGGCGCTGTTCTTCAGCCTGATGACGCTTTTCGTCAAGCTGGCCGGCCGGACAATCCCGACGATGGAGATCGTGTTCGCGCGGTCGCTGCTGATGGCAGGGATGACATACGCGCTGGTTCGTCGGCAGGGCCTGTCACCGCTCGGCAACAACCGGAAGCTGCTGCTCGCGCGCGGGGTGATCGGCGTGACGGCGCTGAGCCTGTTCTACTTCGCCATCCCCCGAATCCCGCTCGGCGACGCGACGGCGCTGTTCTACATGGCCCCGATCTGGACGGCGCTCTCGGCCGCGTTCTTCCTCCGCGAGCGGACGGCCGGCCTCGTGCTCGTCGGGATGGCCGTGAGCCTCGTCGGCGTCGTGCTCATCTCGGAGCCGTCGTTCCTCTTTAGTGCCCTCGACGCCCTCGACCCGCTCGCCGTGGCGGCAGTCGTCGTGGCGTCGATGCTGTCCGGGCTCGTCTACACCATCGTCCGTAAGCTGCGCGCCACGGACGCTCCCAACGTCATCATTTTCTACCTCTCCACCGTGGGCGTCGTCGGCGCGCTTCCGTTCCTCGGAAACTGGGTCGTGCCGACGGGCTGGGCATGGCTGTGGCTCCTCGGCGCGGGGCTGACGACGCAACTCGGGCAGATCTGCCTGACGCGGGGGCTCCACCTCGAAAAGGCCGGACGCGCGATCTCGGTGGGCTACCTCCAAGTCGTCTTCGCGTTCGTGTGGGGCGCGCTCGTCTTCGGGACGGTGCCCGATCTGCAAAGCCTCGCCGGGGCCGTCCTCATTGTCGGCAGCGTGCTGCTGATCGCTCGGCGGAGGTAGGCGGGACGGTTGCGCGGGCGTGGCGTTCTTCGTTCCTTGGGCGACCCGCTCCTTCTGCTCTCTCGCCGACGTATGCAGCCTGCTCCCCTCATCGAAGCGCCCGCCGAAGACCCTTCCGCTTCCGACGTCTACCCGAACTGCGGGGCCGAACGATTGGGCGAATACTGCCAGCGGTGCGGGCAGCACTACCTCGAACGCGGCTACAAGCCCGTTCAGATCTACTCGCCTCGGGAGGTGACGCACTATGGAGAAACCGAAGGAGATTGACGCTGTGCAGATGGTCCGGCGCATCCGCGACGCCCACTACGAGGAGTTGAAGGGGGCGACGCGCGAGGAGCGGATCGCCTTCTTCAACAGCAAAGTCCGCCGAGCCGAAACAGGGGGGATCAAACCGAAGGGAGGACCCGCTCGCAGATCGGCGGTGTGATCCTCCATTGCCTCACGTCACACGTCGAGGTCGTCGACTTCGGCGGCGTGGTTCATGATGAAGTCGAAGCGCGGGGCGGCGTCCTTGCCCATGAGGTCGGAGATCGTGGTCTCGGTCACGAGCCTCTCGCCGTCGGGGATCGTGACCTGGAGGAGCCGGCGCTTGGCGGGGTCGAGCGTGGTCTCCTTCAGCGTCTCGGGCATCATCTCGCCGAGCCCTTTGAACCGCTGGATCTCGGGCTTCGCGTTCTTGGGCAGCTTTTTGAGAATCCGCGCGCGGTCGGCGTCATCGAGTGCCCAGTGGGTCTCTTTGCCAGCCTCAATCCGGTAGAGCGGCGGCTGCGCGATGTAGACGTAGCCCTCGTCGATGAGCGGGCGGAGGTAGCGGTAGAAGAACGTGAGCAGGAGCGTCGTGATGTGGTGGCCGTCGGAGTCGGCGTCCATCAGCAGCACGACTTTGTGGTAGCGCAGCTTCGTCGCGTCGAGGTCGTCCCCGATCCCACAGCCGAGCGCATCGATGATGTTCGATAGCTCCTTGTTGGCGTTGACCTTGCTCTTGGTCGCCTGCTCGGCGTTGAGGACTTTGCCTCGGAGCGGAAGGATCGCCTGCGTCCGCCGGTCGCGTCCCTGCTTGGCCGAGCCGCCGGCCGAGTCGCCCTCGACGAGGAACAGCTCGCTCTCGGCGGGGTCGGTCGAGGCGCAGTCGGTGAGCTTGCCGGGGAGGTTCAGCCGGTGGCTGACGGCGGACTTGCGGCGGGCCTGTGTCGCGGCGGCGCGGCTCGCCATCCGCGCCCGCGCCGCCTGCACGACGCGCGTGATGATCGCCTCCGCCACGGTAGGATGGGCGTTCAAGTATTGCTCAAAGTCGATCCGCAACGCGCCGCCGACGAGGCTCCGCGCCTCGGGATTGTTCAAGCGCTCCTTCGTCTGGCCCTGGAACTGCGGCTCGACGATGAACAGGTTGACGATGCTGTACAACCCCTCGCGGATGTCGTCGGCCGTGAGGTCGAGCTTGCGCTGGGCGAGGTCGTGCGTGTCGATGTAGTTGCGGACGGCCTTCGTGACGGCGTCCTTCATCCCCTGTTCGTGCGTCCCGCCGAACTTCGTCGGGATGCCGTTGACGAACGAGCGGATCTGCTCCTTCGGCGCCTCGGTCCAGTGGAGCGCGATCTCGACGCGCCCACCGTCCTCCATCTCCTCGCGCGCGACGAACGGTTCAGGGTGGACCGGCCGCGCCTTGTCGGCCGTGGTGAGCGTGCCGAGGTATTCGGCGATTCCGCCCTCGTGCTCGTACTCGTAGCGCTGCCCGTTGACCTCGTCTTTGAAGACGATCTTGAGCCCGGCGTTGAGGTACGTCTTGACGTCGAGGTTCTCCGCGATGACCGCCACGTCGAACTCGACCGTCTCGAAGATGTCGGGGTCGGGCCGGAAGAAGATCGACGTACCCGTGCCGCGCACGTTCGACCGCACGGTCTTCAGCTTCGAGGTCGGCGCGCCACGCTCGTAGGTCTGCTGGTAGAGCTTCCCGTCGCGCTTGACTTCCGCGACGAGCTCCTCCGAGAGCGCGTTCACGACGGACGAGCCGACGCCGTGGAGGCCGCCCGACGTGATGTAGCTACCGTGGTCGAACTTGCCGCCCGCGTGGAGGGTCGTGAGGATCACCTCCAGCGTCGGCACCTTCTTCGTCGGGTGCTTGTCGACGGGGATGCCGCGCCCGTTGTCGGTCACGGTGAGGCTGCGGCCGTCCTTGTGGAGCGTGACCTCGATGAGCGAGGCGAACCCGTTCGTCGCCTCGTCCACCGCGTTGTCGACGATCTCCCAAACGAGGTGGTGGAGGCCGGACTTGCCCGTCCCGCCAATGTACATGCCGGGGCGGCGGCGGACGGGCTCCAGCCCTTCGAGCACTTGGATGTCTTTGCCGGTGTAGGTCTTCGTTGCTACTTCAGCCATTTTCTTCGATGTTGTGGTTATCCCGGTCAGTACAGGCCTTAACAAACCGCTCCCCGAATTGGGTTAATGCTGCATAGTATTTCTCGAAATGTACCTTCTCCCATTCATTGCTTCTCTCTAACTCCTTCCTTACCTCAAGCACCCGAGGATGCAATTCAAGCTCGGAATAGGTACCTTCAGCCGAATATTCTTTTCTTGGCATTTCTATTAGACCCAAACTTTTTAGGTTTTCGAGAAGCGAGGGCGTCATTTCTGAGACGCTGCATCCTGCCTCTTCGCCTAATACCGACAACCTCAAAATCTTGGGAGTCATTATCATTTGAATTGATATTTCTGCGTCTGGAAATGCAGGCTTAGCCACGTATACATCAACGATAGGAGCCGGACGACTAGCGGTTTCAGCACTTCCCTCAGCAATTCTATTTAGCAGTAGCGCATCATCACGGGTGAGCTGCTGAATTATTTGGACAAAGGATGGATGTGCCTGCTCCACGGTCTTTGCATCAAGAGCAGTTGCAAGCAGATTCGCATAGAGTTTCCTGAGCACCTCGTCGTAGCCTGTGTATCTTAATGCTTCAAGAGCGGGACCAGCAATATTTGGAGGTGGATTGATGATCCGCTCTGCGGGGACATTCTTCAATCTGTCAACAACATCATGCTCAATGAAATCTCTAAACTGTTCGTATCCCCAGATTAGCGCACTCACAGGAGCCAGCGCAATATGTACTGTCTTGGCAACCGTTTGGAGAGCCTTACCGATTTCCTGAGCCGCAGGTTGTAGCACGTCTTGATATACAGGGACTGCCTCCACGATTCCCTTGACGGTCTCCGCCGTGTCTCGAACGTTGCTGCTCTCATTCATGGTTTGGCTCTTCAAATGCAGTTCGACGGGTGGCGGAGTGACAGCGCGTAGCGTGCCTCGCTCGCAATTACGGTAACAGGTTTTCGACGGCGATGGGCACAGAGGTTTCGGGAGCCGTCACCGTCTCGTCGCGGGTCAGCACAAGTTGTTCGGCATAGCCATCCGCATCGGGACGGCGAAACACGAACAAGCGTTCTTCGACGAGGTCGAGCACCCAATATTCCCGGATGCCGTGACGAGCATAGAGCGCCGTCTTGATCTTCCGATCTTTCGAGCGCGACGTGTACGCGACCTCCACGGCGAGTAGTGCCGTGCTCGGGTGGTCGCGAACGTAGTCACGCACGCTACCCGCGACGACCGCCACATCCGGCTCCGGCTCCGAATCGGGATCGAGCGCGAGCGGGACCTGCTCGCGAACGTGGTAGCGGTTCCCGATCACCTCTCGCAACGCTTCAGCGACGAGGAGCACGGCGGTAGCATGTCGGCTGTCTTGCGGACTCATCGTGACGACCTCTCCGTGGATTAGCTCGACGCGGGCGTCTTCGTCGAAGACACCGGCCTCGATCATCTGTTCGTACTGCTGGCGGCTCCAGCGGTAGCGCGTCGGACGAGCGGGTTTCTGTTGCGTGAGCATGGCGTGCCTCGCTTAACGGTTGCTGTTCAGATGAAGCTCGACAGGCGGCGGAGTGACGGCGCGGAGCGTGCCGCGCTCGATGATCGTTCGGCCCTTGTTGCCCCGGTTCGTGACCTCGAACTTGGTCGTGCGGACGATCTCCTTCCGGCCCCGGCTCGTCTCGACTTCGAGCCCCTCGCGGGCAGCGTCGCTGACGACGAAGCCGAGCACGCGGTCGCTCTTGCTGTCGAGGCGCATCGCGATCACGCCCTTCGCGGCGCTCTTGAACACGGGGATCTGGCTTACGGGGAAGACGAGCCCGCGCCCCTCTTTCGAGGCGAGGCACACGTTCTCGTCGCCTCGCGCCACTTCGACGCCGACGGCGTGCGTGCCTTTCGGCAGCCGGACGTAGACGCGGCCGTTCTTGTTCGACGGCTCGGCGAAGCTCTCGAGTGTGAAGCGAACGGACATCCCCTCGTCCGTGATCGCCACGCCGAACGGCCCGACCTCGACGCCGTCGGGCAAGGCCCCGTCGCCCTGGAACAGGTCGAGATCGACGAAAGCGGCGTCGGGCAGGCTTTCCGGGAGCACCCGCTCGTCGAGCGAGATCACGCCGACGACGTGCTCTTTGTCTTTGAAGTCGAAATATTTCTGGACGGGATCGCCGTAGCCCGTGGTCTGCGGGAGGTCGTCGATGCGGATGGTGTAGGCCCGGCCGGCGCTCGTGAAGAAGCAGGCCGTCGCGCGCGTCGAGCCGGCGAGGGCGTAGGCCACGCTGTCGCCCTCGCGGACGCGGATCGCGTCGAGCTCGGTGTACGAGCGCTGCCGCTTGACCCAGCCGTCGCGCGTCACGATCACGTAGACGTCCTCCTTCGTGATGTAGTCCTCGGCGGAGTATTCGAGCACGGCGTCGGGGCCGGCGATGACGGTGCGGCGCTCGTCGGCGAACTGCTTCTTCAGCTCGCGCAGTTCCTGCTTGATGAGGGTCCAGAGCGCCTTCTCGTCGCCGAGCAGCTTGCGGAGCGCCGTAGCCTGCCTCTCCTTGTCGGCGAGCTCGGCGCGGATCGAGTCCATCTCCATCCGGGCCAGCCGGTAGAGCTTGATTTCGAGTACGGCGTCGGCTTGCAGGTCGTCGATGCCGAAACGGTGCATGAGCCGCTGCGCCGCGTCGGCCTTGTTCTTCGAGGAGCGTATGATCTTGATGGCCTCGTCGAGCGCGTCGAAGATCTTGACGAAGCCCTTGAGGATGTGGATGCGCTTCTCCAGCAGTTCGAGGTCGAACCGGAGCCGCTTCGTGACGGTCTCGAAGCGGAAGTCGAGGAAGGCTTGCAGCGCCTCGCGGAGGTCCACCTTTTTCGGCGCGGCCACCTCCGGGTTGTCCGTCGGGACGAGGCACGTCATGTTGACGTGGAAGCGGCTCTGGAGCGGCGTGTGCTTGAAGAGGTACGCCATCGCCGCCTCGGCGTCCGCGCCGCGCCGGATCTCCAGCACGATGCGCACGTCGTCGGTGCTCTCGTCGCGGATGTCCACGATCTGCGGGACTTTCCCCTCGCGGATGTGGTCGGCGATCTTCTCGATCAGATCGCCCTTCGCGAGCCCGTACGGGATCGAGGTGATGATGGCGCGACTCTTCCCGTCGAGTTCGTACGAGCCGCGCAGGTCCACGGCCCCCTCCCCGTCCTCGTAGATCGCGACGAGCTCCTCGGGGGTATTGAGGATGCGGCCGCCCGTCGGGAAGTCCGGCGCCCGCACGTACTTCTCGACGAGCGTGCGGACGAACGCGTTCGGGCTGCCGATGAGGTAGATCGCCGCGTCGATGACCTCGCCGAGGTTGTGCGGCGGCATGTTCGTCGCCATCCCGACGGCGATGCCCGTCGCTCCGTTGACGAGGAGGTTGGGGAACTGCGCCGGGAGGACGACCGGCTCGAAGAGCGTGCCGTCGTAGTTCGGGCGGAAGGGGACGGTTTGCTTGCGGATCTCTTCGGAGAACGACGCGCCGAGCGGGGTCAGTTTCGCCTCGGTGTAGCGCATCGCGGCGGGGCTGTCGCCGTCGAGCGAGCCGAAGTTGCCGTGGCCGTCCACGAGCGGAGCGCGGAGACTGAAAGGCTGCGCCATCCGCACCATCGCGTCGTAGATCGCCGTGTCGCCGTGGGGGTGATACTTCCCCATCACCTCGCCGACGACCGTCGCGCTCTTGCGGAAGCGCGACTCTGGTGTCAGCCGGAGGTTGGTGTACATCGCGTAGAGGATCCGCCGCTGCACCGGCTTGAGCCCGTCGCGGATATCCGGGAGCGCGCGGCTGGTGATGACCGAGAGGGCGTAGTTGAGGTAGCGCTCGCGGGCGGTCTCGTGGAGCGGGATGACGTCGACGACAGGCATCTTTTCTTTTGCAATAACGGCTCGTGTGGCCCGACCTCTCCGGCCGGAGCCCTTTCTACCTCCAACATACAACACAGGGGTGTCAATCCGTGACACACCAACGCGCTGCAAAAACGGATTAGTGCCGATGCTCCCGTCGCCGGCACCCCGCTACTTCACGTCGTAAGCGAGCGTAAAGTAGTCGGCCCGCTCGTTCGGGTGGAGTCGGAGGAGGTTGGCCTTCGCGAGCAGGACGAGCGTCTGCGAAGCCCGCCGCTTCGGGATGTCGGCGAGCCGGGCGAAGCCCTCGACGGTGATCTGCTCGTGGCGGTCGAGGTAACGCATGAGCGCCCGCTCTTTGTCGCCGAACTCGAAGCGGACGTCGGTCGGCGCGCGCTCGTGCTTCATCAGGCGGACGGCCTCGCGGCTGGCCTCGATGCTCTGGTCAGCGACGCGGACGTAGGCCGCCCGCACCCGGCCGTTCCCGTTGACGAGGTAGTGCGGCTTCTCCGGGCTCTCGGGCACGTCGACCACCAGCACCTCCCGCTTGTGCGTGACCTCGACGGCTTCGATGGCGACGGCGATGGGCGGGTCACAGTGCGCGTCTAGGGCCTGCCGGAGCGCGAACCGTTCCTCCTCGGCGTCGCGCACGCCGCGGATCGTCCCGTCGTCGTCGACGCCGATGAAGAGCTTGCCGCCACGTGCGTTCGCCAGCGCGATGACTTCCTTCGCGAGGCGTTCGGGCTGCGGTGCCCGGCGCTTGAACTCGATGTGGAATCCCTCACCGAAACTGACGTACCGCTTGAGATCAGGCAGGTCCATGGTGTGGGTATGGGCGAGAGGCCCGGGAGGTTTCGGTCGCTAAAACGTACGCCGTACAACGTAAGGAGACCGGGAGCAGAACGATGGAGCAGCGTGCCCCTCACATTTTACGCTTCACGTTGTACGCTCAGCATGTCTTCCCTTTTGGCGGCCCGCGTCATGAGCTCGTAGACGGCGTCTTCGGGCCGGAGGTGGTGAAAGAGGATCGCGTGAACGGCCTCCGTGATCGGCATTTCCACGCCGTGCCGCTGCGCCAGTTCGCGTACGGAGAGGGTAGTTTTCACGCCCTCCGCCACCATCTTCATTTCCTGCTCGACTTCCTCCAGCGTCCGCCCTTTTCCGATCTGCTCACCGAAGTAGCGGTTGCGGCTGTAGCGGCTGAAGCAGGTCACGATGAGGTCACCCAGCCCCGCCAGACCGGAAAACGTGAGCGGGTCGGCCCCGAGGGCGAAGCCGAGCCGTTTGATCTCGGCGAGGCCGCGCGTGACGAGCGCCGCCTTCGCGTTGTCGCCGAGCCCGACGCCGTCGGCCATCCCCGCCGCGAGCGCCATCACGTTCTTGACCGAGCCGGCGATCTCGACGCCGATGAGGTCCATGTTGAGGTAGACCCGCAGCCGGTCGGTCATGAACGCGCACTGCGCGGCGCGCGCGGCCTCCGCATCCGGCATCGACACGACGACGGTCGTCGGCCGCCCGGCCCCCACCTCTTCGGCGTGGCTCGGGCCGTAGAGCACGCCGATCTTGGCGGGATCCGCTTCGATCAGCACGTCGCGGAGCACCTGCGTCGTCGTCATCAGCGAGTCGATCTCGATCCCTTTGGCGACGGAGACGACGATGTGCTCCGGCCCGATCCGGTCGGCGATGTGCCCGGCGACGGGCCGCACCGACTGCGACGGCGTGGCGAATACGACGAGCGTGCATCCTTCGACCGCCTCGGCGATGTCCGCCGTGACGGCTACGCGCTCGGGCAGGACGGCGTTGGGCAGATAGTCCAGGTTCCGCCGCTCGCGCCGAATCTGCTCGACGAGGCCGGGGCGGCGGGCCCACAGCTTCACGTCGTGCGCGCCGTAGACCGCGAGGCTGTGGGCGAGCGCCGTCCCCCAGCTCCCGGCTCCGAGCACGGCGATGGGCTTGTCAGCGAGGTTCTGCATAGGTTTCGGTTCGGGAGGTAGGGGCAGGTTTGAAACCTGCCCCTACCCTGTGACGCGGCCGATCTCGACGGGCCGCTCGCCCATCGCCGTCCACACTTCCATCGCCCGCGCGACGTCCGACGGCGGCACCACGGCTACCAGACCGACGCCGAGGTTAAAGGTGCTCCGCAGGTCCTCCTCCGGCACGTCGCCGAGGCGCCCGATCAGCTCGAAGATCGGGGGACGTTCCCACGCGCTCCAGTCGACGTCCAGTCGGAGCCCGTCGGGGAGAATGCGGCGGGTGTTGCCTTCGAGCCCGCCGCCGGTGATGTGAGCGAAGCCGTGGGCGAGATCGTCGTGGACGAGCGCCTGCACCGCGTCGAGGTATGAGCGGTGGACGCGGAGCAGCACCTCCCCCACCGTCTCGCCTCCGAGTTCGTCCGGCCGGTCGTCTACGGCGAAGTGCTCGAAGAGGACGGCGCGGGCGAGTGAATACCCGTTCGTGTGAAGCCCGGTCGAGGGCAGCCCGAGCAGCACGTCACCCGCCTCGACGCGGCGGCCGTCGAGCACGCCGTCACGCTCGACGACGCCGACGATGCAGCCGGCGAGGTCGTAGTCGCCGTCGCTGTAGATGCCGGGCATCTCGGCCGTCTCTCCGCCGATGAGCGCACAGCCGTTCTCTTTGCACGCCGTCACGAAGCCGCGGACGATCTGCTCGGCCACGTCCGGGTGCAGCCGTCCGGTCCCGAGGTAATCGAGGAAAAAGAGAGGGCGGGCCCCGCAGACGGCGATGTCGTTGACGCAGTGGTTGACGAGGTCCTGCCCGACCGTGTCGTGCCGCCCGGCGCGGACGGCGACCTTCAGCTTCGTCCCGACGCCGTCGATGGAGGAGACGAGCACGGGCTCGCGGTAGGCCGCTTTGTCGAGCGCGAAGAACCCGCCGAACGCGCCGATGTCGGCGAGCACGCCCGGCGTGAACGTCTGTCGGACGAGCCCTTTGATGCGGCTGACGGTTTCTTCCCCGGCCGCGATATCGACACCGGCGTCACGGTACGTGGTCATGGTTCTGGAATGTGATGCGTGATGCGTGATGCGTGATGCGTGATGCGTGATGCGTGAAAACTAGCACTCCCGCTCGGGAACGGGTCGGAGACGGAAGATACCGGCGGCGGTGTGCCCCGGCGACCCGCCGCCGGCTCCGGCCGACTTGCAAGGCGGGTCGTAGTGCCATTTCCGACGAGGGCGACCACAAGGGATCGCCCCTACGGGTGCGGAGCGCGGCGGCCTCGGTAATTTATACGGTTCTACTTGACTCCCACACTCCCACACTCCCACACTCCCACACTCCCACACTCCCACACTCTCACGCTCCGCTGCGCCACGGCGGGTCAGTTTTCGAAAGGAACGCGGCGATGCCCGCCTTGCAATCGTCCGTGCCGCGCGCGAGGGCGTTGAGTTGCACGGCGTGGTCGAGCGCCTCGCGGAGCCCCATCCCCGGCACATCCGCGAGCAGCCGCTTCGTAAGGGCGATGGCCGTCGCGCTCGTCTCGGTCGCCAGTTCTTGGGCAAGCGCATCTGTAGCAGCGTCGAGGTCGTCGGAGCCGATGGCGCGAGTGACGAGGCCAGCGGCGACGGCTTCGTCGGCCGAGATCAGGTGCCCGCGCAGCATGAGGTCGCGTGCGGCCGCTTCGCCGAGCTTGCGGAGCACGAACACGGAGACGATGGCCGGCACGAACCCGATCCGCACCTCGGTAAACCCGAGCTTCGCCCGGTCCGAGACGAGCGCGATGTCGCAGACTGCCGCGAGCCCGCAGCCGCCCGCAATCGCGTGCCCGTTGACCTTTGCGACAACCGGCTTCGGGTGCCGATAGATCGCCTCGAACAGGTCGGCGAGCGCCTGCGAGTCGGCGAGGTTGTCGATGGGCGAAGCCGTCTGTAAGGCTTCGAGCGCGGCGAGGTCCGCCCCCGCGGAGAACACCTTCCCCGCACCTGTCAGCACGACGACGCGCACGGTATCATCTTCGGCCGCCTCGGCGAGGGCCTCCGCGAGGGCTCCGACGAGCGCGGCGCTGAGCGCGTTACGCTTGTCGGGGCGGTTGAGGGTGAGCGTGAGGACCCGGCCCTCACGGTGGCGCAGCACGAGATCGGACATGGAAAGATGGGAAATCGGTATCAGTTGGGACGGGCCGCAACTTACCGCGCCGCACGCGGATGCGCCCACGGTTCGTCTTCGACCCCCGCCCACGCGACGTAGAGCGGCCATAGCTCGGCCTGCGCTTCTATCGCGTGGCGGACGAGGTCACTGCCGACAGCAAGCACATCGTCCCGCTCGATCTTCCGCCGTACCCACATGCCGCGGGCGCGGGCGAGATCGTCGGGCAGTGCCACGAGGGGCTCGGTGAACGTGGGAGAGGCGAGGGATTTGGTGACCGTCGGCGCGTACGTGAACGTGTAGCCCCGCGCGATCAACCCGTTCAACAGGTTCAGTGCCCGGTCCGGCGTGTCGAACATCCGCGCCTGCGCCTGCCGAAACAAGCCCTTCGCGTATTCGCCCATGTAGAGTCCGAAGACGAAGCCGTCGGGGTAGAGGCTGTGGGAGAGTTGCACGTCGGAGAGGCGGCGGCGCGGCAGGCGGTAGAACGCCATCCACAGGTGGTGGTGGCATCCGCCCGCGCCGAAGTCGTTTTTGAGCAGCCGGCTGAAGACGTTCTTCTCCGTCTCGAACGGAAGGTGGTTGGGGAGCACCCAATTCACCACGAGGTCGTCGCGGTACGCTTTGAACGGCTCGGTGACGAAGGCCCGGATCGCCTCCTTCTCGGCGCGGTACTGCTCGATGTGGGGATGCTCACGCAACCGATCCAGCACCGCGAACCCCTCCGGCGTGAAGCCGTGGAACCGTAGGTCGAGTCGTTCGGGTGTTAGAAAGAGCTTCACCTCGTGCCGTGCAACTTCGTGGATATCGGGATCGTGTACGGCCTCACCAACGACCTACGGGGGGATACTTGTTCTGCGGTTGAACCGATTGCCTATCTTTTTCGTGATGTACTTGGGTAGCTGCCGTTTATGACGCAGCCTGACCTCAGATCGCCCTCCCGCCTCTGCTTCTCTAACCCACACCCCAACCGCTATGCGTAAATCACTTCTCCTCGCCCTCCTCTGCGCCTTCGCCCTGCCCATGACGGCGAATCGTGCGGAGGCTCAGTTCAGCCTCCTCCCTTACATCGGGTACAACATCGAGGACGGCTTCGGCTTCCTCGTTGGCATCGGGGCCGAGTTCGTGGCTCCCTTCGATATCAACAATCTCGACCTCAGCATTGCCCCTAGCGTCGAGTACGTCTCCACGGACGACTTTAATGGTGGCGGCGCCACGAGCAACATTAGCACTAGCTACATCCAGATCAATGGGGACGTGATCGCCAAGTTCGCTCCCAACGGATCGATTGCCCCATTTGCCGGAGCCGGCCTCGCGTACGGCATCTACTCAGCCAGCTCCGACGGATTCGATGCCAGCAGTTCCGACCTCGGCCTCAACCTGTTGGGCGGCGTTTCCTTCCCGGGTGCTCTCGGCTTTGCGGAGCCATATGTCAACGGGCGTCTGACGTTGATCAACGGTAGCGCGATCTCGATCATCGGCGGCCTTCGGATTCCGCTCGGGCAGAACTAGTAGCTCATCGCTCCGTCCTACGCCCCGGTCCGCACGTGCTGGCCGGGGCTTTTTGCTGATGCCGGGGTGCGGTATCCCCGCCCCGTCGTTTCTTGTGGAACCCCGCTCCCTATCCTTTCGCCCGGTCCCATGCGTGTCATCGCGTCTCTTTATCTCCTGCTCGCGCTTCTTTCGGAGGTGCAACCTACCCAGGCCCAGATTCGCGTATTTCCCTACGCGGGCTACACCTTCGACGCGGGCTACGACAACGGCGCGTCGTTCGTCGCCGATGCGTCGGTCGCGCTTGAAACCCGAGGCGGCGTCCTCGTCGGCATCGGGGCGGCTTTCCCAATCCTGGAGGGGCGGCTCCCCGTCGCTCTCACGCTTCAGCCCTCCACCGAGGCGACGTTCCTGCCGGGAGAGACGTTCCAGTTCGAAGGAGGTGAATCGCTGGACATGAGCCAGTTCGCACTGCGGGGGAGTGGCGAGGTCGTCGCCGAGATTCCGGTCGGGCGCGCGCCCGTCGTGCCGTCGGTGGGGCTGGGCCTCTCGTACGCCCGGTACACCGCCGACTTCGATGCCTCCGCCGGGGCTGAGGTCGTCGGCGATTCCCACGTGACTGCGTGGGCGCTGGGGCCGAGCCTGGTCGGCGGGCTCCGCTTCGGGCGCAGGTCCCTCGCCCCATTCATCCAGGCGCGGTACCGTTTCGCCACTCCCGAGCCAGATTTCCCCGTTGATCGCCCCGGAGCCACCCTCGACAACGGGTTCTCGGCCGTCGCCGGTGTGAGCATCGAGCTTTAGCAGACACCAGCTACCGCGGCCGATCCGACCGTTCTTGTGGGGCCTGAACGGCCGGTCGCTGCGTCTCCATCAGCACGCGCTCGGTGCGCGAGCGGCCCCCGAACCGGAGGGTTTTCCGGTAGCGCACGCTCTGGATCTGACCGCGCTGCGTCCCGATCCGGTACGTCGCCTCCTCCTCGACACCGAAGCGCCGGGAGATCTCGGCGAGGCTCAGCGGAGGACGCCCGGGCGTGACCTCGTTGAGAAGCTCGACGAGGATGCGGGCGAGGGCGTCGGCGTCCGGCGTCAATCGCCACCGTATGGTCGCTACCGAGTCACCAGCGGCGATGCGTTCGAGGCGGAAGCTGGAGACGGCGGGGATCGGCGGGCCTCCGAACGGGTTCGGCAGCGCCGAGCGGTACGTCACCGGCTGCCCGACCGGATACCGCCCGCCGGAGGCGAGGTGGAAGCGGTCCACGTCCGCGAGCAACATCGTCTCGAGCCCGGCGTCGGTGGCGACCGTCGCCTGCACGTCGTCGAGCGTGGCACGCGCTTCCGGGCCGAGGCGAGGAGCCATCCGCCGCAGCGCAGTGGTGATGGCCGCCCGCAGGCTGTCGCCATTGGCGATCTCATACGGTTGTCCGGTGGCGTCCGTACGAAAGACGATGGGAATCCCTTCGAGCGTGCTCGTGGCGAGGTCGAAACGTGGCCCGCGCACATCGTCCTCGTCCCCTTTCGCCCGGTAGGTCCAGGCCATCGTATAACCGCGCGGACGAGCGGCGAGCACACGCATCTCCACGTACCACACGCCGCTCACACTGTCCACCAGCACACCTCCCTCCCGCTCTGCCCGGGACTTCATGAAGCGGACGGTGGCGCGCTCACCGGGTCGGCGGGTGAAGGGCAGGGTGACAGTCGTGGACTGCGGGGCGGCCTTCGCGGTCGTGTCGCGCGTGGGCTGCGCGGCGAGGGGGAGCGAGAGAGAGAGGAGAGAAAGGAGGGTGAGGAGGGCGAGGAGGGATTTCTCGGCGGCCATCCTTGTGCCCCCTCCATTCCTTCCCTTCCCCCTACCCCTTCCATTCCCTTCAATCTCAGTGTTTCCCATCCCTCCCCTCTCCGAAGTCACCCGTCCAGCGTCTGCCGGCCGGCGACGAAGTCCTCGGCCCGCTCCACCATGTCCGGGCTTCCGATGTAGACGGGGATGCGCTGGTGGAGCATCTCCGGTTTCACGTCGAGGATGGGCTGGCTGCCCGTGGAGGCCCGACCCCCTGCCTGCTCGATGATGAACGCCATCGGGTTCGCCTCGTACATCAGCCGGAGCTTGCCGCGCGGGTCGCGCACGTTCGCCGGGTAGATGTAGATGCCACCCTTGAGGAGGTTGCGGTGGAAGTCGGCGACGAACGAGCCGATGTAGCGGGCGGTGTACGGCCGGTTGGTGGCCTCGTCCTCGACCTGGAGCCACTTGATGTACTGCTTCGTACCGTCCTCCCAGGACCGGTAGTTCCCCTCGTTGATCGAGTAGATCTTGCCGACACGCGGCGTCTGGATGTCCGGGTGCGAAAGGAGAAACTCGCCGATCGAGGGATCGAGGGTGAAGCCGTTGACGCCGTTGCCGGTCGTGTAGACGAGCATGGTCGAAGAGCCGTAGACGACGTAGCCGGCGGCGACCTGATCGCGGCCGGGCTGGAGCGCGTGCTCGGCGCACGGCTCGCACCCTTCGGGGACCCGGTAGATGGAGAAGATCGTCCCGATGGAGACGTTGACATCGACGTTCGTAGAACCATCCAGGGGGTCCATCAGCACGATGTAGCGGCCGGAGTGGCCGTACGTCTTGAGCGGAATGGCCTCGTCGTGCTCCTCGCTCCCGATGAGGCAGACCTCGCCGCCGCGCCGGAGCGCGCGGACGAACTCCTCGTGGGCGAGCACGTCGAGCTTCTTCTGGACGTCACCGGTGGCGTTCTCGCCGCCGGCCTCGCCGAAGATGTCCACGAGCCCGGCCTTCCGCACGTCCCGGTCGACGATCTTGGCGGCGAGAGCGAGATCGCGGAGCAGGCGGGAGAACTGGCCCGTCGAGCCGGGGACGTCGTCCTGGCGCTCGATGATGAACTGTTCGAGGGTCTTGAGTTTCCCGCCTCCGGTGACGAGAGACTGCTGTTTCGGTGCCGTAATCGTTTCCATATCCTCGCAATCGGGAGAGTGGCCGGGTAGGCTAACGCGGCTACCCTTCACAGTAACAGAGCTTCAATCTACACCCGTCCTGCGTACTTCTGACGCAGCGCGTCCATGACTTCACGGGTTCTGCGTGCCCCGTCGCCTCCCGCTCGAAGGTCGGCGTCGAGGCGGCGCAGCGCTTCGGGCGTATCGACATCGTACCACGTCGGCAGGATGCTGATGGAGGCAGGTGTTTGGTGCGCGCGCTGGAGGGTATCGGCGAACACATCGGAGTGACTATAATCCATGCCTTCGAAAAGCTGGGGATAGACCTCGTTCATCCCGAGGAGGTAGTACCCGCCGTCGTCGCTCGGCCCGAGGACGGTGGCGAACGGAGCGGCGAGCTCGTCGAAGGCACGGGCTACGAAGGCGAGCGGCAGCGTCGGGTGGTCGGTCCCGATGATGGCGACGCGCTCGTGCCCGGCCACGAACGTTTCCACGAAAGCGCTCAGCATCCGCACGCCGAGCCCGTCGCCCCGCTGAACATGCACGGACACGCCTTCGGGAACGAGGTCGTCCGGAATGGGCACGTCCGTCGGGCTGAGGTAGAGCCGAACGGCGGCCGGAAGCAGCCGGTAGGCCTCGAGGCTGTCGCGGAGGAAGGCGTCGTAGAGTCGGGCAGCCTCGGATTCGGTCAAGTGCGGCGTCAGCCGGGTCTTGACCGCGCCCGGCTCCGGCAGCTTGGCGAAGACGATCAGCGCCTGCCCTGAGCCTGCCGGGGGGGCCGCACCGCCCGCGCTCATGCCGACCGGCTCGGGAGGCGCACGGTGACGATGTGCTGCCCGCCCGCGTTGCGCTCGTGGTGGCTCCCGCCCCCGGCCAAGACGGCCATATGCTTGACGATCCCGCGCCCAAGGCTCGCACACGCCTCGACGGCCGGGTCCGCCGCCCGGCTGCTCTCCATCCACTCCGCCTCGACGACCGACTCGCTCCGGTCCACCTCCACGCGCACCTCGACCCCGTCGGGTCCGGCGGCCTGGATGGCGTCGACGATGAGGCGGTGCAGGAGGGCGCTGAGGAGGTTACGATCCGTGTGAACCATCACCTTTTTGCGGGAGGAGATCGCGCGAAGCGGGAGGCCGTAGCGCATCGCGAGGGAGCGCTGATCCCGTGTCACCTGGTGGGCCAGTTCCAGCGCGTCGAGGTCTCCCGGCTGCGTGTTCACCTCCCCGCTCGCCGTACGGTGCAGGTCGAGCGCCGAGCGGAGCACGTCGGCCATCCACGCGCTTCGCTGCTCGGCGAGTTCGACGAAAGCGAGGGCGGCCTCCGATGTCCTCAGCAGCGTGCCCTCCAGGACAGAACCGACCGAGACCGGTGTGGGCGTCGGAGCGGGCGCTGCGATGCTGAGCGTGACGAGCAGCGCGTCCCCCCCGTCCCAGGTCGTGCGGCTGGCGCGTTGCTCCAGCGGTCGGCCCTTGCGCGGGATGTGCCGCGTGCCCTCTTCGACCGGCCACGGGTAGGTATTATCCGGGACCCACTCCCGCGCAGCGTCGCTGGCGAAGGCCACCTCCCCGTCCTCCGTCACGATCAGCAGCGCCACAGCGGCCGACGCGAGCGCATCGCGCACGGCGTGCGGCGGTGCGTCCGTGGTACCCCTCGTCACCGCTTCCGTCTCCGCAACGGCAGCCGTCTCCGTAGCCCTCGCGGCCTCCACCTCCGTCTCCACTTCCACGCTCTCGGTGTCATGCTGCCGAACCAGCGTGCCTTCCACGACCTGCCCCCTTCTGCCGGGCTGGCTCGGGCGAGCCGGCGAGGAAGAGGCTGCCTCTCCTCCCGCCTCGTCCGACCCGCCACTGCCGAACATCTGATACTGCGCGATGGCGTAGCGGATGTAGCGCGCCAGCGAGACGCTGTCCACGTACCACTTCACGAGGTAATCGACGGCCCCCTGCTTTTTCGCCTCGGCGGCGGCTGTCGCATCGTCGAGTCCGGTCAGCACGATCAGCGGGAGGTTCGGGGCAGCCTCGCGCACCCGCGTCACTGCCTCCAGCCCCTGCGCGTCCGGAAGCGAGAGATCGACGAGGAGGATGTCGAAGTCGGTCTCGCGGATGCGCTCCAGCCCCTCGTTCAGGCGCTTCGCGTGGGCGAGCTTGTAGTCCAGGTCGCTGGCGTTGAGCTTTTCCCGGAATATGATAGCATCGCCGGGGTTGTCCTCGACGAGCAGAATGTTCGTTGGCATTAACGGTGGACGATAGACAGTGGACAGTAGACGGTTCGCCGTTCTCCCTTTCGGCCGCTAACGAGGAACGCTAGACCAGAAACGAGAAACCGTCTCAGTCGTTGGGGAGCTTCACGAGCGAGAGCCAGAAGTCGTCGATGGCGCGGACGACGCCGAGGAACTGGTCGAGGTCGACGGGCTTGGCAACGTAGCAGTTCGCCGCGAGGTTATAGGCGGCGGCCACGTCGTCCTCGCTCTGCGACGTCGTCAGCACGACGACGGGGATGCGCTTGAGGTCGGGATCGGCCCTCATCTCTTCGAGGACCTCATGGCCGCTCTTCTTGGGCATGTTGAGGTCGAGCAGGATGAGGTCCGGGCGCGGACGGTCCGCGAACTCGCCTTCCTGCCGCAGGAAACGGAGCGCCTCTTCGCCATCGCGCGCGACGTTGAGACGGTTGGCGACCCGGGCGTCGCGGAGGGCCTCGATCGTGAGTGTCACGTCACCGGGGCTGTCCTCGACGAGGAGGATCTCGATGGGGCGGGGGGCTGCGTTAACCATGAGCACGGTCGGATGGGGATGAGGGTATATGGAGGGGGAGCGTAAAATAAAAGGTAGTGCCACGGCCGAGTTCAGACTCGAACCAGATCCGCCCGCCGTGCCGCTCGACGATCTTCTTGCAGACGGCCAGACCAATTCCCGTGCCCTCGTACTCGTCCCGGGTGTGAAGACGCTGGAAGATCTGGAAGATCCGCTCGGCGTGCCGCGGCTCGATACCGATCCCGTTGTCCGATACCGCGAACCGCCACGCCGCCTCTCCCGCCTTTGCTCGCTCGGCGTGGACCTGTACCTCCGGGGACTCCTCGCGGCTGAACTTGACGGCATTCGAGATGAGGTTCTGAAGGAGCTGCCGCACCTGCGTCTCGTCGGCCGAAACCGTCGGGAGGGGCGCGATCTGGACCTCGGCCCCGGCCTCGGTGAGGGCCGGGCCGAGGTCGGTGAGGACGATGCCGAGCGTGCGGTTCATGTCGACGGGCTCGAAGGATTTGCCGCGCGTGCCGACGCGGGAGTACGCCAGCAGGTCCTGGATCAGCACCTGCATCCGCTTGGCCCCGTCCACCGCGTAGGCGATGTACTCGTCGGCCGTCTCGTCGAGCTGGTCGGCGTAGCGGCGCTGGAGGAGTTGG
>JBBSMX010000072.1:0-21158 GCA_038232935.1 Rhodothermales bacterium | reverse complement strand
GTCCCCGTCAAGGCCGGCGATGAGTGCGCCCGCCGGGGTGTGGATGGGGGCAATGTTGACGCCGTCGTCCACCTGTACCCATGTCTCGCCACCGTCGGGGGAGCGGTAGATGCTGTGAAAGCTGTTGGCAAGGAGGGTGCCATCGCGCGAGACGAAGGCGTCTTCGTCAGCGCGAAGCTCACTGCGTGAAGCCACAAGCGTCCACACCTCGTCGCCGGGGTGGATCACAAAAAGCCCGTCGAAGCCGATAGCATATACGGCTGGGGCGAGATCGCCGGTGCCCTCAGCGACGACCCCGGCGGCGAAGAGGCCCTCCACTTGAAACGTCTGCCCGACGAGCTCCCACACGAGAGAGTCTGCGTCCGCCTGTCCGTACGAAGCCGAGGCTGGGAGCAATACAGCTAACGCCATTAGCAGCGTAGCGAGGTGCGAATCTCTTAGAGTCATAGGAGCGGCGAGCAGTGGGAGGGCAGAAGAAGGGCCGTCGGCATCACGCCGCCGGCCCCACGAGCACTACACTCTCCCTCAGCGGACGAGGCTCACCCGGCGCGAGAACGCTCGCTCCGTGCCACCGTCGGTCCGCACCGTGGCACGCACCACGTAGAGCCCCGCAGGCAGCACGCCCCCGTTAAGGACAAACTCGCGGCGACCCGCCTCTACGCGCCCGTCGGCGAGCACGGCCACCTGTCGGCCGAGCACATCGAACACCGTAACCGACACCTCGGCTGCCTCCGGCAACACGAGCGGCACGGTCGTCCTCCCGCTCGACGGATTCGGGTACACCGGATACAACGCGAACTCGGCACCCGTCGCCGCGCCGCGTGCCTCCGCGCCCACGCCGGACGCCTCGCCGGACCTCCCGGCCACCGCACCCCGTGCCCCGTCGCCGCCTTCTCCGCCCTGCCGCAACGTGTACTCGCGCCGCATCACCGCCGTCACCTCCGCCTCCGGCCACCCGGCCTCGGCCGCCGCCAGCGCCTCTGCCGCTGCGCTCCCGTCCCCCGCCTCCACGGCCAGCCCGAAGAGCGCCACCCATCCGAAGAGCGCGTGCTCCGTCCAGGCGTACTCCGCCGTCAGCGCCATCGCCGCCTCGCGCGCTGCCTCGGCGTCGCCCGAAGCACGGTGCACCTCGGCGAGTGCCGAAAGCGCCCACGGCCGCTCGCTCCCCTGCTGGCTCTGCCCGTTCAGAAATCCGGCCAGCCCCGGCGACGGCCCGCGCCGCGCGAGGCGCGTGAGCGCCGCGTACGCGCGCGCCGTCTCCTCCGGCGTCGCCGCCGTCTGCACCGCGCTCACGAGAAGGCCGAAGGCCACGTCGGTCTCGCCCGCGTCAGCCGCCTGCAACGCCTCCCACACCAGCGGCGGGATCGCCTCGGGGCCGCCGCGTGCCGACGTGCCCTCTGAGGTCCCGGCGGACTGCCCGCCTGCGGGGCGGCCCTGGATGATGCCACAGCTCCCGCCGGGCGCGGTGAGGAACGGGTCATAGGTGTACGTGCTCCCCCCGTCGGTGTCCACGAAGGCGAGGTTCGGCCCCGAGGCGCTGCCCCACCAGTCGCACTGCGCCCGCACGTCAGAGTAGGTCCGAGCGTAGGCGTGAAGCTCGTTCCCGTCCCGGATGAAGTTGTTCTGGGCGTTCGTCCCGCTCGCCGTCCCCGCCGCGATGTCGGAGTTGGAGGTCGCCGCGAGCGTGCCGGAGGCATTGTCGTCGAGGTCGTTGTTCTGCGATGGCGTCGAGTAAGAGGGCCAGCCGAAGGCGATGTCGCCGAGGTAGACCGCGTTCGCCCCGTAGCCGCCTGCGTTGTTCTCGACCACGCTGTCGTAGAGGAAGACGTCGGCCTTGTACGCGCTCACCCCGTCGCCGGAGTTGATATCAACCCTGCTGTCCTCCACGAGCACCTGCGCGTGCAGGTTCGCATAGATCCCATCGCCTTCGTTGCCGGATATCCGGCTCAGGTTCTTCACGTGGACGAACGTGCCGAACCCCGAGGCGTAGATCCCGTCGGCCCCCGCCCCGAGCGCGCTCCCGATGATGTCGGAGTTGTCGAGCGTGAAGTCGCCGAGGGCGGTGACGGCCGCGCCGCCGAAGCTCTTCACGTCCTGCACGACGGAGCCACCGCTGAGCGTCGCCGCCCCGCCGCTCTCGACCCGGAGCCCGCCCCACCCCTGCGCCGAACTCAACGCTGTAAACGTCGCCCCGTTTGCGTCGAGATCGCCTTCGACGTCGAGTTGCTTCCCGTCGGCGAATCGGTGGGTTCCGCCCTCGACACCCACGTCCCCCGTCATCGCGAGCGAGCCGGTCGAAGTCACCTCTGAAGTCCACCCGCCGCCCGGCACCGTCGAGCCGAGGGCGAAGTCCCCCAACTCTACGTCGCCCCGAATGCTCAACGAACCTCCGGGCGCGAAGGCGATCCCGCCGCCGTCGAGGTCCCACGTCGCCGACCATCCGTCGTAAACGCGGAAGGTGGAGCCTGAGCCAGAAACGAACGTGGGGCCGCTTCCCACAGGGGCAAAGGCGGCCTGCCCGCTCATGAAGAAGTTCCTCGCCTTAGCGACGGACTGTGATGAGTGGTATGGCGTGATCCCCGTCCCAATGAGCCCCCCTGCTATAACTCTGGCTTTGACATCCATACCCTCTTTGTAGAATAGGATATCCTGATTCCCGCCCGTGAAAGGTCCATTTGGACAATAAAATCCGTAGTAATCAGGAGTTGGATCCGGCATGAATCCGCAGTGGAGAAAGGTGAAACTGGTGGTATCAGGGAACTCCGGGTCCGTGCCGGGGACGTCTGGGGACAGATCAAACTCTAAAACCACGGGCACCCCGGGGGGGAGGTGAGGATAGGTAGGGTGTTCACCGTCTGCGTTGGCAGCCCACGAACAATCGCCTCTGTCATCGGCCGTAGTGTCGTCGGTGCGCCACGAGTCGTAGAGCGTCCCGTCGAGGTAGTAGGCCAGAATCTCGACGGGGCTTCCTGCATCGTAGAAGAAGAGCTCGAGATCCAACTGCCCGGCGTTACAGTCTTGAGGCACCTGGGCTAGAGAAGCGGAGCTAAAAGGAAGCAGTAGTACTGCCATCAGAGAGAGAGAGAGAGAGAGAACCGTGCCATGACGAACCTCGCGGATATATGCGTAGAGTGTGAGGGCTTCTACCAGGGTAAGCGCTCACCCCTGCGGTGTCAACCCCCTTCGCCGTCCCCACCGCCCTCGGATGGGAACGCTCGCTGGACCATCTCGGCGCGTATAGTTTCCGGGGCGAAGAGGCGGAAACGGGAAACGACACAACGGCCCCGCCTGAGATCAGACGGGGCCGCTTGGTATGTTGGCTCGGGACGGGATCAGCCGCGGTGCTGCGAGCCACCGGCCGTGCCTTTGTCGCCTTCGCCGGTCTCCGGCGGGGGCTCGCCGGTCTCCGGCGCAGCACCCTGCGGTGTGTCGGGGTGCATCGTCTCCTCATCGGAGGGTGTCTCCGGCGCGTCGTCCGACTGCGTCGAGGCGTCCTCGGCGGCGGGGGCTTCCGCTTCCGCTTCCGGTGCCTCTGCCTCTGCCACCGTCTCGGTCTCGCCCGACGGGTCGCCCGCTTCAGGCGTTTCGGGAGCTTCGGCCACGTCGGTGTCGGGTGCGTGGTGCGCGGTCCCGCCAGCGGCTTTCATCCGCTCGATGTAGGCGTCGTAGCCGGCTTTGTCGCCCTTCGCAAGAAAAGCGGCCTGCTCGGCCCACGTCTCTTCGTTGGCCGAGGCATCGCTGCCCTCGCTGCCTTCGGAGATCGCGGCGCGGAGCGTATCGAGATCGGCCCCGGCGAGCTGGGCGTAGGTGGTGATCCCGGCGCTGTGGAGCGCGCCTTCGAACACCTTCCCGATGCCGTAGACCTTCGTGAGGTCGTCGGCCCCGCTGCCGGCCGGAGCGGCCTTCTGCTGCTTGGCCTGCGGCTGCTGCGCTTTCTGCCCGGCGGACTTGCGTCCACCACTCCCGCCACGGCGGGTCCGCTTGCGGCCACTGCTGGCACCGTCCGGCTTCACGTCGTTGTAATCGACGAGCTCGATGACGGCCATCTCGGCGGCGTCACCCTGCCGGAGGCCGAGCTTGATGACGCGCGTGTAGCCACCGGGGCGGTCACCGATCCGCGCGGCGATGTCGCCGAACAGCTCCTTGACAGACTCCTTGTTCTGAAGACGGCGGAAGACCTGGCGGCGGTTCGCCGTCGTGTCCTCCTTCGCCCGGTTGATGAGCGGCTCGACGTAGGAGCGGAGGGCCTTTGCCTTCGGCAGCGTCGTCTCGATCCGTTTGTGCTCTACGAGGGCCGAGGCCATCGCGGAGAGCGTGGCTTTGCGGTGCGCCGCCGTGCGCCCGAGCTTCTTGATTCTGTTCTGGTGTCTCATGACTTTTAGCTATTGGCTTTTGGCTAGTAGCTGTTGGCCTTTCGTGTCACCCCTTAGCCAAGAGCCAAGAGCCAACAGCCAACAGCCCGTAGCAGCTCAGGCGATCTCTTCGATGTACTTGGCCACGTCCATCCCGAAGCGGAGGTTGCGGTCTTCGAGCACGGCGACGAGCTCTTGGAGGCTCTTCCGACCGAAGTTGCGGAACTTCAGCATCTCGGACTCATCGCGCCGCACGAGGTCGCCGATCGTCTTGATGGAGGCGGCCTTGAGGCAGTTCTGGGCACGAACCGAGAGGTCGAGGTCGTCAACGCTCTGGTTGAGCATCGCGCGGACGCGCTGGACCTCGGCGTCCACCTCCTTCTCCTCCTCCGGCTGCTCGGGCTCCTGCTCCACCGAGATGAAGAGGTTGACGTGGTCGCGCAGGATCTGGGCGGCGGCCGTGAGGGCGTCCTCGGGCGTCACCGAGCCGTCCGTCTCCACTTCCAGCGTCAGCCGCTCGTAGTCGATCTTCTCACCGACACGAGCGGGGTTGACGGTGTATTTCACGTTCAGGATCGGCGTGAAGATGGAGTCCACGGCGATGACGCCGATGGGGTCGTCGGCGCGCTTGTTCTCCTCGGCCGGCACGTAGCCCCGGCCGCGACCGACGCGGAGCTCCATGAGGAGGTCCGCCTCGTCGGAGAGCGAGGCGATGTGATGGTCCGGGTTGAGGATCTCGAACTCGGCGGTCGCCTCGGCGAGGGAGCCGGCGGTGAGGTCGCCGGGGCCTTCGATCTGGAGGGTGATGGTCCCTTCGTCCTCTTCGCTGGCGAGGAACCGCACCCCTTTGAGGTTGAGGATGATGTCGGAGACATCCTCGGTGACGCCGGGGACCGTGGAGAACTCGTGCTGGACGCCGTCGATCTTGAGCGCGGTGATGGCGGTACCCTCGAGGGAAGAGAGCAGCACGCGCCGGAACGCGTTGCCGATGGTGACGCCGTAGCCGCGTTCGAGCGGTTGAACCGTGAAGCGGCCGTAGGTCTCGTTCATCTCCTCGACCTGTACGCCGTCCGGCATCTGGAGCTGGATATTGGTCATCGTCAGATTCATTCTTGTCATCCTGAAAAGGCTGGCCGGGGAAGCGGAGCGGCCCGCTGGGCGGGGGCTCCGTCGTGCGAGGCTTACTTCGAGTAGAGCTCGACGATGAGCTGCTCGCGGATATTCTCCGGGATGTCCTCGCGCTCGGGGAGGTCGATGAACTTGCCGCGCATGATCGAGCGGTCCACCTCGAGGTGGGCGAAGTTGCGGCGGTTGCGGTCTACGGCCTCCCGGACCACCTCGAGGTTTTTGCTCTTCGGCCGGATCTCGACGATATCGCCGGGGCGAAGCTGGTGGCTCGGGATAGACGAGACGCGGTCGTTGACCATGACGTGCCCGTGGTTGACGAGCTGCCGGGCCTGGCGGCGCGTCCGGGCGAACCCCAGTCGGAAGACGACGTTGTCGAGCCGGGCTTCGAGGAACTGGAGGAGGTTCTCACCGGTGACGCCCTTCTTACGGGACGCCTTCTCGAAGAGGTTGCGGAATTGGCGTTCGAGCAGACCATAGGTGTACTTCGCCTTCTGCTTCTCTTTGAGCTGGACGGAGTACTCGCTCTCCTTACGGCGGCGGCTCTGCCCGTGCTGGCCGGGGCCATACGGCTTCCGCTCCAGGGAGGCAGAGGGGCCGAAGATCGGCTCCTTGAATCGGCGGGCTAGCTTCTGCTTGGGGCCTCTATAGCGGGCCATAGTGTTCTCGTGTGTCTTAGGTGGACAGACGTGGACGCGCCCTGTAGGCACGCCCAGCCGGGCTTATTCCGAAACGAGCTGGGCACAGGGCTTCGCTCGCGGGAACGCCTTGCGTCAGACGCGGCGGCGCTTCGGGGGCCGGCAGCCGTTGTGAGGGATAGGGGTGATATCGCGGATCGTGAGGATCTCGAGGCCGGAGGTCGAAAGCGCGCGGATGGCGCCTTCGCGGCCGGAGCCGGGTCCCTTCACGTACACATCGACACGGCGCAGGCCGAGGTCGTACGCTTCTTTCGCAGCGGCCCCGGCGGCGACGCCGGCAGCATACGGGGTGTTCTTCCGGCTGCCCCGGAACCCCATCTTGCCGGAGCTGGCCCACGAGATCGTATTCCCATAGGTGTCCGTGACGGTGATCATCACGTTGTTGAACGTGGCCTTGACGTAGGCCGCGCCGTTGGAGTCGACCTGGATTTTCTTGCGCTGCTGACGGCCGCCAGGGCGGCCTTGCTGCTTTGCCATATTCGTCTGTTGAGGTTATCGGTCTCAGGTTGCCTCCGGTGACGCGGCGGACCGCTGAACCGGCCAAGCGCGAGCGGAAGCGAACAGAGGACGGGAATTACTTACGCGGGGCCTTCTTCTTACCGGCGACAGCGCGGCGACGGCCCTTGCGAGTGCGCGCGTTCGTCTGGGTCCGCTGGCCGCGCACGGGGAGCCCGCGCCGGTGCCGCGTCCCCCGGTAGCTGCCGATGTCCATCAGCCGCTTGATATTGAGTTGCGTCTCGGTCCGGAGCGCCCCCTCGACGGTGTAGTTGTCCTCGATGAGGCGGCGGACCTGACGGGTCTGGTCTTCGCTCCACTGATCCGGGTGCATGTTCGGATCGATCTCGGCGCGCTCGAGAATTTCGAGGGCGCGAGATCGGCCGATCCCGTAGATATCCGTCAGCGCGACTTCACCGCGCTTGTTGGTCGGAACGTCGACTCCTGCAATTCGGGGCATAGTTCGATTGATTGATCGGGGGATTGGCTGATTGGCTGATTGGGGCTTCGAATCACCCAAGCAGCGCATCACTCAAGATCATCCCTGACGCTGCTTGTGCTTAGGGTTCTTCTTGTTGATGATGTAGATGCGGCCCTTGCGGCGGACGATCTTGTCTTCCGCGGAACGCTTCTTCACACTGGCTCGGACTTTCATAGAATTACGGGTTTGGGGCCTGGAGTTCGGGGTTATGAGTGGAACACCCAAAACCCTCCATCCAAAACTTCTTACTTGTAACGATATACGATGCGGCCTTTCGAAAGGTCATAGGGCGAGAGTTCGACCGTGACCTTGTCGCCAGGGAGGATCTTGATGTAGTGCATCCTCATCTTGCCGGAGAGCAGGCCGAGGATCTCGTGCCCGTTCTCCAGTTGGACGCGGAACTGCGCGTTGGGAAGGGCTTCGAGCACTTCCCCGTCTTGCCGGATGGCCGGTTGTTTGGCCATAAAGGAACGTCTGTCTATTTACTGCTGGGCAATGACCGCTTCGGCACCGGGAATGAACATCCCGGCCTCCGCGAGCACTGCCTCGATGGGTTCGAACGAAGAGAGCACCGTCGGTTCGCCCCGGTTGATGAGCACCATGTGCTCGTAATGAGCGGCCGGCTCACCATCCGCGGTGCGAACGGTCCAGCCGTCGGCGTCCACGGCGACCTGCTCCGTCCCGCCTGTAATCATCGGCTCGATGCAGAGCGTCATGCCAGTACGGAGCTTTTTTCCGGTTCCCCGACGGCCGAAGTTGGGCACCTGCGGGTCCTCGTGAAGGCTCCGCCCAACGCCATGGCCGACGAGATCCCGAACGATGCCGTAGCCACGCGCTTCGCAGTACGCCTGCACCGCGTGGCCGATGTCACCGATCCGGTTCCCTTCGATCCCATAACGTATGCCCTGATAGAGCGACTGTTTCGTGGCACTCAAGAGAGCCGCCCTCTTCTCGGATATTTCGCCTACCCCAAACGTGTAGGCATAATCCCCGAAGTACCCATCGAGTTCGACGCCGCAATCCACCGACACGATGTCGCCTTCTTGTAGCGCATAGTCGCTTGGCATGCCATGCACGACCACGTCGTTGACCGAGATGCAGAGGGTGGCGGGGAAGGGATCGACGCCGGGGATCGTGTATCCTTTGAAGGCAGGCCGAGCACCGTGGTCACGGACAAGCTCCTCTGCCACGCGGTCCAACTCGCGCGTCGTCACGCCCGGCCGGATGCGCCGTGCCACTTCCGCGTGCGCCTGCCCGACGAGGTCCGCGCTCTTGCGCAGGCCTTCGACATCGCGGGGTGACTTGAGGTGGATCATGGGGTTGGGGTGTTGTAGGGGCGGCAGCGCGCTGCACCCCTACCGACGGCCGCGGACGCGGCCGCTCTTCATAAACCCGTCGTAGTGCCGCATGAGCAGGTGGCTCTCCACCTGTTGCAACGTGTCGAGCGTGACGCCGACGAGGATGAGCAGGCTCGTCCCGCCGTAGAAGCTCGCGAAACCTGGCGTTACGCCCACCTGCGCCGCGAAGGCTGGCATGATGGCGATGAGGCCGAGGAAGATCGAGCCCGGCAGCGTGATCCGCGTCAGGATATTGTCGATGAACTCGCTCGTCTGCTTGCCGGGCCGGATGCCCGGAATGAAGCCGCCCTGCCGCTTCATCGTATCCGCCATCTCCTGCGGGTTCACCGCAATGGCCGTGTAGAAGTACGTAAAGAAGACGCAGACGAAGAAGAAGATGAACGAGTAGCCGAACGAAAAGATGTTGCCCGTCCACTGCCCGACGGAGAGCCAGAACGCGCTGTCCGGGAAGAACGCCGCGATCGTGCTCGGGATGAACATGATCGACTGGGCGAAGATGATCGGCATCACGCCGGCGGCGTTCACGCGGAGCGGGAGGTACTGCGTCGTCCCCCCGTAGACGCGGCGGCCGACGACGCGCTTGGCGTACTGGACCGGGATTCGCCGCGTGCCCTGCGTGACGAGCACGATCCCCGCCGTCACCAGCACGAGCGCCCCGATCTCGATGAGGAAGATGAAGAAGTTGCTCTTGAGCTCGAACTCGTTGAAGAGCGACGAAGGCAGGCGTGCGATGATCCCGATCATGATGAGGAGCGAGATCCCGTTGCCTATCCCCTTCTCGGTGATCCGCTCGCCGAGCCACATCACGAAGATGGTCCCCGCCGTCAGCACGATCACTGTCGTGATCATGAAGAAGGTCTGGTTGACGACGATAGCCTGACCCGTCGCCCCGTAATTGAGATTGATCCCGTATCCGATGGCCTGGAGCGCCGTGATGCCGACCGTCCCGTAGCGCGTAAGCTGGGTGATCTTCCGCCGCCCGTCCTCGCCCTCGCGCTGGAGCTTCTGGAAGTACGGGACAACCGCTCCGAGGAGCTGGATGATGATCGACGCCGTGATGTACGGCATGATGCCGAGCGCGAAGATGCCGGCCTGGAAGAACGCTCCGCCCACGAACAGGTCGAAGAGCCCGAAGAGGCCGTCGCGGCTCTGGTCGCTGACCTGGGCCAGAATACGGGCGTCGACGCCCGGCAGCGTCACATACGCGCCCACGCGGTAGACGACGAGGAGGCCGAGCGTGTAGAGAATGCGGCGGCGCAGCTCCTCGATCTTCCAGATGTTGCGGACGCTTTCAGCAAATGAGGACATGTCTCTCAGTAGTGTCTAGAGTACCGGGGCGTAAGGTTGGGGGCCGTCCCCCGGCTACTCGACCACGCGGACGGAGCCGCCGGCCGCTTCGATTTTCTCCTTCGCCGACGCGCTGAAGGCGTGTGCCGCGACGTCCAGCTTCGCCGTGAACTCGCCGTCGCCGAGGATCTTGACACGGTCCTTCCTGTCGGTCAGGCCGAGGGAGGAGAGCGTCTCCGGGGTCACCGACTGTCCGGACTCGATCCGGCCCTCGTCGAGGAGTCGGCTCAGGCGCGCGAGGTTGATCGGCGCGTAGGCGACACGGTTGTGGTTCTTGAAACCGAACTTCGGCACGCGGCGCTGAAGCGGCATCTGACCGCCCTCGAACCACGCCGGGATGCTGGCACCGGCCCGAGACTTCTGGCCCTTGTGACCCTTCGTGGAGGTGCCGCCTTTGCCGGAGCCCTCGCCCCGGCCGATGCGCTTCTTCGACTGCGTCGAGCCCTTGGCGGGCTTGAGATTGCTGAGATCCATCTGTCCTTTGCTGTTGACGCCCGCTCCCCACGCTGCGGAGGCAGCGAAAGCGGACTCGCGTGATAAAAGGGGAAGGCCGACCTACTTCGACTCCTCGACGGAGACGAGGTGGCTGACCTTGGTGATCATGCCGCGGATCTGCGGCGTGTCGTTCAACTCGTTGGTCTTACCGATCCGCCCGAGCCCGAGCGCCTTGATGGTGCTCTTCTGCTTGGCCTGCTGGCGGATGGTGCTCTTGGTCTGGGTAATCTTCAGCGTTGCCATCTGTCCATGTTCAATAGTCCTCAGCACCGGCCTCACCAAACAACGGCAAAAGGGCGGGGCCTACCGACAATTATCCGTTAAACACTCGGCCGACGGAGATGTCGCGGCGCTTAGCCACCTCTCCCGGGTCTTCCAAGTTCTGAAGGGCGTTCACCGTCGCGGCGACGACGTTGTGCGGGTTGTTCGAGCCCTGGCTCTTGGTCAGGATGTCGGTGTAGCCCGCGCACTCGAGCACGGCGCGGACGCCGCCGCCGGCGATGACACCGGTACCGGCGCTCGCCGGCTTGAGCAGGACGCGCCCGGCGTCCTGCACGCCGTAGACGGCGTGGGGGATCGTCCCCTTCGCCATCGGCACCTTGAACATGTTCTTCTTGGCGGCGTCGGTGCCCTTCGAGATCGCATCGGCGACCTCGTTGGCTTTGCCGAGCCCGTGTCCGACCGTCCCGTTCCCGTCGCCGACGACGACGACAGCGTTGAACGAGAAGCGCCGGCCGCCCTTGACGACCTTCGCTACGCGGTTGATGTGGACGAGCCGCTCGATCAGGTTCTGCTGCTCGGAAGCCTTCGCCTTGCGGCCCCGGTTCCTGTTGCTATCCTTAGCCATGGTATCTCGTGATGCGTGATGTATGATGCGTGAGTCGAGCGCAAGCCGTTGTGCCTGGGCTCACGAGTCACGCATCACGCCTTACGTTAAAATTTGAGTCCGCCTTCGCGCGCGCCCTCAGCCACCGCCTTGACGCGGCCGTGGTAGCGGTACCCGTTCCGGTCGAACACGGCGGCGTCGATGCCCGCCGCCTTCGCCTTCTCGGCCAGCCGCTGCCCGACGAGCTTGCCGACCTCGACCGGTGCCTTGCCGTCGCTCCCCACACCGCTATCCAGGCTGGAAGCGGCGGCGAGCGTGCGGCTGCTCAGGTCGTCGATGAGCTGGGCGTAGATGTGGTTGTTGCTGCGGAAGACGCTCAGGCGCGGGCGCTCGGACGTGCCGCTGATCTTGGCACGAACCCGGCGCTTGATGCGCGTCCGGTTCTGCACTTTCTTGCTCTGCTTAGCCATGATGGTTCAGGTCTCGGCGGGAGGATTTCCGACCCTCTCGCCCTGCTGAGAATAGGGGCGTACCCCGTGGAGTTATCGAGCGGCGGTCTTGCCAGCCTTGCGACGGACGTACTCGCCCACGTAGCGGACGCCTTTGCCCTTGTAGGGCTCCGGCGGGCGCAACCCGCGGATCTTCGCCGCCACCTGCCCCACCATCTGCTTGTCGATGCCGTCGATGGTGATGAGCGGGTTCCGGCCACGGACGGTTTCTGTCGTGATCGTGATGCCGTCCGGCGGGAGGAAGAAGATGGGGTGCGAGAAGCCGAGGGCGAGTTCGAGCACGCCGTTGCTCACCTCGGCGCGGTAGCCGACGCCGATCAACTCGAGCTGCTTCCGGTATCCTTCCGAGACGCCGATCACGGCGTTGTCGATGAGGGAGCGGTAGAGGCCGTGCATCGCGCGGTGACGCTGCTGCTCGGTCGGCCGCTCGACGATCACCTCGCCGTCCTCGACGCGGACCGTAAGGTCGGGGTCGATAGGCACGTGGAGTTCGCCCTTCGGGCCTTTCGCCGTCACGACGTTGTTGCCCGCGACGCTGACGGTGACTCCGTCTTTGACCGGGACCGGCTGTTTTCCAATTCGGGACATAATTCTTTCGAGTGTCAGTAGTCCATAAACCACACGTCCCGCCCAAGCGGGCAGGAGCAGCAGCGAGGGCTAAAAAACTTCAGCGAGGACTTCGCCGCCGATGCCGGCGCGGCGCGCTTCTTTGTCGGTCATCACGCCACGCGAGGTCGAGATGATGGCGACGCCGAGGCCGTTGCGGACGCGCGGCAGGCCGTCCGCCCCGACGTACTTGCGCAGCCCCGGCTTCGAGATGCGCTTCAGCGACTGGATGACGGGCTCGCCGCCGCGCTGGTACTTGAGGTAAACGCGGAGGAGCCCCTGCTTGCCGTCATCGACGTTGAGGTAATTCTTGACGTACCCCTTATCCATGAGGATCTGCGTCATCGCACGCTTCACTTTGGAAGCCGGGATGTCGGTATAGGGGTGCCGCGCCTTCTGGGCGTTGCGGAGCCGCGCGAGGTAATCGGCGACGGGGTCGGTGATACCGCTCATGCTATCGGGAGTCTTCGGCCAGTTTGCAAGCACATCGCTCGCACTTGGCCGCTAGAGGAAATAAGAGGGGCGGACTTACCAGCTCGCCTTTTTGACGCCTGGGATCTTGCCGGCGAGGGCCATCTCACGGAACACGATGCGCGAGACGCCGAACTTGCGAAGGAAGCCCCGCGAGCGGCCGGTCATGGCGCAGCGGTTGTTCAGGCGGACGGGGCTAGCGTTACGCGGCAACCGCTGCAACCCCTCGTAATCGCCGGCAGCCTTCATCTTCCGACGCCGCTCGGCGTACTTCGCCACCATCTTGCGGCGCTTCGCCTCGCGGGCGATCCAGCTTTTCTTAGCCATAGTCTTGTCTGGTCTGAGTCGGTTTTAGGCGGCTTCTTCGGTCTCGCGGCGGACGAACGGCATCCCGAGCGCCTTGAGGAGCGCGTGCGCTTCCTCGTCCGTCTCGGCCGTCGTCACGAACGTGACGTCGAAGCCGCTGACGGAGTCCACCTCGTCGATGTTGATTTCGGGGAAGATGATCTGCTCTTTTACCCCGAGGGTGTAGTTGCCCCGCCCGTCGAACGAGCGGTCCGGGATACCGCGGAAGTCGCGCACGCTGGGAAGGGCGAGCGTAACGAGGCGGTCCAGGAACTCCCACATCCGCGCGTCCCGAAGCGTCACACTGACGCCGACGGGCATGCCCTCACGGAGCTTGAAGTTGGAGATGCTCTTACGGGCGCGGCGGATGACGGGCTGCTGGCCCGTGATCGTGCGCAGCTCTTCGACGGCGTCGTCGAGCACCTTCTTCGTCTGCGACGCCTCGCCGACGCCCTTGTTGACGGAGATCTTAACGAGGCGCGGGACCTGCATGATGTTGTCGTAGCCGAACTGCTTGGTCAGCGCGGGGACGGCTTCGTCCTGGTAGCGCTGCTTCAGCCGGGGGACGTACTGCTCTTCCATGGGATTCTTCGTTCGTCGTTCGGGCCTGCGGATGAGGCCGGGGCAGACGGTGAAAACAGAGGACGGCGTGCGGTGTTTCTGAACGTTGTGGGGAGAAGGAGGGCCGCGCTAGCGGTCGAGTTCTTCGCCCGTGGTCTTGGCGATGCGGACCCAGCGGCCCTTGCCCGTCTCCGGGTCCTCGATCCGCTTGCGGCCGACGCGCGTCGGGTTGCCGTCGGCGTCGAGCGGCATCACGTTCGAGAGGTGGATGGGCATTTCGCGCTCGATACGGCCCCCCTGCGGGTTCGCCTGGTTCGGCTTGGTGTGGCGGACGCGGACGTTCACGCCCTCGACCACGACGCGGTCCGTCTTGGGATAGACCTTGAGCACGCGGCCGGTGTGGCCCTTCTCACGGGGCTGTATGCCGGTGATCGCCTTCGTCAGAGCGACCGTGTCGCCTTTCTTGACGTGGAGCTTCTTTTGAGTGTTTTTCTTTCGCATGGCGGGTTCGCTCAGGGGCGGGCAGAGACATCGTCTCTACGGCGCACCGTTCAAAGGACTTCGGGGGCGAGGGAGACGATGCGCATGAACTGACGCTCGCGCAGCTCACGGGCCACGGGCCCGAAGATGCGGGTGCCGCGCGGCTCGTCGGCGTCGTTGAGGAGGACGGCGGCGTTCTCATCGAAGCGGATGTAGGAGCCGTCCTTCCGGCGGTACTCCTTCTTCGTCCGCACGACGACGGCGCGCGAGACCTCGCCTTTCTTGACGCCGCCGCCGGGGACGGCGCTCTTGACCGAGACGACGATCTTGTCGCCGATGCGGGCGTAGCGGCGACCGCTCCCGCCGAGGACGCGAATGCAGAGCACCTCTTTAGCGCCGGAGTTGTCCGCGACCGCGAGTCTGGACTCTTGCTGAATCATGGGAGTTACGTGTTACGAGGTTCGCGTGCGGTGGGCTTACTTGGCGCGCTCGATGATCTCGACGAGCCGCCAGCGCTTGTGCTTGCTCATCGGCCGCATCTCCATGATGCGAACGGTGTCGCCGGCCCCGGCGTCATTCGTCTCGTCGTGGGCCATGAGCTTCGTCGTCATCTTGATGAACTTGCCGTAGATCGGGTGCTTCACCTGGCGCTCGATAGCGACGGTGATCGTCTTGTCCATCTTGTCGGAGACGACGAGGCCGACGCGCTCCTTCCGGGCGTTGCGGCCTTTGTCTATGATCTCAGCGGGCGGCGGGCCGTCCACAGCTTCTTCCGGCACGTCCTGCACTTCAGCGACTTGCGCCTCGGCCGACTGCGGGGTCTGTTCTTCGGTGGTTTCGGGTTCCATATCTCTGTCAGGATCGCTTGGTGAGCCGACACCTCACCAACTACGGGTTAACTGGGGCGCGCTGTGCGGGGCGGGCTGACCGAGGGCGAGCGTATGCTCAGGCGTCGGCGCCTTCTTTCTGCTTCAGGATGGTCTTGAGGCGGGCCACTTCGCGCCGCTTGCGCCGGAGCACGAGCGGGTCTTCGAGCGTGGCGATCGCGTGCTGGAACGTGAGGGTGTCCAGGTCCCGCTCCTCGTCTCGGATGCGTTGCTGGATCTCCTCGTTGGAGAGCTCGCGGACTTCTTTGGCTTTCATGGAATTCGGGATCGGGGTTCGGGGACGCCACGGCGCCGCCGAAGGTTTACGCTTTACGGGCGACGACGGGGGGCACGTAGTCCGGGCGGATGACGAACTTCGTCTTCACCGGCAGCTTGTACTGCGCGAGGGCCATGGCCTCGCGGGCCAGCTCTTCGGACACGCCGGCGAGCTCGAAGAGCACGCGGCCCGGCTTGACGACGGCGACGAAGTACTCCGGCGAGCCCTTGCCCTTACCCATGCGGGTCTCGGCGGGCTTCTTCGTGATCGGCTTGTCCGGGAAGATCCGGATCCAAACCTTACCGGTACGTTTGATCTTACGCGTGATCGCGATACGGGAGGCTTCGATCTGACGGCTGGTGATCCAGCCGGGCTCGAGCGTCTTGATCGCGAAGTCGCCGAAGTTGATCCGGGCGCCGCGCTGCGCGGTCCCTTTGACGCGCCCTTTCTGCATCTTCCGATACTTGGTGCGCTTGGGCATCAACATAGCAGTGTGATCGGTTTAGTCTCTGTTCTAACGTCGGGGAATGGGGAGGTCGGGGCCTTTAGCGCCGACGGGGGCGACGGCCGCCGCCGCTCTCACCGCCGCCTTCGCTACGGTTGCCGCCGCCTTCGTTGCGTCCGCCTTCGTTGCGTCCGCCGCGACCACCTCGGCCACCGCGACCGCCGCCGCCTTCGCTATCGCCACGGCCGCCACGACGGCGGCGCTCCGGCGGCGGGGCGGACATCTGCTGCTGGCGCTGGGCCTGCACGTTCGGGCTGAGGTCCGGCTTGCCGAGGATCTCGCCCCGGTAGATCCACACCTTCACCCCCGTCGTGCCCTGAATCGTAAAGGCCGTCGCCTCGGCGTAGTCGATGTCGGCGCGGATCGTGTGGAGCGGGACGCGGCCTTCGAGGTACTGCTCGGTCCGGCTCATCTCGGCACCGCCGAGCCGGCCGGCGACCTTGATGCGGATGCCCTCGGCACCCATGCGCATCGCCGCCGAGAGCGACTGCTTCATCGCACGGCGGAACGAGACGCGGCCTTCGAGCTGCTGCGCGATGTTCTGCGCCACCAGCGACGCGTCGACTTCGGGCCGCTTGATCTCGTTGATGTTGATCTGCACGTCCTTATCGGTGAGCTGCTTGAGCTCCTCGCGCAGCTTCTCCACTTCGGTGCCGCCACGGCCGATCACGACGCCGGGCCGGCTCGTGTGAAGCGTCAGGATCACCCGCTTCGGCGTCCGCTCGATCACGACGCGGCTGAGGCCGGCGCGCTTGAGACGGGCGTCGAGGTAGCGGCGAATCTCCTCGTCCTCGATGAGCTTGTCGGCGTAGGAGCCGTCCGTGTACCAGTTGGAGTCCCAGCCGCGGATGACACCGAGGCGAAAGCCGATGGGGTTGGTCTTCTGACCCAAAACAGTATCCTCTCTTCTAACTCTTTAGTGGGGCGGCGGGTTACGCCTCGACCTCTTCGGCGGCGCGCGTGGCGACGACGACGGTGAGGTGGCTGTTACGCTTTTTGATGCGGTGGGCGCGCCCACGCGAGACGGGCTGGAACCGCTTGAACACGGGGGCCTCGTCCACGAAGATCTCGCTCACGACGAGGGCGCTCTCGTCCACGCGCTCGTCCTCAGCCCGGTCGAACAGGTTGTGCACGGCGGACTGGATCGTCTTCTCGATCGGGCCGGCCGCCTTCTGCGGCAAGAAGTGCAGCGTGTTCAGGGCGTCGGTGACGGCCTTGCCACGGACCTGGTCCGCGATGATGCGCATCTTGCGGGGCGAGGAGCGGATGAACCGCAGTTTTGCTCTGGCTTCCATGGGGAGGTTCTGGGTTGGGGGTCGTGGGTCGGAGGTTCACTCAGAACTCCAACCCATAACTCATAACCGAATTATTTGCGGCGCTTGTCCACCTTCGTGCCGGCGTGGCCGCGGAAGGTCCGGGTGGCCGAGAACTCGCCGAGCTTGTGGCCCACCATGTTCTCGGTGACGTAGACCGGGATGAACTGCTTGCCGTTGTGGACGGCGAAGGTGTGGCCGACGAACTCCGGCGTGATCATCGAGGACCGGCTCCAGGTCTTGATGACCTTCTTCCGGTTGCCGTCGTTCATCTCGTCGACTTTCCGCTGGAGCTTGTAGTAGACGTACGGGCCTTTCTTGAGCGAACGTGCCATAGTGATTTAGCTTGGGGCTTAGGGCTGCTCGGCGAATCGCCAACAGCTAACAGCTACTTTTTCTGCTTGCGGCGGCGGACGATGAACTGGTTGGAGGCCTTGGCCTTTTTCCGGGTCTTGTAGCCCTTGGCCGGCACGCCGGTCGGGCTCTGCGGGTGGCCGCCCGACGCCTTGCCCTCACCACCACCCATCGGGTGATCGACCGGGTTCATGGCGACACCACGCGTCTTCGGGCGGACGCCGAGCCACCGCTTGCGGCCGGCCTTGCCCCACTCGAGGTTCATGTGGTCCGGGTTCGAGGTCTGCCCGATCGTGGCGCGGCAGTCGACCGGCACGAGGCGGACTTCGCCCGAGGGGAGCTTGAGCGTGGCGTACTTGCCTTCGCGCGCCTGGAGTTGCGCGTTCGTACCCGCGCTCCGAGCCATCTGCGCGCCCTTCCCCGGCTTCATCTCAATCGCGTGGACCATCGTACCGAGCGGAATCTTGCTCAGCGGCAGGCAGTTGCCCGTCTCCGGAGCCGCATCCACCCCATTCATCACCGTCATGCCGACGGAGAGGTTGTCCGGGGCGATGATGTAGCGCTTCTCGCCGTCGGCGTAGGCCAGCAGGGCGATGCGCGCCGTCCGGTTCGGATCGTACTCGATGGCCGCGACCTTCGCGGGGATCGCGTCCTTGTTGCGCTTGAAGTCGATGATGCGGTAGCGCCGCTTGTGACCGCCGCCCTGGTGGCGCGTCGTGATCCGGCCGTTGTTGTTGCGGCCACCGTGCTTCTTCAGCGGAGCGAGCAGGCTCTTCTCCGGCTCGGACTTCGTGATGGTCTCGAAGGCGGAGACGGAGCGCTGACGCTGCCCCGGTGTCACCGGCTTGAGTTTGCGAATAGCCATGGGTTCTTGGGTTTGGGCATATGTGCCGCTCGCCGAAGCGAGAAGCTTTGCGCCCGATTACTTAGATGCTCTCGAAGAAGTCGATCTCGCCGCTCTTGAGCGTGATGATCGCCTTTTTGTACGAAGGCTTGCGCCCTTCCATGAGGCCGCGCTTCGTGAACTGACGGCGGCGCTTGCCGCGCACGATCATCGTCCGAACCTCCTTGATGTCCACGCTGGGATAGCGTTCTTCGATCGCCTTGCGGATCTGAATCTTGTTCGCTTCCTTCGCCACTTTGAAGGCGTAGTGCCGCCCGTCTTCCATAAGACGGGTCATTTTCTCGGTGATGATGGGCTCGATGAGGATAGAGCGGGCCATGATGGGGCTCGGCTTAAAGTCTAGGTTACTCGGCAGCGTCGGTCGAGGCCGCAGCCTCAGTCGTGTCGCTCTTCCCGAGGGCGGCGGAGAGCGCGCCGAGCGCGCCCTCCTGCAGCAGGATCACCTGCGCGCTCATCAGGTCGAGCGTCGAGGCACCGGCGGCGGAAAGAACAGTCAGCTTGGGGATGTTGCGTCCGGAGCGGTAGAGGATGTCGTCGTGCGAACCGGTGAGGAGGAGCACCTTCCGCCCGGCGAGCTCATGGCTTGCGAGGAGGCCAGCGAGGTCGCGCGTCTTCGGCGCGTCCATCCCGAAGTCCTCGACGATGCGGAGCCCCTCCTGCTGCGCCTTGTACGTCAGGGCGCTGCGGCGAGCGAGCTGCTTCGTCTTGCGGTTGACGCCGACGGAGTAGGTGTGCGGGCGCGGGCCGAAGGCGATACCACCGCCGACGCGCGTCGGGCTCTTCTTGTCGCCGACGCGGGCATTGCCCGTGCCTTTCTGCCGGTAAAGCTTGCGCGTGGAACCACGCACTTCACTGCGGCCCTTCGTTTTGTGCGTGCCCTGCCGGGCATGGGCCTGCGCGGCGCGGACGTCCAGCCAGATCGCGTGGTCGTTCGGCTCGATGCCGAAGACGCTCTCGTCGAGCTCGACCGTGCGGCCGGCGTCGCTGCCTTCGCGGGTATAAACGGGTAGATTCATCGTGCTATCTCTGCTTGAGGCGTTCGCTTAGGCTTTGCGGATCTCGACGAAGCTCCGCTTCGGGCCGGGCACAGCGCCCTTCACGAGGAGGAGGTTCTTGTCGGCGAAGATGCGGACGACGCGGAGGTTCTTCACCGTCACGCGGTCGCCGCCGGTGCGGCCGGCCATCTTGGTCCCTTTGAACACGCGGCTCGGGTCCGAGGCCTGGCCGATGGAGCCCGGCGCGCGCTGGCGGTTGTGCTGGCCGTGCGTCGCGTCCCCGACGCCGCGGAAGTTGTGCCGCTTCACGACGCCCTGGAAGCCCTTGCCTTTCGACGTACCGATCACGTGGATCTTGTCGCCCTCGGCGAACACGTCGCCCACGCTCAACTCGTCGCCGAGCGAGAGGTCGTCGGCTCCGGCAAAGTTGCGGAACTCAGTCACCCGGCGCTTCGGCGTGGTGTTGGCCGCCCCGAAGTGCCCTTTGAGAGCGCTCGTGGTGCTCTTCTCTGTCTTGTCGCCGAAGCCCATCTGTACGGCCGCGTAGCCGTCGGTGTCTTCGGTCTTGATCTGCGTTACGACGCAGGGGCCTGTCTCGATGACGGTGCAGACGACGTTGTTACCGTTGTCGTCAAACACGCTCGTCATGCCGATCTTACGGCCGAGTAGTCCGCTCATTGTAATCGCTCCGATTAAGTTAAGCGTGAATGGAAATTAGGAAGTGCGACGGAAGGTGACGGAGCCGCCTTGAATGGCGTCGAGCACTTCCTGAGGGACGCGGTCCCCGAGTAGGAACGCGAGAGTCGCGCGCCCTTCTTCGGTGTTCTCCACTTCGAGGGAGAACACGTCGTCGCCGCTGAAGTCGTAGGCCACGTCGGCCATCGAGTCGAACGTGCCGTCTACGCCGAAGCGCACCTGACCGTCACCCTGGACACTGTAGGAGCCCGTCGTGGTCTCGTTGACCCCCTCCTCGACGAGGTCGATCGTCTGCCCGAAGAAGTCGGCGCTGATCGGCCCGACGACGGTGAACGTGAAGTCGCCGTCTGCGACGAAGTCGATCGTGATGTCCCCCTCGCTGTTCTCGTTGAGGACAGGAACGGGGACACTACCAAGCGGCGACGCCACGTTGACGCCGGCCTGCGAGGCCGTCCACGTCCCGACGATGCGCTCGGCGTCCGTGCGTTCGTCGCCACTGGAGTCGCAGCCGACGAAAGCGACGGCGAGCCCGAGGGCGAGGAGCACGAGGATGATGGTGTTTCGTTTCATAACTGGAGAGTGACCGGGGTCACACTTTGATCTCGACATCGACGCCGCTGGGAAGCTCCAGCTTCATGAGGGCGTCGACCGTCTTAGAAGACGTAGAAAGAATGTCGATGAGGCGCTTGTGGGAGCGGTGCTCGAACTGCTCGCGGCTCTTCTTGTCCACGTGTGGGCTCCGCAGCACCGTATAAATCACCTTCTTCGTCGGCAGCGGAATCGGCCCGCTGACGACGGCACCGGTCTGCTTCACCGTGCGGATGATCTTCTCGGCGCTCTTGTCGACCAGCGAGTGGTCGTACGACTTGAGCTTGATGCGAATCTTTTGGCTAGCCATAGGGCTCGGTTGAAAGAGTAGGGGCGTAGCGCACTACGCCCCTACGGCGGTCAAATGCTGTTAGTCGAGGATGTTGGTGACGACGCCGGCCCCGACGGTCCGCCCCCCCTCCCGGATCGCGAAGCGCAGCCCCTGCTCCATCGCCACCGGCACGATCAGCTTCACCCGGAACTGCGTGTTGTCCCCCGGCATCACCATCTC
>JBBSMX010000071.1:0-21271 GCA_038232935.1 Rhodothermales bacterium | reverse complement strand
TTGACGATGGCGGGCGCGGCCGTGCAGTGGGGGGCGGGGCAGACCTCGCCGGCACGAGCGAACTCGGACATGGGAGACCTCGGAAGAGGGAGTCGAAGAGTACGTCATAGCCCGTCAACACACAACTGGGAGACTACCAGATAGCACGACAATGTGTTAAGACTCTGAAACTCTAAGCTTTTCATCCATACCAGTTCCAATTCAGACCTCTGCACTTCTCCGTTGGAATGCGTCATCGTGTCCTCCATGAATGTCGCCTTTACTACTTGCGTACTCTCGTGAAGTTGGTTGGCTAGCCGCTCATACAGCGCTAGCTTGCCTTCTACTCGGTCATAGCGGTCGTTGCTTATCTGTAACTTCACCCAGCGGAGGATTGCTTTACGCTCTTCCTCTTCAATGCTCTTGGCGCTCCACTCTAGGTCTCCTTCGAACAGTTTTAGCGTCCAGAGCCAGACTGTGTTGCTGACCTCAGTTCGTTGCGTCATTGGTACGTGATAGTTTGGTGGTTTAGGGAGCCCGCTCAAACCGGGATATGTCCGCAAACATACCACGCCGCTCTGTAGCTTCACGGTATCTTCACAGGCTTATCGATTTTACAACTCGACCGCGAAGCCTAGCAGGCCAGATTCTACAGCGGGCGGTTCCCCCTCTAGAGCTAGGCGTGTTCTTGAGACCTGGCACAGAAGCCTGAACTCGTAACTAGAATCGATTGCGGCAATCGAAAAGCGTCTCCATGAATCGATGGATGATTGGGGGGGAAATCCTGCGCTGCACTCCGGAATGCCAGGGCCACACGTAGTGGAAACAGAGATAACGGGACTCAACCGAACACGTTATCCAACTCCGCTCGGAGTGCCGTGTTGGCGATGTGGACGTATCGAGCCGAAGTGGAGATGTCTGCATGCCGCGCCGCCGCCTGAATTACGAACGCGCTCTTCCCCGCCTCTGCCAGCGCCGTACAGAAGCCGTGTCTCAGCCCGTGGAATGAGATCGAACGGTTAATCCCAGCTCGATTCCGAGCCTCACGGAAAGCTCTCGACGCCCGCCCTACGAAGGGGCTCACCGTACGCTCCACGCTCCCTACGTTCGGTGGGGAGAACACGTAATCACCGGGCAACCCTTTCTCGATCCCTCCCAATATTGATTGGGCTCTCATATTGAGGGGGATGGTCCCTTCCTTCCCGTTCTTCTGCTTCAGGATGTAGATCAGGCGCTTCTCGAAGTCGATGTGCTCCCACTTGAGACGAGCGAGTTCGGACGCCCGCATGCCGGTGCAGAAGGCGAAGAGCATGAGCGGAATCCGCCAGATCAGGTCCCCTTCCTGCGTGAACCCGGTCTCGCGCTTCGCCTGGTAGCCCATGACGACGGCGATGCATACCGCCTGCAGTTCGTCTTCCGTCACCGATTTCGGGAGCTTCTGGGGTTTCCGGGGCGGCTCTATGTCCTCAAGCGGGTTCTCCGATATCAGCTTCTCCTTCAGCATCCACCGGACGAACACCCGAAGGTGCCGGAAATAAGTAGCCGTGCTGGTGTCGTTCAGCGCCCTCCCTTCGAGGAAGGTCCGTACGTGCGAAGAGCGCACAGCGGCAAGCCTCAGATCTCTCCCTGCACTATCCACGAAGCCATTCACGACGAACCGGTACATCCGTTGCGTGCTTCGGCTCAGGTCGCCCTTCGTCCTATAGAAAGCATCAGCGGCCTCCCCTAACCGTTCTATCTCCTGACTCGGTGGCTGTGGGTCCCACGGGTCGTATTTCCCCTTGGCGTATTCCACCTCTAGCGCCGCCAGTGCCGCCGTTGCCGCACGTTTATTCGCCGTGCGCAGGGGGACGTACTTCCTCTTCGGTTGGCGTGCCGGGTCGTAGAACACGGCGTAATACAGCCGCCCCTTCTTCTGTAACGTTGCCATCTCGCTGCCCTCTCTGGCTCGAGGTCAAGCGGAGGTGTGCAGGCGAACTAGCTACCGGAAAACCGGCCCAAGACTTCCGCATATCTTCCGCACGAAACGGTGCAGCACGTGCCCGTAGCTCAGCTGGACAGAGCGTCTGTTGACTAGACACCAAATGAAAAAGGCCCCAGAGGAGGCTCAGAGAGCCGTTCTGGGGCCTTTGCAATGGCGTGCCCGGGAGGATTCGAACCCCCGGCCTTCTGATCCGTAGTCAGACGCTCTATCCAGCTGAGCTACGGGCACGTGTCGGACAGGACGCCAAAGATACGGACTCCCGTTATCTGGACAAATGAAGAACGCGTAGGGTCTACGGCGTTCTCCCCCACGGCCCTGTACACGATCCGTGCAGTGGGATCCGCGACCACGAAGACGGCTTCGACGTGCTCACGCCGTCGTAGTGGGAGACGAGCCCCGGAGGAAGTAAAAGTGGTTGGTGGGACCGTGGCCGTGGCCGATGGGGAGCCCGTGGCGGATGGCCTCGGTGACGTAGGCTTTCGCCGCCCGCACGGCCTCGGAGAGCGCGGCACCGCGCGCGAGGTTCGCCGCAATCGCCGAGGCGTAGGTGCAGCCTGTCCCATGCGTGTGCAGCGTATCAATCCGCTCCGAACGGAAGGCGTGGACTTCGATCCCGTCGAACAGCACGTCCACTGCATCGGCCTCCCCATCCAGATGCCCGCCTTTGACGAGGACGGCCTGCGGCCCGAAGGCATGGATAACCCGCGCCGCCGCCTCGGCATCCTCCTGCGTGCGAATCTCCATTCCCACGAGCCGCGCGGCCTCGTGGACGTTCGGCGTGACGAGAGCCGCAAGCGGAAGCAGATCGCGCTTGAGGACCTCGACGGCGCCCGGCTGCAGCAGGGCGAACCCGCTCTTCGAGATCATCACGGGATCGACGACGAGCGGGAAGAGGTCGTGCTCGCGGACCTTCCGCGCCACGAGCCCGATGATCGCGGCCGACGACAGCATCCCGGTCTTCACGGCCCCGAACTCGAAGTCGTCCGCGACAGCGTCGATCTGCGCTTCGATGAGATCCAGCGGGAGGTCGAAGGCAGCGGTGACGGCGCGGGTGTTCTGCGCAGTGACGGCGGTGACGACGCTCGCGGCGAAGACGCCGTTCGCCTCCATCGCTTTGATGTCGGCCTGGATGCCCGCACCGCCGCCGGAGTCGCTGCCAGCAATCGTGAGGGCGAGGGGTTTGGTCATCATCGGCGGAGGGCTTCGGTGTAACGAAGGGCAGCGGCGGCAGGATCGTCCGCGTGGAGGATACCGGAGAGAACGGCGACGCTCTCGGCTCCCGCGTCGAGGCAGGGGTGGACGAGGTCCGGCGTGACGCCGCCGAGTGCGAGCACCGGGGTGTGAGGCACCGCTTCGCAACACGCCCGCAGCGCGGCGAGCCCCGCGCCGGGGTGGCCGGGTTTGCTTTCCGTGGGGAAGACGGGACTGAAATACACGGCACCGGCACCCTGCTCTACGGCACGCTGTGCTTCCCCAACTGTGTGCACCGAGGCCGACACCATGGCGTGCGCCCCGAGGCGCTGCCGTGCCTCTTCGACCGACGGGCCACGGCGTCCGACGTGCACGCCCGTCCCGAGCGCTTCGGCCACGGCGAGGTGGGTGTTGACCGAAATAATCCCAATACGTTGGACAGCCCGGATGCGCTCGACGAACAGTTCGGCGACCACGCCAAACGTATCAGCATCGACGCCGTGGTCGCGGAGATGAACATGCAACGGAGCTCCCCGCAGCGCGGCGAGCGTCCGTTCCTGCACCTCCTCCCCTGCCATGCGTTCACCGCCGCCCGCGAACCCGTCTGCGATGAGCGCGACGTGGTAGACCACGTAGTGCTCCGGGTCCTCACGGTGCTCGTCATCGAACCAATAGCGAATCGCTTTCATCCTGCGTCGATTCGTCCGTCCATCGGCGACGAGGCGTTGGCGTAGAGGCGGCGCGGGATCCGGCCGGCGCGGTAGGCCAGCCGCCCGGCCTCGACGGCGTGGCGGACGGCGGCAGCCATCAGCGCCGGGTGCTCGGCCCCGGAGATCGCCGTGTTTAACAGCACGCCGTCATAGCCGAGTTCGAGCGCGCGCGCCGCGTCCGACGCCGTGCCGATCCCGGCGTCGACGATGAGCGGCGTGTCGGGCAACGTCTCGCGGATGATCCGCAGCGTGTACGGGTTGACGAGCCCCATCCCGCTGCCGATGGGCGCGGCGAGCGGCATCACGGCGGCGCAGCCGAGGTCGGCGAGCTTGCGGCAGGTGATCGGGTCGTCGTTGGCGTAGGCGAGGACGTGGAAGCCGTCATCCACGAGTTGCTTCGCCGCCTTCAGCAGTTGCTCGACGTCCGGGTAGAGCGTCTCGTCGTCGCCGATGACTTCGAGCTTGACGAGGTCCGTGCCGAGGGCTTCGCGGGCGAGGCCGGCGGTGAGCACGGCCTCACGGGCGGTGTAGCATCCGGCGGTGTTCGGGAGCAGGTGATAACCGCGCGAACGGAGGAGGCCAAGCAGGCTCTCCCCGTCCGTCTCGCGCAGGTTCACGCGGCGGATCGAGACCGTCACGAGTTCGGCCCCGGACGCCTCCACGGCGTCGAGCATGACCTGCGGGCTCGGGTAGCGGCTCGTCCCGACGATCACGCGCGAGCGGAGTTCGAGCGGGCCGATTCGCAGTACGTCCTCGTCCTGCGCCGTCTGTATGGGCGTCGTTATCTCGGCCATCGCTCAGCCTCCCTGCGTGGCGGTGATGATCTCGATCTCGTCCCCTTCTTCCACCGGCGTTCCCGGCCAATCGGCACGCCGAACGACGACGCCGTTGAGAGCGACAGCGATGCCGGGCTGCTCCGGGTCGAGGTCGAGCAGGCGCAGCAGGTCGGGCAGCGCGAGGCCGAGCGGGACCTCACGGGCCTCGCCGTTGACGGTGACAGGGATGATAGTGGCGGCAGGCATCGGCGGGGTAGCGGGAGGGGAAGGCGTCGTCGAAACGCTACGCGTCGTGACGCTGCGGGGAGAACGGGGCCAGCCATTCGGAGGTTTCGACTTCGCCACCATCGAGCGCGGTGTCGAGCGAGATGGCGAGCTCGTCGGCGGTGACGGGCGTGAGCAGGATGCCGTGGCGGTAGTGGCCGGTGGCGAGCACGACGCCGGGCGCGCCCGTCGGCCCGAGGAGCGGCGCGTGGTCCCGGCTCGCCGGCCGCACGCCCGCCCACGTCTCGATCACCTCCAGTTCCTCGATCCCCGGCACGACCTCGACGGCCCCTTCGAGCAGCCGGTAGAGCCCGCCCGCCGTCACACGCGTGTCGAACCCCATCTCCTCGCTCGTCGCCCCGATCACGAGCCGACCGTCGGCTTTCGGCGCGAGGTAGGCATCGGAGCCGCGCACGACGTGGCGGAGCTCGAAGGGCCGATCCATCCGCAGCGAGAGCATCTGCCCTTTCACCGGACGAACAGGCGGCGCGGGCTCCAGTCCGCCGATCCCGCGGATCCACGCCCCGGCAGCCAGCACCACGACTGACGCCTCGATCCGCTCCCCATCGTCCGTCACGACGGCGGGACGCTCCCCCGGCTCGACTGCCCGCACCGTCACGCCCTCGCGCAGCGTCGCCGTAGGTTTGCGCTCCACCGCTGTCCGCAACGCCTCGACGACGCGGCGGTTATCGACTTGATGATCTTCGGGCGAGTAGACGGCAGCGGCGAGCTTCGGCGAGAGGAAGGGCTCGATCTCCAGCGCCTCGTGCCCCGTCAGCCACTCGACCGGCACGTCGTGGGCCTGTTGAAATCGGTAGAGGCGGCGGAGCACCTCGGCCGCGTCCCGGTCGTCGGCGACGACGAGCGTGCCCTCGTCGCGGTAGCCGACGTCGAGCCCGCTGGCGGCTTCGAGCTCGCGGGCGAACGCGGGCCAGCGGCGCAGGCTCTCGCGGCCGAGCCGGTATAATTCCGCTTCCTCAAACTGAATCTCGGCGGCGGGAGCGAGCATCCCCGCCGCGGCGTAGGAAGCCCCGCATCCGGCCCGGTCCCGCTCGACGATCGTCACGGTCCGGCCGCGTTGCGCCAGCCGCCACCCGAGCGAGAGCCCGATGATGCCGCCACCGACGATGACGACGTCGGTTGGGGGTTGGGTGTTGGAGGTCATGGGTTTTCTATTCTGACTTTTGAGGCTACATGCAGCGCGTGGCATAAACAACCCACTACCCCAAACCCATGACCTCCATCATCGGCGGCGGCGGGCTGGCCGGGGCGTGCGCGGCGCTCTGGCTGAGCGAGCACGGCTCGGTCACGGTGCTGGAGGCCGAGCATCCGGCAGCGGGCGCATCCGGCGCGGCGGCAGGCCTCGTGAACCCGCTGATGGCCCGGAAGGCGAACCCGGCGTGGCGATTCGACGAAGCGCTCGCTGCGCTCCACGCGACGCTCGAACGTGCCGACGCCCGCGCCCTGTTCCGCGCGACCGGCGTCCTTCGTCCCGCCCGCGACACGACACAGGCGCGAGCGTTTCGCAAACGCGCCGACGCGCTCCCCGAGCACGCCGTGTGGCGCTCGGCCGACGAACTGGTAGAACAGTATCCCGATGTCGTAGCCTCACACGGCGGGTTGTGGATTCCATCCGGCGGCGCGGTAGACCTCACGGCGATGGTGGAGGCGCTGCTGCACGCGGCGCAGGAGCAGGGCGCAACGGTCCGTACCGGCATCCGCGTCACGGGGTGGGGCGAGGAAAGGGACCGCGCTTTCGTGGAGACAACCACCGGCGAGCGGATCGAAGCGCAGCGTGTCGTGCTCGCCCTCGGCGATGGGTTTCGCCTCTTCCCCGAACTGACTGCGCTTCCGCTCCACCGAATCAAAGGGCAGACGGTCCGCATCGCGCAGCCCCCGCTCGGCACGCTCCCCACGCTCTCCGGCTTCGGCTACGTGGTGCCCGACGGGGACACGCTCGTCGTCGGCAGCTCGTACGAGCACGACTTCGACGACGTGGAGCCGAGCGCGGCCGAGTCCGAACGGCTCGTGGCGAAAGCAGCGCGGATGGTGCCGGCCCTCACCGACGCGCCGGTGTTGGAAGCGAGGGCAGGCGTCCGTGTGACGGTGCCGCGCACGCACTCGCCGCAGCGGCTCCCGCTCCTCGGCCCACTCCCCAGTCGGCGGCGCGTGTGGGTCTTCACCGGACTCGGCTCGAAAGGACTCCTCACCGCCCCGCTCCTCGCCCGCGACCTCGCCGCGTACTTCGACGACCCGGCGCGGATTCCGGCGGAGGTACGCATTGCCGGCGCTACCGATTGAACAACCGCCGCGCCCAATCGACAAAAGCCACCGCATGGGGCGCATGCGCGTCGAGATAGCGTTGCGTGACGGCTTGCCCGAGCGGCCGTCCCGGCTCATCCTGCCACGCCAGCCAAGTGTGCATGAGTGCCTTTGAGGAGTGATCTGCTTCTCCTTGTGCGAACAACCGCTCCTCCTCGGGAATATCGGCGAGACAACCTTCGGCTCGTGGCAAGAGAGAATCGCCTTTCGGGATCAGGAATCGCAAGAAGTCCTCGATCATGCCGGGTAGTGTATTCTCCGGCATCAGCCACACGCCGACAATCAGCGTCCGGTCCGGCTGCTCCAGCGCGACGATGGTTCCCGCCGGATCAGGTGCCGCCGGCATAGTCACACTCCCCGCCTTTTCGATCCGAGTGCACACAGCTTGCCAGCGTGCTTCGAGATTCTCATCGGCGTCTACCACGATGCCTACGCACTCTTGATCACTCTGCTGAAGCTGAAACGTCAGGTCCTTGAGCAGCCTATCGACCCCTCCCTTCTTATCGTCTCCCTCGTCTTTATCACCACCCGCTGCCTCAATCGCAATCTTATCCCCGATGTCATTCCGGTCGCTTGGTTTTACGCGCCACGCTCTGAGCTCGTGCTGATTCAGCAGATTGCTCAGGGCGTGCCAGTCATCTTGGCCTTCCACGAGCAGCCGGAGTCGATGTGCCATCGCCTCAGCGGACTTCGATGTGGGAACGCACGATGGACTCCATGCCCCGCTCGTCGAACTCAATGGCTACGATCTCGTCCGGCGCGTCCTGCTTCCGGCGCAGGCTGATCAGCACGCCCTCTTCCGGGTGCTCCTCGGCCACGGTTTGAAATGCGCGGATGCAGTCGAGGCTGTGCGTCGTGGCGAAGACCTGCACGTTGAGGCGCTCGGCGGTTTCGAAGACGAGCCGCCACATGTCCGGCTGCACCGAGTAGTGGAGACCGCTCTCGATCTCGTCCACCATGAGCAGACCGCCGTTCGCTTTCACGAGGGCAAGGCTCAGCCCGAGCAGGCGATCCATCCCCTCGCCCATGCTCCGTAACGGTACCGGCGTGTCCTCCCCTTCACGCCTGCAAACAGGAATGGGAATGGGATCGAGGTCTCTGTCGCGCAGTTGTACGTCGACCGGCCGGCGTCCGGTCACAAAATTGAGATAGCGAATTCGGTCATCAATTACACGAAGTGCTTCATACACATAGTCCTCGTGCCCAGCCAGAACAGCGTCATCCCAAAGATGATTAGCGAAATCGAGTCCAGTAGAGGAGATGAAGTAGTGAGAGACCATTTGCCTTCGGGGGGGGGCGCTCAATGCTTCGCCAAGCCTATCGCTGAGTGTCTCACCGAAACCCTCCAACAGAGGGCCGCCTTCCTCAGGTCTTACGCCCATCAACCAACTTCCCTCCCCATCCAGCAAACTATGTAGCGTAAACGCAAGCCGCCGCTTTGCATCAGAAACATTCCCTATAGTAAACAGGCCGTATTCGGTAGACTCCCCGTGCGATAGAGGGAGGGCAGGAAGGGCAAGGTCTCGTCCATGTCGCAGGCTCAGTATGGCATGGATCCAGTCAACTCGCTGTCCGGGACGCTGATGAGCATAAAGGAAAGCCACTTCGTCTCGCCGCCGCACCACCTCTGCCAAAACGTGCTGCGACCCGCGCGCAGCATAGAGCCAGAGCGCTTCGAGCAGAGCCGTCTTACCCACGTTGTTCTTGCCAACAATCAGGTTGACGCGCCCGAGTTTCTCCACTTCCAGCCGCTTGAAGGCGCGGAAGTTCTCGATGAGCAGGCTGTCGAGCAGCAGATTTGACATCGTAAAGGGGCCGTGAGATAAGTCGCTCCGTTGAATATAGCGCTGCCTACTTCGGCGACCCGGCGCGGATTCCACCGGAGGTGCGGGCGGCGCGCTGACCGCTGTCCGTGTGCGGACTCCGGCGTATATTCCCCGTCCCGCCTCTTCCCGTTCTCTCCGACCTTTTCGACCCCTGCTATGGCTGAAGTCACCACCTCGCGTCTCGAAGAACTCCTCGGCGCAGAGGCCGACGACCTCCTCGGCTTCTCGAACCCGAAGATCTCCAAAGACCACCTCCACCTCCCCGGCCCCGACTTCGTGGACCGCGTCTGGAGCGTATCCGACCGGAGCCCCCGCGTGCTCCGCTCGCTCCAGAGCCTCTACGACCACGGCCGGCTCGGCGGCACCGGCTACCTCTCGATCCTCCCCGTCGACCAGGGCATCGAGCATTCCGGCGGCGCCTCGTTCGCTAAAAACCCCGCGTATTTCGACCCGGCTAACATCATCGAGCTCGCCATGGAGGGCGGGTGCAACGCCGTCGCGACGACGTACGGCGTGCTCGGGTCGGTGGCGCGGAAGTACGCGCACAAGATCCCGTTCATCCTCAAGGTCAACCACAACGAGCTGCTGACGTACCCGAACACGTACGACCAGATCATGTACGCCCAAGTCGAGGAGGCCTACAACATGGGCTGCGTCGCCATCGGCGCGACGATCTACTTCGGCAGCGAGGAGTCCGGCCGCCAGATCGTCGAGGTATCGGAGGCGTTCGCCCGGGCGCACGAACTCGGCATGGCGACCATCCTGTGGTGCTACCTCCGCAACAGCGGCTTCACCGTGAACGGCACCAACTACGAGACCTCGGCCGACCTCACCGGCCAGGCCAACCACATCGGCGCGACCATCGAGGCCGACATCCTCAAGCAGAAGCAGCCGACGAACAACGGCGGCTACAAAGCACTCAACTCCGGCGACTCGTCCTACGGCAAGCTCGACGAGCGGATCTACTCCGAGCTCGCGAGCGACCACCTCATCGACCTCACGCGCTACCAGGTGGCGAACGGGTTCATGGGCCGCGCCGGCCTCATCAACTCCGGCGGCGGCTCCGGCAAAGACGACTTCGGGCAGGCCGTTCGCACGGCCGTCATCAACAAGCGCGCGGGTGGGATGGGCCTCATCTCCGGCCGCAAAGCGTTCCAGCGCCCGATGAACGAAGGGGTTGACCTCCTCAACACGATCCAGGACGTCTACCTCAACGACGAAGTGACCGTCGCTTGAGACCGCCTTCGGCCACTAAACACGCGGGGGCGACGCGCTACGGCTGCGTCGCCCCCGCGTGCATTTCAGCCTCGCCGTCCGACCTCTAACGGACCGGGTACCACGAGATGCCGAACCCGAGCCGGACCCCGTTGGCGCTGGCGTCCACAGCCTCCCGGTCGCCCTGGTACTCGACCTCCCGGAACGAGCCGAGCGTCGTGGAGAGCGACCCGTCGATGGCGACGGCGGGCGTAGCGAAGTACTTCAGGCCGCCGCCGAGCGTGAAACCACTGCCGGAGAAGACGAGATCGTCACCAGCGATGTCGAACACGGCCGCCTGTCCGGTGAGTGCAAGGTCGAGATAGGGGACGACGGCGTTGGGGCCGGAGCGAAAGTTGAACTGGCCGCCGATGTCGAAAAGGCCGTAGCCGTATTCGCCGCCCTCCGTTCGCATGCCGGCCGCGTCGAAGCCGGCGTAAAGCGTGAAGAGGGGATTGAAACCGTAGCCGAGCTTGACCCCGAAGCCGCTCCCTCCTTCCGCATCAGCGTCTTCCACGGCGAGCCCCGTCCCGTTGAAGTGAGCCTGGAGGAATAGCTTGCTGGTGTGGGAGCGGACGGCAGGCGCGGCGGTGTCGGGTGCCGGGGCGGCGGCGGGAGCCTGGGCGGCGACGTCCGAAGCCACAAGGATGCACACAAGCGCCAGGGGGAGTATCTGGAGGGTTCGCACGGGGAAGAAGTGGAGTCAGCGTGTTGGACGGTAAGAGTAACGGTGCCTTTACCGGTGCGCAGAGCGCTCACTTAAAACCACCGCACGGTTTACCACGTGGCCCCGAAACAGGGATCGGCAACGGAACGAAAGCGTGCCCCGACGCCGAGCCTGTGAGGGCACCCGGCCGGTCGCCACGTACTTATTCCGGGTCCCACGTCAGCTCGAATGCGTTCGAGCCGCCGGTCAGCGTGCGCTCGTAGCGCTGCTCGCGGCCCGCGCCGTCGCGGAGGACGAGCACGATCTCGTTCGAGGGCCGGAGCACACCGAGTAACACATTGTTCTCGTCGCGGTACTCGATTTCGATGCCGTCGTAGCGTTGCGGGAAGCGGGCGCGGTCGTCGGTGGCGAAGCGGCCCCGTGCATCGGTCTGTCCGAGTGCAGTAGCAACGCGCCGCCGGTCGCTTCGTTGATCGGCGTCTGTTCCCGTGTAGACCGAAAGCACGGTGGCCGTGTCCTCGTCAGCAGTGAGCCGGACGCGATAGAACCCGCCGACCATGCCTTCGCTCGCTTGCCAGACCACCGACCGACTACCCTGAGCCAACTCTTCCAGGAGATCGAAGGAGAACGTAGCGGCGCCCGCGAATGGATTGGGGTAATTGGTGTTGAGTCTGACCTCAGCCGGGCTCGACGTGTCTTCTTCAGCTACGACGGTGGCCTCGACGAAGTCGCTGTACTCCACCTTTCCGTCGGCGTCTTCAATGCGCAGAAGGAAGATCACGAAGCTTCCTTCGACTTCGACCACGTACCGTTGGTCGGGGCCCTGTGGCACGGCCTCGGACACGTCTTCGAGATCGTCCTCGTCCGTGCCAGCTTAGATGACGAACTGGGCGAGGCCCTCTTCCCCCTCGGTTTCCCACTCGACGCTGAAGCGGTCGTCCCCGAGCTCAAACACCTCGAAATAGCGAAGCACCGCAGGATGCGCCGCGCGATCCCCCTCGTCGTTCGTGCCGCCGAGCGCGTACTCCATCGTGAGGTCGAGGCCCGGCACCGGCTCACCGGACGGAGTCTCTACGGCGACGGAGAAGAGGTCTGTGGTTTCCGCCTCACCGCTGTCGCAGCCGGCGAGCAACACGAGGCAGAGGACGATAGCGAAAGGGCGCAGCATGGGCAAACGGGTCGGTTTAAGGAAGCGCGAAGATAACTGCCCGAGGTGCCGAGTCAACCCCTCGGCGTTCCACGACCTCTTACCGACGCTTCTCGAACACGAGAAAGTGCTGCCGGGGCAGGAACTCCTTCGTCTCCACCCATCGCAGCCCGACGGCTTCGAGTTCGCGGCGGACCTGCGCCTCGGTCATCTTGTGCAGCTCTTTGATCGGGACCGACGCGTCCTCGCCCCGGTACTCAACGAGGACGACGCGGCCGCCGGGGCGGAGCGCGCGGACGAGCCCTTGCATCATCTCGCGCGGGTGCGAGAACTCGTGGTAGGCGTCTACGATGAGGGCGAGGTCCACGGAGTCATCGGGCAGGTTCGGGTCGCTGACGGTGCCCTGCACGGCCTCGACGTTCTCCAGCCCCTCCCGCTTGGCCCGCTCGGCGATGATGTCGAGCATCTCGGGTTGGATGTCCACGGCGTAGACGCCGCCCTCCGGCACCCGCTCCGCCATCCGGAAGGTGAAGTAGCCCGTCCCGGCTCCGATGTCCGCCACCACGTCATCGGGGGCGAGGCCCAGCGAGTCCACGACGCGGCCGGGCAGTTCGAGGTCGGCGCGCTCGGGGCGTTCGAGCCACGCCGCGCCGCGGTGGCCCATCACCTGCGCGATCTCGCGGCCGAGGTAGAACCGGCCCGTTCCGTCCCGGCTGGCCGGGCCGCTCGTGTAGTGGCTGGTGTCGGCTACCACGCCGGCCGAGACGCTCGCGGCGGCGGAATCCTGCACAGGCGGACGGGCCACCTCGCCCGTCGTCTGCGCCCCGCAGCCGGTCAGCCACGCGAAGGCGGCGAGAGCGATGGCACGTCGATTCATGAGAGCATCCGTAGGGGCGAGGGGTGCCTCGCCCGCGTTCCTGTAAGCGTGTGGTGGATGAACATACGCCGCCGGCCGCGGCCGGATCGCAACGGGCGGTTCCGCGTGCCCTTACGCGCCGGGCCGCGTCAGCGGGATGGAAGAGGTCGCGCCGGCTCGGCGGATCTCTTTGGGCAGCGGCAGGCCGGTCGGGGTGCCCGGACCAGCGTACGGCTCGCGGAGCTCGACGGGGGTCCGCTTGCCGACCTTCCGCGAGCCGATGTTGAGGAACTCCACGAGGAGCGCGAACGCCATCGCCGTGTAGATGTAGCCCTTCGGGATGTGTTGTCCCAGCCCCTCGGCCACGAGGTTGACGCCGATCAGGATGAGGAACGCGAGCGCCAGCATCTTCACCGTCGGGTGGTGGTGAACGAAGTCCGATATCGGCGTGGCGAAGACCATCATCACGCCGACGGCGATGACCACGGCGATGATCATCACCATGATCTCGTCGGCCATCCCGACGGCCGTGATCACGGAGTCGAGCGAGAACACGATGTCGAGGAGCGCGATCTGTACGAGCACGCCAGCGAACGAGATGCCCTTCCCCTTCTCCGCCGCGTGGTGGGCATCGCCCTCGAGCTTGCCGTGGATCTCGTGCGTGCTCTTGGCGACGAGGAACGCGCCGCCAATGAGCAGGATGAGGTCGCGCCCCGAGATCACCCAGGGCAGCTCGCCGGGCTCGCCGCCGTGGGCCTCACCGCCGAGGAGCCCTTCGAGGAACGGCAGCTCGAAGAGCGGCGCCGTCAGCCCCATCACCCACGAGATCGAGAGCAGCAGCAGAATCCGCATCCCCATCGCGATGCCCAGCCCGATTGTGCGGGCGCGCGGCTGCTGGTCCTCGGGGAGCCGCCCCGACAGGATCGAAATAAAGATGATGTTGTCGATGCCGAGGACGATCTCGAGCGCGGTCAGGGTACCGAGCGCGATCCATGCCTCGGGCGAGGCGATCCAGTCAAACATGGGGAGGAGAAGTCGTAGAGGAAGAGCGACGGGAGCGAGAGGACCCGGTTATATTAGCCCCGGCCGCCGATTTGATCCGCGCTTTCTTCCCGGCGGCCCCGGCCTATCCACCCTCTCGACCTCCGATCCCCGCATGGCGAAGACGCAGCATCCCACCGACCCCGAGCCCGCCAGTGCCACCGGCAACGGCCGCACCGAGGGCGGTGCCTCCGACAGCCTCGAAACCTACATCGCGCACTATCCCGAGTGGGCCAAGACCCTCGCCCGGCGCTACTTCACCAAGACGATCAACCAGTTCGTCCTGCACGGAAACGTCCGCGACCTCGTGCCTGCGGACAACGCCGACGGCGAGCCCGACTTCGTCCCCCTCCGTGAGTTCCTCGCGCGCGACCTCTTCGCCGGGCGCGACGTGGTGATCTTCTACGACCGCTCCTCCGGCATCCACTTCGCCGATAAGGAGAGCCAGCGCGACTTCAACCGCGCGCTCTCCGGCTACGACACCATCTTCGGCACCGAGTACGCGCAGAAGCTCCCGAAGGACCCCGTCCGCGTCTTCTCCGTCCTCGACAACTACTTCCGCCTCCGCATCGCCGACGGCAAGCGAATCGCCTGCATCATCGACTACGCCGAGACGATCGTGCCGATGGCCGAGGCGGCGAGCTACTCCTCCGAGGACCGCAACGCGCTCGTCTTCCTCCAGCGCTGGAGCCACGACCCCCACCTCCTCCGGGCCGACTTCACGCTCGTCCTCGTCGCCGAGAATCTCAATGACCTCAATCGTCAGCTCGTCCAGAGCCCGTACACCGAAGAGATCCAGATCGACATCCCCGAGGAGGCGGACCGCCTCGCCTTCGTGAAGTGGATGCTCCGCAACGGACGCGCCGACACCTTCAAAAAGAAAAGCGATGTCAGCCAGTCCTCGCTGGCAAATAGCACGGCGGGACTCGGCTACGTCCAGCTCCGCACCATCCTCGCCGATGTCCTGGAGAACGGCCGCCGGCTGACGTACGAGCGGCTGACCGAGCGCAAGAAGGAGCTGATCGAGGCCGAGGCGTATGGCCTCCTCGAGTTCGTCCACACCGATTACACACTCGACCTCGTCGCCGGGCACGACGAGGCGAAGGACCACCTCCGCGCCGCCGCCCGCGCCATCAAGCAGGGCCACCCCGACGTGATGCCGATGGGCTACCTCATCGCCGGGCCGGTCGGCACGGGCAAGACGTTCCTGATCACGTGCTTCGCCGGCGAGATCGGGATTCCGATGGTGAAGCTGAAGAACTTCCGCAGCCAGTGGCAGGGCGTGACTGAGGGGAACCTCGAAAAAATCCTCAACCTCCTCCGCGCGATGAACCCCGTCGCCGTGATGATCGACGAGGCCGACGCCGCCCTCGGCGACCGGAACGCGCAGGGCGACAGCGGGGTCTCCAGCCGCGTCTTCAGCCAGATCGCCCAGGCCATGAGCGACACGCGCTTCCGCGGCCGGATCATCTGGTTCCTCGTCACCGCCCGCCCCGACCTCATGCCGGTCGACCTCAAGCGGCAGGGCCGTGCCGAAGAGCACCTCGCGCTCTTCTACCCCTCCACGCGCGAATCACGCGAGGAGTTACTCCGCGTGATGATGAAGCGGACCGGCGTCAAGCTGCCGATGGAACAGGTCCCCGACGCCCTCCTCAACGGCGAGCGCACGCTCAGCGGCGCGGACATGGAGGCCCTCTTCACGCGGGCCAAGTTCCGCGCCGCCGCCCAGGCGAACGGGCGGCAGAAGGGCGAAGTGACGACCGAGATCCTGCAAGAAGTCGTGCACGATTTCATCCCCCCCAGCTACCCGCTTCAGGTAGAGCTACAGGCACTCGCCGCCGTGCTCGAATGCACGAGTCGCGCGATGCTGCCGGAGCGCTACCGCCAGCTTGAACGCGAGCAGATCGTCCGCCGCGTCGAAGAGTTGAAAGCCCTCACCGGCGACAGATAAATACCTAAACCTACCGCGCTAAACACAAGGCCTTCATGCCGCTTCTTCACGAGCATCCTCGCGCTTCACGCTGTGCGTTGTCTACTTCTTCGCCTTGTCCCGCGCTTTGAGCAGCTCTATGTAGAGGTCGTAGGAGATGAGTACCGCGTAGGGATCGTTGTTTTTCTGAATCAGGATTCCGCTTTTCATCTTCTTCGCCTGCTCGACGAGGCCGGACGTGTCCGAGCGGAGTTCGGTGATGGTGGCGACTGCTTCGATGCCGTACGTGCTGTACATGTGGACGGGGTGTGGATCTATTGAGGTCTACCGAGAGGGAGGCGAATACGCACAAGTTCCTCCGGATAGCTTGACGGCTTCGAAGCTACCATCTTTTCAGGTCTCTAACAATCGTGATGTAAAAGTTTGTGCAGGTATGCCTTTCTTCCCGGCGTCCCTCCACTAGCTTTGGCTTCTCAGTACCCAGCGCCTCCGCTATGTTTCTCTGTAAGGTTACCGGCACCGTCGTCTCTACACGCAAGAGCGAGCGCTTCCGCCCGGCCAAACTGCTGATCGTCCACCGCGTCGACACCGAGGGCGACTTGGTCGGGGCGCGGGACATGCTCGCGCTCGACCCGAAGTTCGACGCAGGCGTCGGGGACTACGTGCTCGTGGCGAAGGAGGGCGCGGTCGTAGCACAGCTCATGGACGGCGGCGACGAGGAGGCCCCGGACGGCACGCCCGCGAACGTCATCATCATCGGCGTCGTGGACGATTGGTCGCTCACCGGCTAACGCGTCCGCCAAGCGTGTGAAGTTTGAGCAGGATCGGGGGCGGGCGGCGAACCGGCGCGGGCAGGCCGAGCTACAAACGGCGCGTGCTCCTATCTTCACGCGCGACCCTCACCCAAGACTTCGGCACTATGGCTACTCCTTCCTACGACGTCGTCGTGATCGGCTCCGGGCCGGGCGGCTACGAGACCGCGATCCGCGCCACCCAGCTCGGCCTCAAGACCGCCATCATCGAGATGAACAAGCTCGGCGGCGTCTGCCTCAATATCGGCTGCATCCCTACGAAGGCCCTCCTCAAGAGCGCCGAGGTAATGGCCCAGATGAGCCACCTCGCCGACTACGGCATCGGCTTCGGCGGCGACGGCGCGGCCCCGTCTGCGGAGGCTGATTTCGCGGCCGTGGTGAAGCGCTCGCGCGGCGTGGCGGACAAGATGAACAAGGGCGTCGGCTTCCTCATGAAGAAGAACAAGATCGACGTGATCATGGGGAAGGCCACGCTCAAAGGCGGCGGGAAGATCGCCGTCGAGCCCAGCGAGACCATCGACGGGGAAACCGTCGGCGAGAAGCAGGAGGTCACGGCGAAGCACATCATTATCGCCACGGGCGCGCGTGCCCGTGAGATCCCACCGTTGCCCATCGACGGGAAGAAGGTGATCTCGTACAAAGAAGCCATGCTCCAGACCGAGAAGCCGAAGACGATGCTGATCGTCGGGGCCGGGGCCATCGGGGTCGAGTTCGCGTACGTCTACCACCACATGGGCACCGAGGTCACGATTGTCGAGGTGCTCGACCGGCTCGTGCCCGTCGAGGACGCCGACGTGTCGAAGGAGTTGGAGCGAGCTTACAAAAAGATGGGCGTGAAGGTGATGACCGGCGTCCAGCTCCAGAGCGTGAACACGAAGGGCAAGAAGGTCAAGGCGACGCTCACGACGAAGAAGGGCGAGGAGACGCTGGAGTTCGACCAAGTGCTCTCGGCCGTCGGCGTCGCCGGGAACGTCGAGGGCATCGGGCTCGACGAGGTCGGCGTGGCCTACGAGCGCGGCGCGATCACGGTGGACGAGTACTACCGCACGAACGTCCCCGGCATCTACGCCATCGGCGACGTGGTCGGCGCGCCGTGGCTGGCCCACGTCGCCAGCCACGAGGGGATCATCTGCGTCGAACACATCGCCTACACCGAGGAGAAGTTCGACCACAAGCCGCACCCGGTCGACTACAACAACGTACCCGGCTGCACGTACTGCCAGCCGCAGATCGGCTCGGTCGGCTACACCGAGGTGGCGGCGAAGGAAGCGGGCTACGAAGTGAAGGTCGGCAAATTCCCGTTCTCTGCCTCCGGCAAGGCCGCCGCCATCGGCGACACGACGGGCTTCGTGAAGGTGATCTACGACGCGAAGTACGGCGAGTGGCTCGGCTGCCACATCATCGGCCACGAGGCGACGGAGATGATCGCCGAGGCCGTGACCGCGCGCACGCTGGAGACCACGGCGCACGAGGTGATGGAGGCGATGCACCCGCACCCGACGCTCTCCGAGGCCGTGATGGAAGCCACCCGCGCCGCCTACGACATGTCGATCAACATCTAGCCTGCCGCGCCCTCCGACGAATCCAAGCCCCCGGTGCCCGACGCATCGGGGGCTTCATCGTCAGCATCGAGTTCAGCAAGCCGGTTTTTGGCAAGTTCCACGCGGTGCGGCATCCCGATCTGCTCGTATAGCTTCAACGCCTGCTCCCAGTAACTACGCGCCCCATCGAGGTCGCCCCGCGTCTGGAGCACGTTGCCGAGGTTGCCGTACTGGCTCGCCATGCCTTCGAGCCGTCCGAGCCGCTCCTCGATCTCCAGGCTCTTCCGGTGCATTACCTCCGCCCCATCGAGGTCGCCCCGCGTCTGGAGCACGTTGCCGAGGTTGCCGTACTGGCTCGCCATGCCTTCGAGCCGTCCGAGCCGCTCGTTGAGCTCCAGGCTCTTCCGGTGCATCACCTCCGCCCCATCGAGGTCGCCTCGCACATGGAGCACGTTGCCGAGGTTGCCGTAGTCGCTCGCCATGCCTTCGAGCCGTCCGAGCCGCTCGTTGAGCTCCAGGCTCTTCCGATACATCACCTCCGCCCCATCGAGGTCGCCCCGCGTCTGGAGCACGTTGCCGAGGTTGCCGTACTGGTTCGCCATGCCTTCGAGCCGTCCGAGCCGCTCCTCGATCTCCAGGCTCTTTCGGTGCATCACCTCCGCCTCATCGAGCTCGCCCCGCGTCTGGAGCACGTTGCCGAGGTTGCCGTACTGGTTCGCCATGCCTTCGAGCCGTCCGAGCCGCTCCTCGATCTCCAGGCTCTTCCGGTGCATCACCTCCGCCTCATCGAGCTCGCCCCGCGTCTGGAGCACGTTGCCGAGGTTGCCATATCCCATTGCAACTGCTGCGTCTTGGCCTCCCTCACTACCTAGCTCAATGACCCTCTCGAACATTGCCTCGGCCTGCGCGAGGCGTCCCACTCTTATGAGGAAAATGCCGTAAGCATTGAGCGCATTGTAATCGTCCCCTCGAACGGAGGCACGAGCAAATAAAGCCTCTGCCTCCACCAGTTCCCCCTCCTGTGCATGTCGTTCCGCTTGCTCGATTAGTTCCGCTGTGTTGGTCGGTTCCGGCTGAGTAACCTCCGGCGCTGGCTCCCCAGCAGGGGCTGGAGGCAAATCGACCTGGTTCTCCTTTGGTACTCCACCCTCGTGGTCTCGTAGCCAAACTCCCAGCTTAGTTCGGAGCATCTCCTTGAATCCGCTCAGTTCGTCGAACTCCTTATACATTAGATCCCGCTCGACCAATTTTTTGAACTCGAGCACTCGCTTAAGCTGGGGACCTGGATCACTGAGTTGTTTGGGATCAGCGGCTTTAAAGCAGCACAGGATATCGCGCATCGGCTGCTCCGCGTCTTGCAGACACTCTGTCGCTACTCCGTATTCCTCTTCGGTACCCGAGGTGTATCCGCGATATTCCTCTGTACCTGGATCAGCGGGCGGGGTGCCCCAGCGATCCCAAAGCAGTAGCACGAAGAAGTCGCACTCGCGCACCTGCTCGTTGATGAGTCGCTGGGGGCGACCCACGCCACCTGGATTCACTTCCCAGCCTACAGGAAAGAAATGTGCTCCGCGCGGATTCGCCTCCTGCTCGTTGTACTGCGTGAGTACGTCTCGGAACGCCCGGCGCTCTTCGTTCAACCCGCCGGGCGATGCGATGAAGACGTGATATCCTGTGATTGGTACGGGCATCGGGGGAGACGGTGGATTCCAGTCTGCGTTAAGCTAAGACGCGGCGCTGATCGAAATCGGCATGTAGCGCTGGCTTCCCCCTTTCATTGTCATTGCGAGGAGCAGAGCGACGAAGCAATCTCCCTCAGACAAGCAGACCGCAGGAGATGGGCTTCGCCGACCTTCCGGGCGCTTCGCTACGCTCGCAATGACAGTCTTTTTGTGGCAGCCTTTGAGCGATGCGATCGCGAAACGAACCACGCCCCGGCCTCTGCGCTGTGCGGAGGTCGGGGCGTGGCGTTCCTCCCGCTAGCTAATCACTCGCTCTTTAACACAATGTCGCCGTAGTACGCTGTGGCCGAAGCACCCGTATTGTCGGCGTCGGTCATCACGGCGATGCCGGAGATCGGGGGCGGTTCCTCGCCGAAGGCGCGCCGGTAGTCCTCGTAGATGTTGCGCCGCTCGGTTCGCCACGTGTCCACGTCCGCCGCCCCGCTCTGGGTCGGCACCATCATCACCCAGTCGGTGAAGGCGTTGGCGACCATGCGGGTCTCGTCCGACTGGTTGGCCCAGACGTAGTTCAGCGCGCGGAGCGGGACGTCGCCGCCGCCGAGTGCTTTGACGGCCTCGTACTTGAGCCGCTCACCGAAGGAGAGGTTGCCCGGGTCGTAGTCGAACGTGACGTAGACGCGGGCGGGGCAGTCGTCGCCGCTCTTGCGGTCGAGGCCGCCGCTCGCGATGACGTTCTCTACTTTCCAGCGCCATTCGAGGACGGGATACTGCTTCGGGTCGAGGTGGACGCGGTGGACGAGGCCGGAGGCGGACCCATCGGCCCGTGCTTTGAGGACGACACTGCCCTCCTCACGGACGAGCGCGTAGTCGCTGGGGGCGGCGTTGCCGAGCTTCATCGTCTTCCATTCATCGGGGAGCTCACCGGGCGTGCCCTGCGGGAAGGCGCCGACACGGATCGTACCGGCACCGAAGCCGGTGACGAGGAGCGCTGTGAGGACGATGGCGAGCGAGAGGAAGCGGATGCGCATGGCCGAAGCAGTTGGGTTCGGGAGGCCACTGGAGGCTCGCCCGGCCGGAAGGCGAAGCACTTTCCAGCGGCCGTCCCGATCCCAAACGGAGCAGGCGACGCTCCGTTCAACCACTTCCTGTCTAGTGCTTCCACATGGTAAGTCTGTCGGGTAACTTGGGAGGATCACCTGCCCCCCCTCCATGCCCAAGACCTACCACGTCCGCCTCTCCTCTGAGGAGCGCGCCGACCTCGAAGCCCTCGTCGCCCGCCGCAGCGAGCG